>NZ_JAZGTF010000010.1:0-243393 GCF_037389125.1 Photobacterium sp. MCCC 1A19761
TACATCACGGAATATTACAGCAAGGTCAGGCCACATCAATATAACGGTGGTTTGACGCCAAATGAGTCAGAACGGTTATTCTGGAATGACTCTAAAACTGTGGCCAATTTTACTTGACCACTACACTTCGACCTCTTCGTCAGTCGCGGCTAAAGAGATAATGTCAACGCTGGGATGGCGTTTTTTAAAGTTCTGGATCAGAGGCGGTAACAGGGAGGTGAAGACTGAGGGGAAGCTGGCAATGCTGACTTTACCCATATGATAGCCTTTGGAGGCATCCACCAGGTTTTGGATGGACTCCAGTTCAGCAATCATCTTTCTGGCTTTGTCGATAATCTGCATACCAATCGCAGTCGTTGTGGTTTTTCTGCGATCACGGATAAAAATTTTCACGCCTAATGCATCTTCTACCTGGCTGATAGCCTGACTCGCGCCAGATTGGGTGAGACCGACTTTATTCGCTGCGCGAGAAACATTTTCGGCATCTGCAACAGCGATGAGCAATTTCCAATGCATTAAGTTCATCATAGTCGGTCGTCTTTCCTCACATTCGCTGTTGGCGTTATTTTAACGATGATGGCAGGTAGACAGAGTCACATCCCTTATCTGCGATATTTATTGTAACCATATGATAAGAAACGCCAACGGCTTTTGTGCATGACCGCTCTGCTAAATGAAGAGCGGTCATGGTCACGTCGCGATCTTTATTGATGTAGACATACCCAGTGTGTCTGTAAACCTTATCGGAAATGTCTCAGGTAAGCACCGATCAGGCAGTTGTATCTTGCGGCGCTGCTTTCGAATCCTGACGTTTGGACCAGTACCCGGCCAGGATCGAGCCGGAAATGTTGTGCCAGATGGAGAAGATCGTGCCGGGCACTGCGGCTGCCGGGGTAAAGAACTTCATCGCCAGTGCCGTAGCCAGGCCTGAGTTTTGCAGTCCCACTTCCAGCGCAATGGTCCGGCAGACTTTTTCTTCAAACTTCAGCAGACGGCAGGCGACATACCCGCAGAGCAGGCCCAACCCGTTATGCAGCATCACAGCCAGAGCGACCAGCGGCCCGATGCGGCTGAGGTTGTCGGCATTGAGCGCAACCACGATGGCAATAATCAGCACAATGGCTGCCATGGAGATCAGTGGCAGCAGGGGCTGGATTTTATCGATTTGTTTACGTGCCAGGGTATTGATCACCAACCCGAGAATGACCGGGGCGAAGACGATTTTAACCAGGCTGATCAACATGGCGCCGGTTGGGACATCGACACTTTGTCCGATGAGCAATGAAACCAGCAGTGGCGTCAGCACCACGCCGAGCAGGGTTGAAATGGCGGTCATGGAGATTGAGAGTGCGACATCGCCTTTGGCAAGAAATGCCATCACGTTGGATGCGGTGCCACCGGCCACACTGCCGACCAGCACCATGCCCACCGTCAGTTCAGTGCTCAAGCCCATGATGGAACTGATCAGCAAAGCGGCTAGCGGCATGATCCCAAACTGGAGGAGCACGCCAACACCAACAGCGACCTTATGCTTGAGTACATTGGAGAAGTCTTTGGGTGACAGTGTCACACCCATGGCCAGCATGATCACCGTTAGTAGGGGCACGATCTGGCTTTTGAGATCGACGAACAAAGCGGGCTGCAAAAAAGCACAAAGTGAAAAGGCAATAGCCCACAGCGGAAATAGCTGCGTGATGCGTTCTATCATGGTTCATCCTTGAATATTGAATTTTAAATGACTATTCCATAAATAAAATCAAAAGCATAGCAACCTATTGCAATAAGCGATGATGTCCTGGAAAGGGCTGATGACGGCGCATAGCACGCCGCATCAGCCGGTGAAGCAGACTAATTTCACTGTTTCTGAATGCCTCGCAGACATGAAGTGTGGTTACAAGGCGTGTTTGACCGTCAGACGTCGTCTTCATCCGAAGGGACGCGCCGAGCGGGATAATTTGAATGACGCCCAATGCCGCCCTGCGTTTGAGTACAGATAATCATGAAAAAATAAGCCAACAGAATGTTGGCTTATGGTTTGGTTTGGAGCAGCGACTGTGTTAGGCGTGTCTATAAGTTGATGTGAAACAGGCATTGTCTCCTGGTTTAATAAGAGAAGTGAGGCTGCTTGGGCGCCATTTTCCAGTAACTTCCCAGCTGATAATCCGATTCGAAATCACTGAAGTTCAAAAAGCCTGACTGCGGGGCGAACGTCAGTTCGCCAAAATAGATTTTTCCGTCCAGGTTATAGAGGTCGACCCGGACATAATCAAAATCAGCGGCCAGCTTTTTGACGACATCCAACATTTCCTCATAGTTATCCAGATGTTCAATGGGTAAGAAATAATTGGCACATTCCCCCGCACTGAATGGGAGCACTTCCAGATCTTCATTATAAAAAGTGCGGCTATGGTTTTTATGTCGGTCGTAATCGACGGAAAAAATCACTTTGCACTCGCCGTCACTATTGAATACATGAAATTTAAAATCATCTGGGCTTTTCCCGTCCGCATTTTTCAGCATTTTTTCAATGAGGACCCTGGGTTTGATATCCGAATACCAATTCTCCAGTGTGTCTGTCCCAAAATCGTTATTCAGTGCTTGTCTGATTTTGCTGACGACGGCGTTTAAATCGGGGTGGTCTTTCTGTTGTACGATGCAAGCGCTTCCGGAGTCATGGGTTGGTTTTACGACATAATCTTCATGCAGAGATTCCAGGACTTCTTTATTGATATCTTCTCCCTCATACAAGAGCGGCACCAGGTACTGGCTGCCGACCTTTTCAGTGACATAGTCTCTGACCGCCAGCTTGTCAGAGCAAATCGGAAACAGGGGATTCTTGTCGTATAGCTTTCTGAGTTGGAGCTTTTCGTTATAACTTCTGGGATTTTTGAATGAAGGAAAATAACCTACGTGGTATCTGAATCTTAACCAGATATGTAGTTTCTGCGGCAGCATTTTGAATATGGCCAGAATAAAGTTTCGTATCATAAATCACCTCGAACAGATATTGTTGATCGTTGAAAAAGCGAAGGAGGCAGAAAGTCCCAGCGTCGCTTGATTTAACCGTTAGATATGAGTGGCTGAATATCTGGTTGAATACTGGTGACGGTGCCCGTCTTTTGTCGGGAGAACGGATCGGACGTCGTCTGATAGACATGTTGGTAGCAGTAGTTTGTTGCGGCGACAAAGCCATCGACCGTACCACAGTCAAATCGTTGCCCTTTAAACTTGTACGCCAGGACACAACCGTTTTGAGCTTGTGTTAACAGGGCGTCGGTGATCTGGATCTCGCCATTCTTGCCGGGGGCGGTTTGCTCCAGGATATTGAAAATATCAGGGGTCAGAATATAGCGGCCGATAATCGCCATATTGCTGGGGGCCGTACCGGGCTCCGGTTTCTCGATCATATTATCGATGCGGAACAAGTCCTGTTGGATTCTCTGGCCAGTGACGATGCCATATTTATGGGCCTCGTCATCCGGGACCTCCTCAATGGCGACTATTGAACAGCGGAACTGCTGATACAGCTCAACCATCTGAGCGAGCACGCTATCGTGTGGGCTCACACAGAGATCGTCTGCCAGAATGACCGCAAAAGGTTCGTTGCCGATCAGCTCTCGCCCGGTGAGAATGGCATGGCCCAGCCCTTTCATTTCACGCTGGCGAATAAAGGTGTAATTTGCCTGATCGATAAGCCGCCGGGTTTCCGTCAGCAAGGTTTCTTTGGATGAACCATGAAGATGATGTTCAATCTCATAGCTTTGATCAAAATGATCCATGATGGCGTGTTTGCCGCGCCCGGTCACGATACAGATATCTTCAATATTGGCGGCGATTGCTTCATTCACGCCGTACTCAATGAGCGGCTTATTTACAATGGGCATCATTTCTTTGGGGATTGACTTCGTTGCAGGCAAAAAGCGTGTACCGTAACCCGCTGCAGGAAATAAACATTTTTTAATCATATCTTGCTCCGTTCAATATCGCTGAAACTACTTTCGGAAATAGATTTGGTGTTGCTCTTGCGTGTTGAATAAAGCCGAAGCATCAGCTTCCATAAGGTGTTCGAATCGTGACTGAAAGATCCTCGTATTCCTGTAAATCATTAAGTGCCGCGTAATAGTGCGAGTAATTCCGCTGTTTTTTGCTGCATGAGGTGGACATCAGCTTTGGACTCCACATTGAGCCTGACCACAGGTTCGGTATTGGAGAGCCGGAGGTTAAAGCGCCAGTTTGAAAACGACAGGCTGATCCCATCGGTAAAATCAGTTTCAATCGCCTGACTCTGGTAGGTATCCAGAACATGTTGAATGGTGGCCTCGGGCTGCGCGAGCTGGCAGTTGATTTCACCGGATGCCGGGTAGGCATCGATTCGGGCGTCCACCATTGCCGACAGTGTTTTGCCTGTTGTACAGAGCAACTCTGCAACGAGCAGCCAGGGGATCATGCCGCTGTCACAGTAGGCAAAATGGCGGAAGTAGTGGTGCGCGCTCATTTCTCCTCCGTAGACGGCGTCCTCAAGGCGCATACGCTCTTTGATAAAAGCGTGACCGGTTTTAGACTGGACGGGCCGTCCGCCATGTGTGTTGACGATGTCGATGGTGTTCCAGGTCAGTCGTGGATCATGGATGATCTTCGCCCCCGGCTGTTTCTTCACAAAGGCTTCGCTCAGTAGTCCGACAATGTAATAGCCTTCGATAAACCGGCCGTTTTCATCGAAGAGGAAACAGCGGTCAAAATCACCGTCCCAGGCGATGCCCATATGAGCTTCGTGTGCTCTGACAGCTTCGGCAGTACACGCGCGGCATTCCGGCAGCAACGGGTTGGGCACGCCATTGGGAAAGTTGCCGTCGGCTTCGTGGTGGATTTTGATAAATTCCACCGGCACCTGATCGGCCTTGAACTGTGCTTCGATGGCATCGATCACATGACCGGCCGCCCCGTTGCCGGCATTCACCACCAGTTTCAGGGGGGTGAGTTGCCGTGTGTCGATATAGCTGAGGATATGCGAGATATAATCCGGCAGAAGGTGATGCCGACGATAGGTGCCGCGCCGACGGACCGGGGAAAAGCGGTTTTCTTGAGCCAGGTGCTGGATTTCACGCAAGCCGGAATCCCCCGAAATGGGTTGGCTGCCCGCCCGAACCAGCTTCATCCCGTTATAGTCTTTGGGATTATGGCTGGCGGTTATTTCGATCCCGCCATCGACATTCAGGAAGAAGGTCGCAAAGTAGACTTCTTCGGTGCCGGTTACACCGAGGTCGAGCACATCGGCACCGGCATCCATCAGCCCATCGGCCAGAGCCTGTTTCAGTGCTTCCGAAGAGAGGCGAATATCCGCCCCGATCACGACGGTTTTCGGCTGTAGATATTCACCATACGCGCGGCCAATGCGATAAGCGATGTCCGGATTGAGCTCTTCGCCCAGCTTTCCCCGGATATCATAGGCTTTAAAACAGTGGAGTGTCTCAGGCATAGTTAACTCCGGCCATATCGGTCTTCAAAGCGAATGATGTCATCTTCTCCCAGATAGGGCCCGGATTGGATTTCAATCAGCTCCAGCGGGATTTTCCCCGGGTTTTCCAGTGCATGGACCACGCCGAGCGGGATATAAGAAGACTGGTTCTCAGTGAGGAGGATTTCTTGATCACCGATGGTGACTTTGGCGGTTCCGGACACCACCACCCAGTGCTCGGCCCGGTGATGATGCATCTGGAGCGAGAGTTTGGCACCGGGTTTGACGGTGATGTGTTTCACCTGATACCGGCCACCATGATCGATGGAATCATAATTCCCCCATGGGCGATACACTTCGCGGTGGTATTCAAACTCGGCCCGGCCACGGGTTTTCAACTGCTCAACCACGGTTTTGACATCCTGAACTTTGTCCTTGCGGGCAATCAGGATGGCGTCTTTGGTATCCACCACCACCATATTGTCCAGCCCGATGGTGGCGATCAAGCGGTGTTGACTGTAAACCAGAGAGTTCTGGCTCTCATGCAGGAGCGCATCCCCAATGACAGCATTGCCGTTTTTGTCCTTGGGATGAATATCCCAAAGTGATGACCAGCTGCCGATATCACTCCAGCCGGCATCCAGCGGAAAGACGACAGTGTCGGTCGTGTGTTCCATCACCGCGTAATCAATGGATTCATCCGGGCACTGACTGAAGATCTCGTCCTGAATCCGGATAAAGTCGAGGTCTTCCCGGCTATTCTGAAAGGCTGCCTGGCAGACCTCGTAGATGGCCGGACGGTGCTGTGCTAATTCTTCCAGATAGCGGCTGGCACGAAACATAAACATGCCGCTGTTCCAGAGGTAACCGCCGGTATTGAGATAATCCTGAGCGGTCGCTTGATCCGGCTTTTCGACAAACTGCGAGACGCTATAACCCTCGTCGAGCGGTTTGCCTTGCTGGATGTAGCCGTAGCCGGTATGCGGGCAGGTGGGAACGATGCCGAAGGTGACCAATTTGCCACTGCTGGCCGCAGGGATTGCAGCGGTCAGAACCTGCTGGAAGGCCTGGGGATCCTGAATGTCATGGTCCGCGGCCAAAACCAGCAGTAAGGGGTCGTTGTGCTCAGCCTGAGCGGCCATCGCAGCCAGGGCAATGGCCGGCGCGGTATTGCGGCTGACGGGCTCGAGAATGATTTGCCCGAGCTGCCCGTATTCAAGCAGCTGTTCAGCGACCAGAAATCGGTTGGCTTCATTACATAGGGTGATCGGTGCGTCGGTGTCCATGTCGGCCAGCCGAGCGATGGTCGCCTGAAGCATGGTTTTTTCCTCGGTCAGCGAAAGAAACTGCTTCGGGTAGCGTGCGCGGGAAAGTGGCCATAGGCGGGTACCGGAGCCGCCTGCAAGAATAACGGGTATCAACATCGTATGACTCCTGCAAAACGCGTATCTTTGCTTGGGCTGAAACAGCAGCGGAAGATACGGCAAGTTAATGTCTGACCAATTGATGATTTTCTGTAAACCATTGGTAGGTTTGGTGCAGCCCTTCTTCCAACGGTGTTGAAGCCGTCCAGCCCAGTTGTTGAAGGCGGGAAATATCCAAGAGTTTGCGTGGCGTCCCGTCCGGTTTGGAAGAATCGAATTTCAGTTCTCCCTGAAAATCAGAAACGCGGGCGATGGTTTCAGCAAGTTGCCGGATGGTGCAGTCTTTGCCGGTACCGATATTGATATGAGATTGCATCGGCGCGGTGAACTGGCGATACCGGCACTGATCGAGCTGCATGATGTGAATACAGGCCGATGCCATATCGTCAACGTATAAGAACTCGCGCATCGGGGTGCCGGTTCCCCAAATGGTGATTTCGGACGCATTCGCTTGTTTGGCCTCGTAAAATCGGCGGATCATGGCCGGGATCACATGACTGTGTTCCGGATGGAAATTGTCGTGCGGACCATACAGATTGGTTGGCATGACACTGCGGTAGTCAACACCGTATTGCCGCGTATAGGACTCGCACAACTTTAACCCGGCAATTTTGGCAATGGCATACGGCTCATTAGTCGGTTCGAGCGGCCCGGTGAGGAGCGCGTGCTCCTGCATCGGCTGCTGCGACAACCTGGGGTAAATGCAGGACGACCCGAGAAACAGCAGTTGGCTGACCCCGTTCTCCCAGGCGGCGTGAATCACATTGGCTTCGATCATCAGGTTTTGATAGATGAACTCTGCGGGTTGGACATGGTTGGCGTGGATCCCGCCGACTTTTGCGGCCGCCAGAAAGACGGCATCGATTGAATGCTGTCGGAAAAAGCGTTGGGTGGCACTTTGGTTGGTCAAATCCAGCTCCGTGGAGTTACGGGTGATAATCTCCTGATAACCTTGGGCCCGAAGCTGGCGGACAATGGCTGAGCCGACCATTCCCTGATGGCCTGCGACAAATATTTTGCTGTGTTTACTCAACGTCATAATTCTGAACCGATGGGTTGAAATGAACGTGGAAAGTGAAACAGGCGTCCGTGTCGCCTGCAGCTCGAAGATCGCTACTTTTCAACGGGGATCGTGACGGTATGACCATGCTGTTTCAGCAGGGCATGGCGTTTTGCCTGATCCAAATCATTGGCAATCATTTCGGCACACATTTGCTGAACCGAAATTTCCGGGGTCCAGCCCAGACGTTTTTTGGCTTTGTTCGGATCCCCTAACAGGGTTTCTACTTCAGCCGGACGGAAATAGCGGGGCTCGACTTTGACAATGACATCGCCCACTTTGAGGGCCGGTGCTTTGTCGCCTTTGACCGCCATGACAATCCCGGTTTCGTGGACGCCTTGGCCTTCAAATGCCAGCTCGATCCCTAACTCAGCAGCAGACAGGCGGATAAAATCACGGACTGAAATCTGGTTTCCGGTCGCAATCACGAAATCTTCAGCGGTTTCCTGTTGCAGCATCATCCACTGCATCCGGACATAGTCTTTCGCATGTCCCCAGTCGCGTAGGGCATTCATATTGCCGAGATACAGGCAGCGCTCCAGGCCCTGGGCAATATTGGCCAGTCCGCGGGTGATCTTCCGGGTCACAAAGGTTTCTCCCCGGCGAGGCGATTCATGGTTAAACAGGATCCCGTTGCAGGCATACATGCCGTACGCTTCGCGGTAATTGACGGTGATCCAGTACGCATAGAGCTTGGCAACCGCGTAAGGGGAGCGGGGATAAAACGGGGTTGTTTCTTTCTGCGGGGTTTCCTGGACAAGGCCATACAGCTCTGACGTGGATGCCTGATAGAAACGGGTCTTTTTCTCGAGCCCGAGAAAGCGAATGGCTTCCAGTAAGCGCAGGGTGCCGAGCGCATCCACGTTGGCGGTATATTCCGGTGATTCAAAAGAAACGGCGACGTGCGATTGGGCCCCCAGGTTATAGACTTCATCCGGCTGCACTTCTTTGATAATGCGTGTCAGGTTCGACGGATCCGTCAGATCGCCATAGTGCAGGAAGAACTGAGGATCGCCTTCATGCCTGTCCTGGTAGATATGATCAACCCGCTCGGTATTGAACAGTGATGAGCGGCGTTTGATCCCATGAACTTCATAGCCTTTGTCGAGTAAAAATTCGGCTAAATAGGAACCATCCTGACCGGTGATCCCGGAAATTAAAGCGACTTTTTTAGACATATTATTCCCTTAAGCTCAGCTAAATTGAAATTTAGAACGAAGGTCGGTAATAAATTGGTCGATAATCGAGTGCTTATTGAGGTATTTCTCCGCGTATTGGCGTGCAATGATGTTGTGTGTTGACAGATCTCGAGACAGTAAAATCTCTAACTGACCGATAAAGGCCGAAGGGTTTTCCGGCTCGGCCAGGGTATAGATCCCCGGATGTTGCTGCTCAATCCTGCCGAGTTCGGTCTGAGGCTCTGCGGTGATCAGCGCGTGACCGCCGGCGGCAAGGATATTGGTTAGTTTGGAAGGCAGGACCGCGTCTGCCGCCCCGCGTTTTTGAACTACCAGATGGACATCGGCCATGGCCATGATTTTGGGAACGTCTTCCCATGGCTGAAGGGGCTTGAACACGACATTCGTCAGTTGCTTCTCCCGAGCCGAATGTTCAAGGGTGTCGCGGTAAGCGCCATTCCCGATAATGACGAATTTGACGTGAGGGTCGGTGGCGAAATACTGGGCGGCATCCAGGACAATCTCCAGTCCTTGTTTGGCGCCGATATTGCCGGAGTACAGCACAATTTTATCGCTGGCTGAAAACCCCCAGTCCTGTCTGAGTTGCTTGCCGCACACATCCGGTGTGACAAATTCGGTATCCGCCCAATTGGGGAAAAAGAACAATTGCTCTTCCTGAACCCCTTTGCTTTTCGCATTCTCCAGCATGCTGTAGGAGATAGACGACACCGCATCGAATTGTTGCAGCAGCCAGGACTCCACGCGGCGGGCAATGCGTTTCAACCGACCTTCCCCCACCATGCCTAAGCCGAACATCGCATCCACTTCAAAGTCCTGGATATGCATGACCGACTTGGCCCCTGTCAGCCGACAGAACAAGAGGGTGAACGGCGCGCAAAACAGCGTCGGCTGTACCAGAAAAATCACATCCGGTTTCTGGGGCCATAACCGGCACAGGGTCACCGCCGAGGACACTGAAAAAGAAGCCAAATGCAGTAATCGCTTCAGGGTGGTGACTTTGGCCGGAATATACAGCGGGCAGCGGTAGACGGTCACGCCCTGATCATCTCGTTTGATGGACCACCAGTTCTTGAAATGCTGATGAATCGTCCATTCGGGATAATAAGGCGGTGCCGTCACGACCTTGGTTTGAATGCCGCGCCGGGCCAGTTCCGGACAAAGCTCCCCGTTGTATTTGCCGATACCGGTCAGCTCGGGAGCGTGGTTGAGGCTGTATAAAATAAAGTTCATTTGAGCTTTCATCCCGTAAATTGCTCTAAACGCGCCAGACGTTCATCGTTCATTGCTGGCCTCCGAATTGCGCACGTTGCTTGATCGCTCTGGCGGGATTCCCGGCATAGACTTGCCAGGCGGTCGCTGTTTTTGTGAGGACGGATCTGGCGCCGATGACTGCGCCTTCGCCCACATGGACACCGGGCCCGATAAAAGCATCCGCACATACCCAGGCATTGGTACTGATGGTGATGGGGGCGAGCACCAGCGGGTGGATCGGGTCATTGTAGTCGTGGGTACTGGCGCAGAGGTGCGAGCCCTGGCTGACGATCGCATCCTTCCCGATTTTGATTGCCCCCTGGTTGTACACATTGACCCTTGGACCCAGCGTGGCACCGCTGGCCATTTCCAGATTGGCCGGCAGCCAAATCTGGGTTGAGGGGTAAATTCTGGCCTGGCTCCCGATCGTCGCGCCGAAAAGGCGCAGCAGTTGACGACGAAAGCCAAACAGCGGAATGGGGCTCCAACGAAAGAGGGTGTAATACACCATGGCCCAGCAGACTCTGGCGAATTTGTTTTGCCAGCCGTAACAGGGTGCATGTAAATGAGTTTTCGGGATCATGATCAGTTACCTGCTGTGATTCAATGAATGCGCATCCCGGACCTCAAGGAGGACAGCTTCCAGATCTTGTGCCGCTGCGTTGAGTGAGAAGTGACGGGCATAGCACTTCAACGCGCGTTTGCCCATGCTGATCTTGTCGTAAGGCGAGAGTTCGAACCATTGGCTGAGCAGGGACTGCACGCCGGAGACCGTATCCGGTGCCACATAGCCGGCCTGGTAGTCGTCGACTTCATGCCAGATGTTGACTTTGTTGGTGGTTAACACCGGGGTGCCGGTCGACAGGGCTTCGGCGATCACCAGGCCGAAATTTTCCTGGTGTGAGGGCAGGATAAACACCTCGGAAGCATAGTAAGCCCCCCATTTTTTGAGGCCCTGGAGCATCCCGGTCCAGACGATGTGCTTTGCGATCCCGAGTTGGTGACTGAGCGCCTCCAGCTCATCTTTTAATCCGACTTGATCCGGCCCGGCAATGACCAGCATGAAGTCTTCGGGCAGCGGGGCAAGGTTCCCCAGCGCCTTGAGCATCAGATCGATGCCTTTCTTCTGATGAATCCGGCCCAGGTACAGCGCAATTCGTTTGCCCTGAAGTTGGGGGGCATGGCTGAAAAACGCTTCTTTTGCCGCAGCAATATCGATATTCGGCTGCGGCGTCCCGTATGCCACAACACGCTCGGCAGGTGAATAAGGGAGAAAGGAGGCTTTCGCGAGTTCTTTCTCTTCCTGCGAGGTGAACAGCACCGCATTGCTGTTGTTCACAGTGAAGCTTTCAAAGAGTTTCCAGTAGATTTTTTTCTTCAGGGCTTTCAGTTGATCCACTTGGTTAAACCAGGGATCAAGCATGCCGTGGGTAAAGAGCACGTAGGGGATATTGTGTTTACGGCACGCTTTTGCGGTCGCATAGGAGTGGTATTGCCAAATTCCATGCGTAATCACCACATCAAACTCTGATACGTGGTGATCCAGCCAGTCGGAGAATTCTTGGCTGAACCGGAATTTTCCGAGCACGCCCCGAAAGCAGGTCAGCGGATAAGCAAACCCGCGGAGCTTGCTGTCATCCGGGTCATTCAGGGACAGCACCTCGATGTGATGTCCCTTTTCGACCAGGAGTTTGGAACTATGGGTCAGGCCATGGATCGGGCCGCCGCTGGCGGGGTCTACTGAGCTGATCACCCTCAAGATTTTTAATCTAGCCATGATTGTATTTCTCCTGTGGTAGGGCACTGCCCGCTAAATAAGCTGAGAATAAAATGCCGTATGCCAGAACCGTCCCCTGCATGGTCATGGCACCATTCAACACAATGGGGCCAATGAACCCAAATGTGATGATCGGGAGGTAGTTATTCACTTTAAAAGCCTGCCATGACAGCTTAAAAAGCCAGTAGACGGTGATGATTCTCAGGAAGATATATAAGCTGCCCAGCAGGTAGCCTAATTCAAGGACAATTCTTGACCATTCATCTTCTGCGAGCATGAAGCCCATCCCTTGCTGGCTGGGCCCTCTTAAAATGACAGATGCGGCATTGGTGCCACTGCCGATGCCATAGCCCCAAAATGGTGTCTCCGTAAAATAGCCCGCAAATGCATACAAGCTGGACAGGGCCCGCGAAACGGGAGAACCCTCTGATTCAACCGCCGACAGGTTTCTTTCCAATAACGTCTGATAGGTGTCGGTGTAGGAGAACACCAAAGCGGAAAGCACTAGGATACACAGGAAGGTGAAGAGTTTTGATGTCGTATACCGGTTGGGATGTATCATACACAGGATGCCCAGAAACAAAGCGGTACAAAACGCATAGGCATAGATTGATCGGGAGCCTGTGGTAAAGAACATGAAGGAAAAACAGAGAATAAATACGCCCATAAAGAGCTGATATTTCCAGTGCGGCTTTTCGAACCGAATTTCACCAAAGTAGTAGGCGAGTGAAAAGGCGAACAGGCTGGCGATAAACAGGACGTGTCCCATGGTGAATGTAAAGACGCCGTAGGGGCGGACAATTCCTTCTGCAATCGTAAATATAAAACCGTCACTTTCGATCCCTTTATTGATATAGGCGGTAGGTGGTGAAGTGAACTGCATGAACACCAAGGCGGAGATAGGGATCGCAAGCCACAGGGAGCATTTGGCCATCTTGATGAAGTCTTGTTTATCTAATACCGCAGCGCCAACGAAGATCAGCGGGAAATAGAACAGATAATTGCGGAACCCGTAAAGATAAACCACCGTGTTGTCTGGATTCAGGCTCGAAAACAGACCGATATGGATAATAAAGATGGTGGCAATCACGAGGTATAAATAGAAGCAATATCCCCGGTGGCACAGCTTGGCCTGAATCGCGTAAAAATAAATCAGCAGCACAAAAGGGTCTTTGATGAAAAAGATGAATGAGCTGAGTGATGGAAAAAACCATTTCCTCAGAATCCCTTCCAGCAGCATCAGCACATAGACGGTGAAGAAAAGCGTCTTGATGATACGGGCTGCTTCTTGTTGGTTATTGACACGAAATACCATTGTGCTCGATCCCTAATGAATTTCGGATACTCGCCGCGTATTGCTGCCAGCTATATTTCCTTGCGGTTTCGATTGCGGCGCACTTCATGGCGCTTAACTGGTCTCGGTCTTGATCCAGTACGGTCAGTTTTTCTGCGATTGCATCTGAGTTACGAACTGGAACGATATAGCCGTTGCCGCCATGCACAATAAGATCGGAGGCGCCACACTGGTCACTCACAATCACGGCGGTACCTTGAGAGAGCGCTTCGAGGACAACCAGTCCAAACGCTTCCGTCAGAGAGGGCAGCACTAACACGTCGGCGGATTTTAGCAGTTGAATAATTTGGCTATTCGGGGCGGATTTATACCATTGGTATTGCTTCAAATGGCCGGCAAGCGCTTTGTTCCTGCCGAGGCTATAGTCTTGGCCGACAATGGTAATATCGAGATTTTGGTGACCACCGGCTTTTATGAAGGCATCAAATAAATACGAAATCCCTTTTTGTTGCGACAGTGAGCCAACATACATGACTTTCAGCGGCGGCCGATGATGGGCCATGCTCACGCTGGGTAGCGGTGAGCCTGAGGCCTGCAGTGAACCTGAGGCCTGTGGCGAGCCCGATACATGCGGTGAAACTGATATCTGTGGTGAACCATAAGGGATCACTGAGATCGTTTTATTGATTTTATGTTTGATTAAGTCGTTCTTGACGATGGAACTGGCAACAATGACATGATCGGCCAGATGAAGCTCTTCTTCGTGCCGCTCAATGGTGGCTGGTTGGATCACCGGAATACTGGTTTGCCAGGCTGGGTTGAGCTCTTTCTCTTCGGCCATCACTCGCGCCACATGGGGGGTATAGCCACAAGCCGCTTCATAATAAAGCCGGATATGCCCCAACTTTCGGGCACGTTTGAATGTCGTTAAGCATTTTCCGTCGAAGCCATAGACGCTGCTGAGTTGCTCGCCGGGTTGGGCTTCAATGTAATTCGCAACATGTGAATCGATGTAATGGTATAGCTTATCAACGCTGAGCCGGCCGCTCGCATTGTGCACGAGTTTCGTGAAGTTCATGCGTTGTGCGGCGATCCGGGCCAGATTGAAGTACGGGTACGTCATGACTTTTTGTTTGGGGATCCCCGGGAAGCTGCGACGTTTGAGTTGCTCAACCACGAAACGAGGCAGAATCTTGCTCTGCAAGCCGTCATGATAAGCAAGAGACGTGTGAAAGGAGTGCAGTGCGTCTGCATCACTCATGGCCTTTACCAGCATTCTGATCGCATTGTTGCCGACGGGGTGTAAGACTAAAAACATGATGCTTCCTCACTTCACTAAGTCTTGACGCACATCGTGTTGCGACGCGCTTGAAAACAGATAGGCAAAATATTCTGCGGCAACACAACGGGCGCGCCTTGATTGTAAATACTTGCTTACCTCGGCTTTCTGTCTGCTTTGCTTACCCTCACAAACCTGGCGCATGGCCGCTGCGAGCGCGTCTGCATCCGGGGCGACAATTCGGCCATGGCCACTCAGGGCTTCCGGCAAGCCCCCTTGCGCAGTGGCGATCACTTCGCACCCTGAGGCCAGGCCTTCCAACGCCACAATGCCGAAGGGTTCGTTCCATCGCGACGGCACAACCAGGCAGGCATTTTGTCTCAGTTGCTCTGCGACCTCCGGTAAAGCCCGTGCGCCAAAAAACGTGACACGGTCGTTCAGGTTGTGTTGATTGACCAGCGATGTCAGATTATCCCGCTCGCATCCGTCGCCGATGATTGCCAGTGAAGCATCAGGATAGGTCTGGTGGACTTTTGCAAAAGCCGAGATCAGTAAGTCGACGCCTTTATCCGGAACAAGTCGGCCACAAAAGATAAATGTTCTTGGGTTTGGCTTGTGTTGGGGGGGAAAGAAGAGATCGTCCCGATAGCCATTTAAGATAACTTTTTGCCTGCCCCCGACTTCTCGGGCGACAAATTTGCTGACACTGATGTTATTCATCGGACGGCATAATAATCTTTTGATCATGCCTTTGATGGAATGGCTCAATCCTTGGTTGTAGATATACACCCCATGGTGGCTGATGACGGCGCGTTTTCCGGCCAGGTAGGCGGCAAGGATATTTTCAATCGTGACGCCAACAAAAAAGATCGTTTCTGAGGCTTTAAATGCTCGGACCTTTTCCGTGAAACTCAGCCCTCTTCGGACGCTGTATGGCTGAGTTGTTGGTTGGTGGCCTTCGTCCTGTGTGTCTGTAATGATATCAACGGCGATACCTTGCTCTGACCAGTACATCGCCATATCTTCGGCATATCGTTCCATGCCGCCAATTCGGGGGCTGTAAACCTCAGATACAATCGTAATTCTCATATCTAACCTTATCGTGCTGATATTCACAAAGGGTCGTTGATCCGAATTCATCGCTGTGCGGGTTGCGAGGTTCGGGCTCTTTAATGCCGTGTTATTGCCGTGATTTCACCGTGATTCCGGTGAACATTTCTTTTTTCAGATCCATCAGCGCTGTAATCAGTAACGTCAGCGGAATACCAAATTGAAAAGCCAGTGCGCCGCTTAAGGTTGAAAGGTCGAAGGCGAGCGGGGCAAGCAAGCACCAGAAAGGAAAAGTAATTAACTGAACATACGAATATTTATTTAAGCCTCTGTTGGCCAGCAACGTCCAAAAGCAATAGCAGGCGGCGTTGAAGGTGACATAGATACATGAGATAAGCAGTTCGTATTTGTAGCTTGCGTAGTTGTCACCGACCAACAGCAGTAACAGGTCCGGGTAAGTGGCCGACAACAGGACTAACATCATGCCGATCAGAAACACCAGTCCGGTCCATAACATCAGATCACGAATCAGCCTCTGATGGCTGACCTGGCAAAAGCGGGGCACGGCGTAGGCGGTAATGAAGGCCGTCACCGGTAAAAACAGTTGTCCGATCCGGGTGAGGGCGCCAAATGCTGCGGTATCGGAATAATCACCGTAGTAGGCGATGACAAAAAGAACCGCTTGCGCTTGTAATACCATAAAAATATCCAGAGACAGTTGCCGGTGGGCAATGCTCTTCACTTCCTGGATATCTCCCTGGGTGACCGGTGCCGCTGCATGCTGCGGCATAATTTGAGCAACGACTTTTCGAATCGGAACAATACGCAGCCCCGCGACCAAAACCCCGACCAGGATCGACAAACTCACATTCAAGAACCCGGTAAACTTGAGCACCAGAATACTGAGCAGGCGAAATAGAGACAGTGCGCCATCAATCAGCTGAACTTTATGGGCGTTGTTATCGAAAAATATGATTTGCTCATGTAACTTGGATTGAAAATCAAAAATATAGTAAGTGACGAGAAACAGGGCCATGATGAGAATCGTCAGGCTGTCGGCACCATTTTCAACAAGCAGCCAGGATGAAAAAACCAGAATCACCGGAAGTAATATCATGGCGATTTTTCTTCTGACGATTAATGACGCTTTCAGGGCTATCTCAGCTTTTTGTTTGTCCGGCCAGACGCGTCCTAAAATCGCGTTCAGGCCTAAGTTGACGCCGCCTTTGGTCAAGACCATGACGGCACCGGTCATCATCGTCATCACGGTATAGATGGCGTAATCATCGACCATCAACCAGTGAGCCAACAGGAGACCGGTAATTGCCGCGGTCGCCTGTGTCACAATGGACGCACTCAAAAACTTCAGTAACCCTTTCAAAGTCGTACAACCTTCTCTGTTTGGCCGGTGTTAGACGTTAGGTGTTGGGTGCTAGGTGTCAGCTGTGCTGCTGTTCGGAAGCGGCGAATTTGTCGTAATAATCGTCATACTCCGTGTGCTGCCGATCGACCTGGTTCAGCACGACGCCACGGACAGGGATATTGTGTTTGGTTATCTTGGCGATGGCGGCTTGGACCTGCTTGAGCTTGGTTCCTGCTTTCACGACCATGACAGCGCTTCCGGTTTGTTGACCAATGATCAGGGCATCACTGACCACCAGAACCGGAGGGGTATCAATCACAATACGGTCATACTTCGTTTCCAGGCTGGCCAGCAGTGCCGTGAACTGCTCAGAGCCAAGCAATTCCTGAGGGCTCCGTGTCGCCCCGCCGGCCGTTAGAATATCGATACCTGACTCGTCGTCATGATAGAGGCATGCCTCAAGGGGGACGCCCATGGCCAGGGTATTGATGAGCCCCGGATGGTCTTTGGACAGTCCGAAATTGGTTCCGATGGCAGGCTTGCGCAGATCACAGTCGATCAGCAGGACTTTTTCCATGGTACCCATCGCGACAGCCAGGTTGATTGAGGTGGTCGTTTTTCCTTCTTCAGGAATGGATGACGTCACGGCAATTCGCTTCCCGGACTGATTAAGCAACTGGAGCCGCAGGGACGTCCGAATCGTCCGGACGGACTCCGTAAAGGCCTGCTGCTCGGCATCAAAGAACAGGTGTGCATCCAGGCCGTTTTTCCGGTATTTCCTGGACTTGATGCGTGGCAGTGCGCCTAAAGCCTGAAGATTGAGTTTGTCTTCAATCTCATCGGGTTTTTCGATGGTGCTGCGAAACGATTCAAGCATCATTGCCAGAATCATCGTCAGGACCATCATGGTCATTGCGGCGATTGCCACCGTTTTCGCTTTTTGCGGTGTGGCGGGTTGTAGCGGCGGTAGCGCATAGTCGGAGAACCGCGCATTGGTGGCTTTAAAGTTGCTGGTGGCGTCAGTTTCTTTCTGGCGGTTGAGGAATAAGTTGTATAGCTGGCGGTTGCTCTCCACATCTCGCTTCAGCGCGTCATATTTTGCTTCCTGGATGATGAGCTGCTGATATTCATCTTTTTTATCGTTTAATGCCTGATTCAGGCTGGCTTCTTGTTGCAGCGCGGCCTGCCGTTCTTTATCCAGACCTTTGGCCAGTTGCGTCAGGAGTTTTTTTGCATGCTGCTGAATCGTCGTTAACTGCGCCTGCGCCTGAATCATTTTGTCGTGCTTGGGACCATAGCGTTTTGAAAGCTCGGAAACCCGTTTCTCCGCATCAATTTCGGCCAGGCGAATATCACGCAATTGTGGGTTGTTGGAGATTTCAGAGACAGATGACAGGCTGGTCACATCGGCACTTTTGTTTTTGTTGAGCAGATATGACAGCGATTCGGCGGCAATTCGACGATCCCGGGCAGCCGACAGTTGATTGGTCAGATCGGTTAATTCAACCGATGCCAGCCCGTTGATACCGCTGAAATCAATCAACCCTTCTTGTTGCATAAAGTTGGAGAGCCGGGCTTCCGATTCAACCAATTGTTGCTTCAGTTCATTCAGGCGCTCGCGCAGCCAGTCAGAGGTCTGAGAGGTAATGGATAGCCGTGATTCCAGGTTTGACTGGATATAGCTGTTGCCGACTTCATTGGCGATGTGCGCGGCCAGGATCGGATCTTCAGACTCGAAACTAATATTCACCAGCTGAGTATTCCGGATGGGCGCGATTGTGAGTTTGTCCTTAAAGGTTGCCAATATTTTGCGTTTCAGCGTTTCTTTCGGGGCCGGTGTTGTTGTGGTCTGGGCTTCCGGATGCGTCGTTTGGATGAATGGCACCGATGGCAGCCAAGCCTTGAGGGGTGTGAGGAACCCTTTGTCTTTGCCTTGGCCGTTAAACTCCGGCAAAGAAGCCAGATCCAGCTTGTCGATGACGTGTTCGGCAATTTGGTTGGATTTCAGGATCTCAAATTGGGTGAGATAGTATTCCTTTTTACTGGTATCAATGCCGACGATTTCCTCGATCGAGACCGCTTTTTGCTGTTGGGCCTCAATGAGAAGCACGGCAGTTGCGCGGTACACGGGCGTGGTCGATTGAACCAGGAAAAAGGCCACGACAGCCGTGAGTGTTGTCAGGAGCAAGATGACCAACCTGTATTTCTTTAAGGTCGACAGATAGCTTCCGAAGCCAACATTTTCTTCTTTGTCCCGAAGGTGGTTTACCGTTGTGTCCATCATATGTGACTCGCTTAGTTTGCACACTCAAACTGAAGAAGGAGACTGATCCTTAAAAGAAACTCTGATCGATGACGATAATATCGCCCGGTTCAACACTGTGTTTCAGGCTGACTTTTTTCCGTTGGGTACCGTTATTGGCAGGGTTGATATTAATCGCATTCCGTGAAGCGCGATCGGTAAACCCACCGGCCAACGCAATGGCTTTATCGACGGTAAGTCCGGGTTTGTATTCGTATCCCCCGGGGCGTTTGACTTCACCATTCACATATATCTGGCGGTAGGAAACGATGTTGATCCGTACTTTCGGCGAAACTAAATAATCGCCTTTCAACCCTTGATAGATTTCATTTTTCAGCTGCTCCGGGGTTTTTCCTTTGGCCGAGATTTGGCCGAGATATGGGTAATCAAAGGTCCCGCTGGAGCTTAACAGGAGTTCATCAACGGAGAGATCTGCTTCGCCGTAGACTTGGATTTGGATTTTATCACCCGGGCCAAGCTGATAAATATCTTCAAAGCTTGCAGAGTACACCGGAAATACGATGAGTAAGCTGAGTAAAATAGCGTTGATGAGCGTCATGTTACACCTCGCTAATATGACCTGAGCGGTTTCGATTAAAGGCTCAAGGTCGCTGTGAGAGACCAAATTTGTTTGTTGGAATCAATGCCAGGCTGGGAGGATGTTCTGTCTGAATAGTCCCAGCCGAGGGTGAACGAAAGCCAGCGGCGCATGTCGTAGCTGGCAGAAATTTGCCAGGTCCGGGTGGTATCGTCTCGATTGACACCGGTATAGCTTTCGTCCGAGTGGGTATAGGTGAGGTCGGTATAAAACCGCTCCCGCCAGAAATGTTGCCAGCCGAAGGTGTAGGCGGTCTCTTTCACATAATCACCGGCCTGATCCGGGTCTTTGGCTTGTTGAAGTGCGCTCAGGCTCAGTGTTGAGTACTGTCTGGGAGACCAGGAGAGCTTGACATCCCAGCTGTTGCCGCGAAAATCGCTACGGTTCCCGTCCCGAAAACGCTTGTCCTGGAGACCGAACTTGGCGATGCCGGATGTTTTGCCGGTGATGTCCCATTCAGCGCCCACGTAATAATAGGTGACATCGTTATCTAAACTGGGTTGCTGTGGTGCAATGGTTTGATACCGGCGATCTTCTCGCCGGATATCCACAAACAATCGGGTACTGGATGCCATCCGGTAGTAGAAGGCGGCGCCATAGTGGTTTTCATCGTAATCCCTGAACTGAGTCACCTCACGGAAATTTTCATATGAACGATCGTAGTAGCCCACGGAGCCGACAATCTGCCCTTTGGCACCTTCAGAGCCGTAAGCATAATTGGCATGAAGATAGTGCGCGCTATATTCTATCGGTTCATCAAATCCGTCGGTCGTGCTGCTGATCCCTTCTGAAATTCCCGTTCCGCGCGCTTCATGCAGGCGATCGAATTCATAGGCAAGATAGAGGCGATTTCGTTGGTTGATATTCAATTCACTGATGAAATCCAACTGATGGTCTAAGTAATTGTCTTCTGAACTACTAAAATAGTTGCCGTTGGTGAGAATGTAATCGGCATAGTAATAATTGTCGCCATGCGTGGCTTTGACGAAAATGGATGGCTCTAATTCGAAGAGCATGGACGAGATTTTATTGTCACTTTCGTTTTCATTGGTAATGTTGTCATCATGCTGAATCGAAGTCGCAATCACCGGCGTAATTTCAATGCCTGACTCTGTCACATACGCAGCCGGCGATATTACAGCCATCGCCAGAGGAGAAATAACTAACAGGGTCAGGGGGAAATAATTCATTGTTTTATCGCGCCGTATGTCTTAGTAAGCCATTTTGTCTGAGAACATTCTGACGGTGGTCATGCAGATGATTTTAAGATCCATCGAGAGTGACCAGCGTTGAATGTATGCGAGATCATATTCCACTCTTTTTTCCATTTTCGAAATTGTATCCGTTTCACCCCGGTAACCATTAATTTGTGCCCAGCCCGTGATCCCGGGTTTCACTTTGTGGCGTAACATGTAGCGTTCGACAATTGTCCGATATTCCTCGTTATGGGCAACGGCGTGAGGGCGGGGGCCCACAATTGACATCGTTCCTTGTAGAACATTGATAAATTGAGGTAATTCATCGAGTGATGTCCGGCGTAGAAATGCCCCGAAGCGAGTCACGCGAAAGTCATTTTTGGTCGCTTGTTTAATGACTTCGCCATTGTCTGTAGTGCTCATGGAGCGAAACTTCCAGACTTTGATTTTCTTCCCATCCAGACCGTATCGGTCTTGTTTGAATAAAACCGGGCCGGGTGAGGATAATTTTACGCCGATAGCAATGGCAATCAGTACCGGGGAACACAGAATGAGAAACAGGGTTGCCAGAATAATGTCTTCGATGCGTTTTGCCCATGCCGTCAGGCCATTAAATGGGGTGTCAAACACACTCAGGATCTGGATGCCACCCACATGTCCCCAACGGGAATATAACAGGTTGTAATTAAAGAAGTCGGGAATTAAATAGGTGTTCGCTGTGGTATCTGAAAAATTCTCTAAAAATTTTGTGATTCGGCCTCTCGCATGAAGCGGCATCGCGATATAAATATGTTTGAGTTCACCTTGTCGGGCTTTTTCTAAAGCGTCAAGCACCGAGCCGCATATAGGGGCATTGAGCTTATCTGGAATCCGGTAGCAGTCTCGCTCATCATAAAATCCCTCTAAAATGATGCCTGAATCCGCGCGTGTGTTCAGCTCTTCAGCCAAAGCAATGCCGTTTTCCGTCACGCCAATAATGGCGGCTTTCTGAGTACAGTAACCCCGCCGATACAGCAGGCGAATCAATTGCAGTAGGGCAAAGCGCCAGACGATGAGCGCACAGGGGGTGAACACGAACCAGCTGCCGATCACGACGCGTGAAAAATCGTTGCTGGTCTTGGAGAAGTAACCTGCGGTCATCAGTATGAATACGGTCAGAACCCAGGGCAGCAAGGTTGCCGTTGCATGTTCGCGAAACGTACTGGTTCTCCATGATCGGTAGAGATGGCAACTCTCCGCAGATAATAAAAAGCCGATCATGCCCAATGCGCCGGGAATATAATAGTTGTTGCTAATTTCCGGAGTATATAGGACGAGTGATAAATAGAGCACCAGGGCAACAATGGATACATCAACCAGTCGGTATAGAAGCCCAAAATCAGGAACATTATGTCGAATTAATTCTCTGTGTTTCATTATTGGATGCCTTATGAATACAACTTAATTGTCAAGGGCATGGTTTTATTTATCATCATTTGATGAATCGTGAGAGTCTTGGATATTCGTGCTCAGGCATGCTACCGCCATTGGGTTACAGCTCCCACTTTGCTCAATAAACCGGATATGCGAATTCTCTATTCGGATTAAATCGAATAGGGTTGTTTTTAATTCCGCTCTTATTTTTTAATGCAGTTGTTTTAATTTCTGCATTGAATTTATCTTCAGAGCGATCTTGTAATTCGTGATGCGTTCTTGCTATTGATATTATTCTTTAAAGTTAGACTAAAGTCTCATATCCGGAGTATGAAAAAAGTATGAATTTGAATACACTGCTTGAAAAATTATTCTGGATGTATCGTAAGTGCGAAAATGAAACATGATCCTCAACAGCATCTGACATTTTCGAGGTAAGGGGTTCTTGGCTGATTATCCTTTTGAGGCAGGGAGGCTTGATGTTCACTGTGATAATCATCAAGTTGAGCCGAGATGTGCGGCGAAAACCAATTTTCACCGCACATGACTGCTTTCACGCCTTTACAAATGACGTCGAATGGGTCGTCAAGATTGAACAATCCGTAGACATTTGGCCATTGCACCAGTTCTTCAATGTCTATAGGAGTGTTGGCGCTGAATAAAGCCAAAGCGGCCGTGCCAAATCTCAGCTGATTCTGCAGCAAACTCTGCGTTTCCGCGCTGAGGTTTGTCAGATCAATCAGAATTAAAGTATCTCTCTGATATTCCAGTTGTTCTGGAAGTTGTTTGAGGTCAAGGCGCGTTAAATTGATTTTTAACTTAGGCGGAATGCAGAGTCCGAGGGCACGGGCATGCGTTCTGTGATTAGAGAGCAGAATCAGTTGCTTGATTGTCGTAGACATACGTTTGCCCTTCCGTGGCCGACACTATGAAATCAGTTGTTAACCTCTGTATTAATAAGATAGTTCAACTTCAGTGCTGTGGAGAAATTTATTCAATTCGCAGGCGATCCATCACTTCAGTGGTATGCTCCTTTATCCAGTTTGCAAGTTGTGTCGTCAGGGCGGTTGGTCAGCCGCTGCTGTGAAAGTGGGTAGCGAAAATAAAGCTTTAGGAAAAAAGATGAAATACTCGTTACGACAGTTGATCCAATCCGTCCCGGAGCTTATGGAAACCGCGCAGGCATGCCGGGACCTTGGTTTGCCAAACTTTTATATCGCCGGTGGGGCCATTACCCAGCTCATTTGGAATCGCCTATCAGGTCGGCCACTGCTTGAGCAGGTGAAGGATTTCGATATTGTCTATTTTGATCGCGAACAGCACCGTTCTGAAGCGTGGTACGAAGATGAAATCAGCACGCGTATGAGCCATACCGTCGAAATTGATGTGAAAAATCAGGCGATTGTTCACCTGTGGTATCCACAGAAATTTGGCTGCGACATTCCAGCTTACGAGCGCGTTGAGCAAGGGATCGATTCCTGGCTTTCTGCTTTCGCCATTGGGTTTACGCTCAATACTGGTGGCTCTGTCACCATCTATGCGCCCTATGGCCTTGAAGATGCGTTCCAGATGAACGTCAAGCCCAATAAAATCGCGATGACCGAAGCCAATTACCGGAAAATGACTCAGAGTTTTAAAAACCGCTGGCCTTCAATTTCAGTGGCACCCTGGGATGAAGCGCCGTTTCAGGGGGGGTCATAATGTTTCACCATAGTTTCTTAATAAACCGTGGATAAACAGACATCGCCAGGTGCCATTTCCGGCACCTGGCTGTGGGTCATGAATCGTATTCCCGTGAATCGACATGTCGATCGTGGAGGATGCCGTAAAGTATTCGACGAACTCGCACAGCATCCCATGAGCTTTGAGAACATCGACGCTTTTAGGTAATTCAGAAAGCGACGGATAAACACCTTTGAAACTAATTGGCCTGCCGACTAAATTTAGGTTTTCGGATGGCGATGGCAATCAGGATGAGAATCAACAGGATATTCACGCCACCGAATATTGCTTCATTCATCAGGGCTGCTTCGAACCCCTGTTCGTCCTTGCCGAGCAGCTCGACGGAGCTTTGAATTGCCGGATAGACGAAGAAAAAGGTGTTGAGCAGGATCCCCACGAAACCGACGAGTTTGAGTTGGACCCAGCGTGCGCGAGGGATACCGCTCAGTAACACGCCGGTAAGTCCAGTGATACACATGGCGATAATCGTCAGATAAGTGGTGCTTTGAAGCACCCATTGGCGGTTCAGTGCGAGTGCCATCTGATTGGAATCCGGTACCAGCTCCCCGAGAAAGATATAGGTTGCAATACTGCCGAGAAAAATACACAGGCTGACGAGGTGAATGGTTTTGAGGATCGATCGCAACATAAGTTCTCCGTAACGTATTAAGTGGTTAGTGCGCTAACCTTTGGGGTAAAAAATTATCGCATGTTCATCAGGATTCTTTTTAAGAATACCTTCAGTAGTTCCGCTTCTTCTGATTCAAATCCCTTCAACGCTTTCTGATTAACCGAAATGGCTAAGTCGGGCAGTTCCAGCATCAGTGCTCGTGCAGAATCCGTTAAATAGATTTTGATCATCCTTTGATCAGCTGCGTCTCGCTCCTTGGTAATCAGGCCTTTATCGTGTAAACGCTTGATCACTCCGGACATGGTTGGCTTATCGAAAAAAAGTGATTTGCCGATATCACTAATCACCTGGCCGTCTTGCTCGGTTAAACGTGCTAGCACGGACCATTGAGCCGGAGTCAGGTTGTATGGGCGGAGTAAATTTTCGAGAGCATATTTCATCTCTCCGGCGGCTTTGTTCAGCAGAAAGCCAATGCTTGCGTCTAGTTTCATGCTTAAAGGTTAGCGCGCTAATTATATCGAGACAACTGATGTAGTTGTTTATGTGATAGAAGTCACCGAAAAATCATCGGGTTGCTAGGAACGGACTCTGTAGCAAACGGCAGGTTGGCACCAGATGTGATGCTACCAAGAATTCAATCCTCTGTGTGTCTCGGAATCCCGATGCTCACTGTCAGCTGTAATGGCTGTGGCTGGTTGAACTGCAAGGTATAGTGATTTTGCCGACAGATGTTGTCGATGATCGACAGCCCGAGTCCGAAGCGCTCGCTACTGGTTCTTGAGGCATCGATCTGAAACAGCGGCCGGGTGATTTTCGAGAGCTGCTCGTCACTGATTGGCTGAGTCAGCTGATTCGTGATGTCTAATTGGTACTGTTGGGAAACCCGTCGCCATCGGATATCGACGACACTGGCGTCTGGGCTGTAGAAAAGGGCGTTGTCGAGTAAGTTGCTCAGAATGGTTTCTAAGCTGAAGCGATCCGCCAGGAAAAACTCATGGGTTTCACATTCGAGGTGCAACCGCCGGGTAATATCGGGATATTTGAACGTTAAATCAAGCTGCGTCTGATCCAGTAAATCGTCAATCGAAAGCGGCTCCAGGTCGACGTTCAATGCCAGTGATGATGTTCGTTGTAACAGCAGTAAATTTTCAACAATGGTCTTCATGCGCTTCGCAATGGTCAGGATGTCGTGCTGGTAGGTTTTGCTGATGCGCTCATCATCCGGATAACGGATATACACCTCACTTAAGGCGATCATCTCCGCCAGCGGCGTTTTGAGCTCGTGGGCAATATCACCGGTGATGCGTTTTTCGTTCTGGATCAACTCGCGATTACTGCGAATGAAGGCATTGAGTTCGCGCCGGATCGGTTCAATTTCTTCGACCCGCGTTTCCGGCTCAGGCAAGGTATCGACGGTCTTCTCGTTGTGTTCCAGATAGCGGAAGCTTTTCAGATCCTGATTCAGTTGCTCAAGGGGCTTGAGGCCACTGTGGATCAACACGATGGTGATATATCGCATCAGGGCCATGGCAAACAGGAAGCAACCAATCAGGAGTCCGTCCACGATCCACAGCAGTCGGTTGAGTCCTTGTGCCGACTCATAAATCGTCAGCGACACCGGGATCAGCTCGCCTTGTTCACTCCTTGGCACAAAGGTGGACAAGGAAGCGCGGCCCAGCTCGCCATTGGGCAGGGTGACTTCAACGACCTTGTCGGTCCCCAACGGTAGTTTGGGGCGAATTAAGTCGCCATCGGGGTAGGGATCCAGTGTTGCTGAACGCTTGATGGCCCGATTGTGCTGCCAGAACTGGAAAAAATGCGGATCTTCATTGCTTTGATATTCCGGCATAAATTGCTCGTCAAAATCAAAGACCACTTGGTGATCTTTAATGATGGCCTGGGATTTCAGATAGTTAGCTTTGTTCAGCATCGACTGTTCGAACTGCTTTTCGACCCAGTCATCGAGCCCCAGATCGACCGAGAGAAATACGATGAATAAGATGGTGCCGAAAACGAGCGAGACAGAATTGACCAGATTGCGCTGAATGGAAGCAAACGGACTGCCTTTGAGCAGCAGGGTGAAGGGGAGCTTGGCGGGTATGGCCTGTTCGCCGGCATTATTGTCTTTGGGCCACATAACCAAACCCCCGTTTGTTTTTTACCGGTAAGATGCCGTTAAAAGCGCGGACTTTTCGACGAATTGCTGAGATGTGCGCCTCAATCGTATTCTTTGATAAAAAGTCGAAGTTGCCGACTACGGCTTCGCTGATCTGCTCAACGTTGACGACCCGATTGGGGGCGCTGAACAGGCATTGCAAGATCCTGAACTCATTCGGGGTCAGCTCAATCTCCCGGGCCCGGTAGGAGAAGGTTTTTTCAGCGACATTGAGGCAGAATTCTCCCACTCTCAGGCACTGGTCGATATGCTCCAAATGACCCCGCCGCATGATGGTCAGCACCCGGGCGTGCAGTTCTTCAAACGAGAAGGGCTTGGTCAGATAATCATCGGCCCCTTGCAGCAACCCTTCCACCCGATCCTGGGTTTCGGTTTTGGCGGATAAAATCAGGACACGGGTTTGCTTCTTTTGCTGTCGCAGCGCGTTGAGGATTTCCATGCCGCTGACATTGGGCAGCATCAAATCAAGAATAATGACGTCATAGTGATTGTTCAGCGCCATGCTTAGCCCGTGCGAGCCATCGCCGGTATCGTCGGTGGTAAATCCCAAATGATTCAGCCCGACCACCAGGCTGCGACGCAGGGGTTCGGAGTCTTCGATAATCAGTAGTTTCATGGCCTCACCCTCTCAAATGTACGCAATGTAAAGCATACGCCAGTTCGTGTTGAACGTTGATGGGTTTGGCCGGGTCAGGAGAGGCGGCGCTTCGACCTCGCGCAATGACGCGTGAGTCAAAAGCGGGCCTCCCTAGGCCCGGCATGGCAACAGCCCATTCACTTATGGCTGATACCAGCCTTTCTCATAAGCCAAACTGCCGAAGTTGGCGTAGGCGTGTGCTTCTTTGGTCAGCCGGGCATCCGTTTGGGTCGGAACCAGGTTTTCACCGTCCAGCAGGAAGGTTTGCGGCGTTTTATGCGGCTGGAAAACGATCGCTTTCCCGGCTTTTAAATAGGCGAAGTTTTTATCATATTGCAACATTGCCCGCGGCTGATCGGCCTTCAGTGGCTGGGTAAAGTCATTGCCCAGCATCGGATGCTCGCCGGAAGCGCCGATGAAAGAGAGCAGCGTCGGTCCTAAATCGATCTGGCTGGCCAGGCGGTTTTCGACCTGATGGGGGACATCCTGGCCAAAAATGACGGCCGGGATGCGAAAATGCCGGACCGGTACCAGGCTTGAGCCATGGACCCGGGAGTCATGGTCGGCAACCACCACGAACACCGTATCTTTCCAGTAATTGGACTGTTTGGCTTTGCGGATAAACTGCCCCAGCGCGTAGTCTGAGTATTTCGCGGCGTTGTTACGCGTCTGCTTCGGACTGTCATAAGGCGTGATTTTGCCATCCGGGTATTCGAACGGAGAGTGGTTCGACGACGTAAAGACTAAGCTAAAGAATGGCTTGCCTTTTTCTTGCAACTGGGTGAACTCCTTATCAGCCTGATCGTACAGGTCTTCATCGGAAGCCCCCCAGGACCCGGTGAAGTCGACTTTGTCAAAGTCAGCCCCTTCGACGATGTCCTGAAACCCATTGCCCAAGAAGAAGCTTTTCATGTTATCGAAATGGCTTTCGCCACCGTACACGAATTGGGTGTGATAGCCTTGCTGGGCAAGAAATCCGGCCAGGGTAAAGAAGTTTTGCTGAGATTTCCCGAGCTTAACCACCGAGCGTGCGGCGGTCGGCGTGAAACCGGTGACCACGGCCTCGATCCCCCGAACAGAACGGGTGCCGGTCGCGTACATCCGGGTAAAGTTCCACCCTTCATCCATCAGCTGATCAAGATTCGGCGTAAGCGGCAGGCCACCCAGTTTTCCGACGTAACGTGCCCCCAGGCTTTCTTGTAAAAGGATAACCAGGTTCTTCTTGCGCTCCGGAAAAGGACTGATATGCATCGTTTTCGTCGGCGCGAGTGGGTCGCCATAGTGAGCCTGCGAATCTTGCAGGGTCCGGCGAACCTCACCCAGCAGGGTTTGCGTGTCCATCGGACCGTAGTAGTCAGCGCTCGACATTTCGTTCTTCAATTGCTTGTAGGCGAATGCGACGGAGTAGGCTGAGTTCAGGCTTAAATCATTCAGTAAGTGGTCATTGGAAAATGCAACCAAGGCCGGGTTGATCGGCCGGTGGCCCAGGGTTCCGCGAGCGCCGAGCACCAACAGGCAAACCAGCAGCAATTGCAGGGTGATCTGCGACCAGAATGTCCCTTTGACCGCCAGGCGCCACAGCCGGTTATAGGCCAGTACCAGGGCTTTGCCGACCAGCACCAAGACGAGCAGCGTGGTGATCATTTCCAGCTTATAGCCGCCGAACAGCATCGAAAACACTTCTTTGGGATAGATTAAGTAATCAATAAACAGTCGGTTAGGGCGTAGGTCGTACTCAAGGATAAATGTGGGGGTGATAAGCTCGAAGAACAGCAGCAGCAAACTGCCGGCGACGAGATAGATCTTCAGTGGCAACCGCAGCAAACGGGTTTGATGCAGCAGGGTTGCGATGATCACCATCAGCAGCGCCGGGGCAAACAAATAGCCCAGGGCTGAGAGATCAATCCGCAAACCTCCGAGAAAGATCTGCTCGTAATCATTGACGGTAAAAACGCGCTCACTCTGCCAAATTGACAGCATGAAACGCGACAGGCTGAGGATAAATAAATCAATCAGTACAAAGCTGAGCAGAGGAACCAGCGGTCCCAATTTGATTTTTACGCGTTGGCTGGTTGGTACGGCGATTACCTGATCCACAGTACAACTCCCCACACCAGGCAAAGGCCGATGAAACTGAACATCACTAACGCAGATCCGATATTTTTGGCGATGCCGGACAGAGGGTGATATTCCAGACTGATGCGATCGACCACCGTTTCAATGGCGGTATTGACCATTTCGGCGAACAGAACAAACAGCATGGAGAGCAGCAGTAACAAGGTATGCAGTGCGGGCAGATCGAGCCAGAAGGCGAACACGGTCAGCGGCAGGAAAAGCAGCAGTTCTTGCTGAAATGCGGTTTCGTGGGTACACAGCCACTTAATACCGTTATAACTATGGACAAAAGTGTACAGGACACGACGAACGCCAGTCCGTTTGACGAGAATTTCTTGTTGCATGTTTCGGGTACTCTGTGGTCAGCGCATTAATAAATGGAGAAAAAAATTGGCGCATCATACCATCAAAAAAATGCTTTGATAGTTCAATCAGATCAAGGGTGACTGAGAAAACTTAAGATTCGCTTAAGAAACCCTGAGCGTTTACTGAGAAGGCCCGTCCGCAGGGCCGGAGGGTCTTGGAATTGTGGGAAATATTGGCAGGCGCGTGTCATGTGTGCTCCGACCTGCCGTGCGGTTCTTGGAAGATAATCGCTCAGCTTCCGCCAGAGTGAAGGTGCCAATACCAAGGTGCTAATACCAAGGTGCCAATACGAAGAGCACTGCGAAGGCCACTTGAGGTGGCCGGTTATACCAGGAAATCCTTTGGCAGGATGTTTTGCTCGACCAGAGCGTTGAGACGCTCGGCACATTTGCGCTGCAAGTGATCTCTGAGCAACCGCATTGCCGGGGTGATCGACTGCCGACTCGGGCAGATCAACCACAGTTCGGTGGTCCGGGATCTGTATGTCGGCATAACACTCACCACACGCCCGGACAGCAAATCATCCGCCATATCGAGGCAGGATTTCACGGCAATGCCTTTTCCTGCGACACACCAACGCCGCACCAAATCGCCGTCATTCGACATCCGATCGCCGCTCATTTTGATTTTGAATTGTTGATCGTCGCGGGTAAATGTCCAGGTATCGTGGGGAATATCCTGCAGTTGATAGAACAGGCCGTTATGCGACACCAGATCCTGGGGATGCTCCGGTTGACCCCGTTGCGCCAGATAAGCCGGCGTGGCGCACAGCAGGGTCGGGACATGGCAGATTTTAAACCCATACAGACCGGCATCGCTCGGCGAGCCGTATCGCAGTGCCATATCGACGGAATCGCGGTAGAAATCAATATTGCTGTCGCTGATATTCACCCGCAGGCTCAGTCCCGGGTGATCTGCCATAAACTCATCGACCCAGGGGAGCAGGCAGTTGCGGCCCAGGTCCGACGAAACGGCAATGCGCAGTTCGCCTTCAATCGCCCCCTGATCGGCACGGATGTTTTGCCGCGCCTGCTCCAGCATCAGCAACGCCTGCTCACATTGTGGGAGATACTTTTCTCCGGCGGTCGATAATCTGAGCTGTCGCGTGGTCCGCACAAATAGCTCGCCCCCCAGGGACTGCTCGACTCGTTTGACTGCGGCACTGGCGGTTGCGATCCGCATCCCCAAGCTGTGCGCTGCGGCGGTAATACTGCGAAACTCGGCCACTTTGAGCACGACTTTCAGGTCTTCAATCATCATATTTTCAAAAAATTATTGATAATGTTTCATGGATTAGGCTGTTTATCGCAGTGTAATAAAAAGCCACACTGGCTGCCAGTTCAACGTCCCTGAGGGGCGTCGCCTCACTGGAGAGACTGGAGAAAATATCATGAAAGCAATTGGATACAGAAAAGCACGCCCGATCACCGACAACGATGCCCTGGTCGATATTGAGCTCCCTCAGCCGATTGCCAGCGGCCGGGATCTGCTGGTGAAAGTGAAGGCCGTGGCGGTCAATCCGGTGGATTACAAAATCCGCCAGAACGTCTCGCCAACGGCAGGGGAGTACAAGGTGATTGGCTGGGATGCCGTGGGTGAAGTGGTTGCGACGGGTGAGGACGTCACCCTGTTTCAACCGGGCGATCAGGTGTATTACGCCGGCGATCTGACTCGCTCCGGCAGCAATGCAGAATATCAGCTGGTGGATGAGCGGGTTGTCGGCCATAAACCGAACAGTCTTTCTGATGCCGAAGCGGCGGCATTGCCGTTGACGACGATCACGGCCTGGGAGTTGTTGTTTGATCACTTCAATCTGCCGCAACGTTCGCCGGAGGCTGAAGCTGCAACGGATGACGTGATTCTGGTGGTTGGTGCCGCAGGTGGTGTGGGCTCGATTCTGATCCAGCTGGCTAAAACCCTGACCGGTGCGACGGTGATTGCGACGGCTTCGCGCGATGCATCCCGGGATTGGGTGAAAAGCCTTGGGGCCGATCAGGTGGTGGATCATACCCAGCCCCTTAAGCCGCAAATTGATGCGCTGATTGCGGCAGGGAAGGTCGGTCCGGTGACGCACATTGCCAGCCTCAATGCCACCCAGCAGTATTTTGACAGCTACGCTGATTTGCTGGTGCCGTTCGGCAAAATTGCCATGATTGATGATCCGGACGCACTCAACGTGATGAAACTGAAATCCAAGAGTTTGTCGCTGCATATCGAGTTCATGTTTGCCCGTGCCATGCATCAGGCGGCGGATCTGGACGCTCAACATCAACTGCTGGAGCGCGTCGCGGCGCTGGTAGATCAGGGGTATATCCGGACCACCGCCGGGAAACATCTCGGTGTGATTAATGCCGAGAATTTGAAAGCAGCACATGCCGAACTGGAGTCCGGTCGTGCCGTTGGAAAGATAGTTCTGGAAGGCTTTTGACTGGCCTGACGAACAGCGACAACTTAACGGCTCGATATTGTCGTCTGTCATGATGCTTTCAGAGTCGGATGGCGGTATCTGTGACACCATGGTTTAGGAACAGCCCGGCGGGCTGTTTCTTGCTCGGGCATCGCGGTCCGTCATACGATACCTCACGTTCAATTCAGGGTGACAGATGACGGAGGTGAGGGTGGTGTGAAAATAACCATCCCTGCAAAATAGTGCGATTAAATTCGACTTTCCTGTACCTTTAAACCATTCATTTCTTGCCATTCAGTGTGTAAATGCATTCAGTGGCTTATTCTTTCTGCTTTCTCTAAATCCATCAGGAATTGGTTCGTCACTGCGAAGGATGTTGGCGTACTGACACCCATGTAGGTTACCCTTTGTACACTTCCAAAAAATCAACCCCATTATTGATGATTTTGTCTATTTGTAAATTTTATGACAGATCAGTTAGTAAGAATCATGCAATTTTCACTTGGTTACACACCTCTCTTTTTTGTGAAACATTTCTGAAATAACAAGCGTTTGAATGTTAAATCCCTTGTCTTTCAATGGTTTTATGTGGCACGGCATTACCATTTTTGGAACGTTAGTTTTCATTTTGCGCTAGTGAGGTGGCTTGGTCTTATCCGGATAATGCGCTACCTGTAACAAATTGTTTCTTTTTGTAACCGTGATGTTTGGGGTGGTAACAGAGATTTGCAAGGGTGCAAATACTGCGACGACCTGTTCATGAATGGCAACAGACAGGATGATTTGTTCCAAGCTCAACAACAAAAATACGTATTAAAACCAATCGCAATGTCCTAAAAGTGCCAACTTTTATGTGGGAATATTGCAAAACAATCGAGAAAGTAAATGGAAGCCTCAAGATATAAGAACATCTTGTCGAGGGTGGGGTTGTTTAGTGCAATTTTAATGCTCTCCGGGTGTGAATCTGCGCTGCTGGATCCCAAGGGGATTATCGGTGTTCAGGAGAAAGAGCTGATCATTACAGCTTTGCTTCTGATGCTGATTGTCGTGATCCCGGTGATCCTGATGACAATCTACTTCGCTTACAAATACCGCTCTGATAATACCCAGGAAGAATATGCGCCTGAATGGGCTCATTCGACCAAGATTGAAGTGGTGGTCTGGACAGTTCCAATCATCATTATTGCCATTCTGGGCGTGATCACCTGGCGTTCAACGCACGCACTGGAGCCGTCGAAGCCGCTGGTGAGTGACGTGAAGCCGGTGGAAATCCAGGTGGTGTCTCTGGACTGGAAATGGCTGTTCATCTATCCGGAGCAAAACATTGCGACCGTGAATTATGTTGCCTTCCCGAAAGATGTGCCGGTGAACTTCAAGATCACCTCGGACAACATCATGAACTCCTTCTTTATTCCCCGTTTAGGCAGCCAGATCTACGCCATGCCGGGCATGGTGACGCGCCTGCACCTGATGGCGAACCACGCCGGTGAGTACAAAGGCATTGCAGCCAGCTACAGCGGCGAAGGTTTCTCGCACATGAAGTTCAAGGCCGTGGCTCTGGACGATCGCGCCAGCTTCAACCAGTGGGTTGAGCAGGTGAAGGCCGCGCCGCAGCAGCTGCATGATTTCAGCGATTATGAAGCCCTGGCGGAGCCGAGCATTGATGTTCCGGTGACGTTCTACTCGAAAGTACCGCACACCCTGTTCTCTGATGTTGTGATGCAGTTCGAAGGCGGAATGCACTCAGAAAAGTCGGAAGAAGGTCACATGGGCAATGGCCATATGAGCAACAACCATCCGAGCAACAACCATTCAGGTCACCACGCGATGGAACAAGCTCAGATGGACAAGGCTGAACACGAAGGTTAATGAGATTATGTTTGGAAGACTAACACTAGAGTCCATTCCTTATCATGAGCCCATCATTATGGTGACGCTTGGGGTGATTGCGCTGGTCGGTCTCGCGGTTGTCGCGATGATCACCCGTGCTGGGAAATGGCAATACCTCTGGAATGAGTGGTTTACTTCGGTCGATCACAAGAAAATTGGTTTTATGTACATCGCTGTGGCGATGATTATGTTGCTGCGTGGCTTTGCCGATGCGGTGATGATGCGAAGCCAGCAGCTGTTTTCTGCTGCGGGTGAAGCCGGTTACCTGCCGCCGCATCACTACGATCAGATCTTCACCGCCCACGGCGTGATTATGATCTTCTTCGTAGCCATGCCGCTGATCATCGGCCTGATGAACATCATCGTCCCGCTGCAAATCGGTGCGCGCGACGTGGCGTTCCCGTTCCTGAACAACCTGAGCTTCTGGCTGTTTGTGGTCGGTGTGATCCTGACCAACATGTCACTGGCGGTAGGTGAGTTCGGTCGTACCGGTTGGCTGGCATACCCGCCGCTGTCCGGGATTGACGCCAGTCCGGGCGTCGGGGTCGACTACTGGATCTGGGCACTGCAGATCTCCGGGGTAGGGACCACGCTGTCGGGTGTGAACTTCTTCACCACCATTCTGCGCATGCGTACCCCGTCGATGCCACTGATGAAGATGCCGGTCTTTACCTGGGCGTCGCTGTGCTCGAACATCCTGATCATTATCTCGTTCCCGATCCTGACCGTGACCATCGCGCTCCTAACGCTGGACCGTTACGTTGGTACCCACTTCTTCACTAATGACATGGGTGGCAACATGATGATGTATGTCAACCTGATTTGGGCTTGGGGTCACCCGGAAGTATACATTCTGGTGCTGCCGGTCTTCGGTGTGTTCTCAGAAGTAACGGCCACGTTCGCGCGCAAGAAGCTGTTCGGTTACACCTCGCTGGTTTGGGCAACGATTGTGATCACCGTGCTGGCCTTCGTCGTTTGGCTGCACCACTTCTTCACCATGGGCGGCGGCGCGAATGTGAACGCCTTCTTTGGCATTGCCACCATGATTATCTCGATCCCGACCGGGGTGAAGATCTTCAACTGGCTGTTCACCATGTACAAAGGCCGCATTACGTTCACCACGCCAATGCTGTGGACCATCGGCTTTTTGATCTCCTTCACGATTGGCGGGATGACCGGCGTTCTGATGGCGGTTCCGGGTGCGGACTTCGTACTGCATAACTCAGTGTTCCTGATTGCGCACTTCCATAACGTCATCATCGGTGGTGTGGTCTTCGGCTGTTTTGCCGGTATGGCTTACTGGTTCCCGAAAATGACCGGTTTCACCCTGAACGAAGCCTGGGGTAAGCGTGCCTTCTGGTGCTGGATCATCGGTTTCATTCTGGCCTTCGTCCCGCTGTACGCGCTGGGCTTCATGGGCATGACCCGTCGTCTGAGCCAGGATATCAACCCTGAGTTCTTCCCGCTGCTGGCCGTTGCGGCTTGTGGTACGGCGATTATTGCTGCAGGTGTGTTGTGTCAGTTCATTCAGATCTTCGTGAGTATCCGTGACCGTCACCAGAATGCTGACCTGAGCGGTGACCCGTGGGATGGCCGTACGCTGGAGTGGGCGACTTCTTCTCCACCGGCGTTCTACAACTTTGCGGTGCTGCCGAAAGGCGATGAGCTGGATGCATTCTGGTATCAGAAAGAGCGCGGCGAGCACAACAAAGATCAGGAAGCGGAATATCAGCCAATTCATATGCCGAAGAACACCCCAACCGGGATGTATGTTTCCGCATGGTCTCTGGTGTTTGGTTTCGCGATGATCTGGTACATCTGGTGGCTGGCGGCGATCGGCTTTGTCGGCATGATCGTGACCTGTATCCGCCACAGCTTCAACGAAGACGTGGACTACTACGTGACCGTTGAAGAAATCAAAGCGATTGAAGCGGAACGTCAAGCCAAGCTGAAACAAGCGAAAGGGCAAGTGACGTCCGGCAATGAAGATAACGATGATGATCTGGAGGTGACCTATGCAAACTAATGCGATTTCGCATGATCATGGTCATGATCACCACGACACAGCAGGCAACAAGCTGTTTGGCTTCTGGATTTACCTGATGAGTGACTGCATCTTGTTTGCAAGCCTGTTTGCAACTTATGCAGTCCTGGTTAACGGCACGGCCGGTGGCCCAAGCGGGAAAGACATTTTCGAGCTGCCGTTCGTCTTCACGGAAACCATGATGCTGCTGTTCAGTAGTATCACCTTCGGCTTCGGCATCATTGCCATGAAACGCAAAGATATTGCCGGTCTGAAACGCTGGATGGGGATCACCTTCCTGCTGGGCCTGGGCTTTATCATCATGGAAGTGTATGAGTTCCATCACCTGATTGAAGAAGGGTACGGCCCGGATCGCAGCGCGTTCCTGTCTGCTTTCTTCGCGCTGGTCGGGACTCACGGCCTGCACGTGACCTTCGGTCTGATCTGGCTGGCCGTGTGCTACTGGCAGCTCAATACCAAAGGCCTGAACGAGATGATGGAAACCCGTTTCCACTGTCTGAGCCTGTTCTGGCACTTCCTGGATATCGTCTGGATCTGTGTTTTCACCATCGTATATCTGCTGGGGGGCATGTAATGAGCCAACAACACGCTGATTCTGGGGTACAGGACTACGTCAAAGGCTTTATCGCCTCGCTGATCCTGACCATTATCCCGTTCTACTTCGTGGCGACGCAGAGCCTGCCGGATACCATCACTTACGTGCTGATGTTTGGTTGTGCCATTGTGCAGTTGCTGGTGCACCTGGTGTACTTCCTGCACATGGAGATCCGCACGGAAGACGGCCAGTGGAATATGATTTCCCTGGTGTTTACCGCGCTGGTGGTGTTTATCGTGATTGCCGGTTCCATCTGGATTATGTGGAACCTCAACGTCAACATGATGATGTAGGGCGTCATGATTAAAAGCTACATTTCCATTACCAAGCCGGGCATCATCATCGGCAACCTGATTTCTGTGGCGGCGGGGTTCTTCCTCGCCGCCAAGACAGAAGCGGCGGATATCGCATTGCTGGCGTTCACCTTGCTGGGTGTGGCCTGTGTGATTGCTTCCGGCTGCGTGGTGAACAATATCTTTGATCGTGATATCGACAGCAAAATGGACCGGACCCGGAATCGGATCCTGGTTCAGGATGGGTTGAATATCGATCATGTGTTTATCTACGCAGTCGCGCTGCTGCTGGTGGGAACCGCGGTGCTCTATCGCATCGCCAACCCGCTTTCAGCGGTGGTGGTGTTGCTGGGCTACGTGTTTTACGTGTTCTTCTACACCATGTGGTACAAGCGCACCTCGGTCTACGGCACCTTGGTCGGTAGCGTTTCCGGCGCGGTGCCGCCGCTGGTCGGTTACCTGGCGGTGACCAACTACATCAGTTTAGATGCCGTGTTGCTGTTTGCGCTGTTCTGCCTGTGGCAGATGCCGCATTCTTATGCCATCGCCATGTTCCGCATGCAGGATTACCGCGACGCGGGCATTCCGGTGTTGCCGGTGGTCGAAGGCATTGAGAAAGCGCGCAAGCACATGCAAGCCTACGTGGTGGCCTTCAGTGCGGTTGCGTTGGGCTTGTTCCTGCTGGGCAATGGCGGTTATGAATACCTGGCGGTGGCCTCGGCAGTCTGCCTGATGTGGACCCGGGTGACCTTCCGCAAAGTGACCGACGACAACTATGTCGACTGGTCCAAAGCGGTGTTCAAAACTTCGCTGCTGGTGGTGATGGGAATTAGCACGGTGTTGGGCGTTGAGCTGATCCCGCTGACGATCTAACCCCATATTTGACTTTACTTGGCTGAATCTAAGGCATCCTTCGGGATGCCTTTTTATGATCGTTGCTGTTCAGGCTGGTTGTTGTGTTGCTTACACCATCAACTGATATAGAAATGAAGTAGAAGGTGACATCATCTTCCCTTCGCTTAACGTCCGGCTCTGGTTGACGGGAAGGAAGTGCAACCTGATTGAAGTTAAGTATCTGAACACTATTGTCGAGCAAAGCCACTGGAAAGTGAAAGGTAAGATGCATCATGGCCTGGGATGGAAATCTGATGAAGGCGCCAAAGCCACCCTCACTGGCATAGAGCTGCGGTCGATGATTCAAAATTTTATCTGTGTGGGATGAATTCTACGTGCTGGCAGCCTAATCGTGTCTGGAAATCCATATTCATGTACTTCTGCATAACTTTGCGACAAAACCATATTTTGCACGCTTGCCATTCGGATTATCATCTTCTTATTCGGAGCGATTCAGGTTTTTTTTCAATCCCAGCTTGCTGGGCAAACAGTAAAAGCCTCAACGCTACACACCACGTTGAGGCTATAGTTTATATGCAAATTTGGTTGGTTTGATTGCAATAATTAGATGATTAGAAAGTAATAGTCACCGTCACCGTTGCAACGTTAGATACAGTGCCATTTTGGTCTTTCACTTTATAGGTGAATGAGTTATCAGCTTTATGGAATGCTCTGTATCGGAAAGTACCGTTGCCGTTGTTAGTTATCTCACCATAAAAAGAGTTGGGTGGGGTAACTACGACAATAGAACTTGGATCCAGTGGTACGGCACCTGCTTCATCATTTTCAATGACATTTATCGTAAATTCCCTGCTGACGGAACCTGACGCTTTATCATCGACGGCTTTCGGAGCTACCGTTGGTGCTGCTATTTTGCCTCCGTTCAGGAATGGTTGAACTGGCGGTAGGTTCTTCGCTGCACGGCCTCTGGCACCAACTGCTGGAAGGCGAGTCCAGTCTTCTATTGCTCGGCCTGTACCATCGTCTTGTACAGTAAATTCATCCCCAATAGCACCACCTGGGACCAGTAACTGTGGGCGGTCAAAGGGAGCTTTTTCCCAGCGAACACGCTCATCTGTCAATGACATCAGGAAAGCAACTAGATCCGCTTTTTCATTTTCATTCAGGTTTAGCTCGGTAATATCGGGATCCAGATTAGAGGTTGTACTGTTACCAGCAAAACCCGTGGAATCATTGGAGTGATCGCCTGAACGGTTGCCGCCACGGTTATAGAAGTTAACCACCTGCCAAAGCGATGACATACCACCGTTATGCATATATGGGCCTGTTAGTTCTACATTACGCAGCCCTGGTACTTTAAAGGAGCCGAATGTTGCATCCCGTTCCCCCGCTAACACAGGTTCACCTGGACGTGCTTCGAAGGTGCTTGGATCGACCTGGAAGCTGTCTGGTACATTCTTGCCATCTGCCATATGTTTGGCTTGCATCGTAAATGAGAGGGGGTTACCCCAAGGGTCCAGCCCACCAAGCCCGAGATCTTCTTTGGTTGGACGTACACCGATATTGTAGAAACCGTTATCATACAGGGCTTCTAGTCCATCACCCATCAGCATCCGCTCTACCAGGCCTTCTTCTTGTGCCTCTCCAATTAAATGAGTGGCAGCTTTGGAAAACCCAGGACCGTTGTGGCAGTTGGCACATTTACCTTTACCAAGGAAAATACCCATTCCGCGAAGTTCGGACGCATTGAGGGCTGTAGTATCACCATCCATATAACGGTCGAACGGCGAATCATCGGAGATTAATGTACTTTCGTACATTTGGATAGCCAGGCCCCAGAATAGGGTAAAGTTATTTTCCATCTGGGTATATCCATCAACCATCTGTGGGGCTTTCCAGTATTCATCGTTAAAGGCATCCATTATCAGCTTATTGTAGTCAGTTATCAGACCTTTTCCGGGATAAGCGCTTAATGAACCGAGTACACTGTCTGTTGGATCAACCTCTTGTAGCTGTAATGGTCTGAGGCGGAGCAATTTTTTCGCTGTTTCTTTAAATGTTTTGTCCCTACATGACATTTCAAATGAACTGCTAACTGGCCCAACGGCCTGAGAAGCCGCGCTTGAGTTGACGAGGGAAACTTTTTTCGGAACAAGTGAAGCGCTGAATTTATCGTAGCGGAGAACGTGGGCATCTTTATTACGCAAACCAAAAGGATCTACACCATTGAAGACGTTATTGGCCCGTCCATCCCAGAAATTTCGGAAGTTGAAAATCGCATTAATGACCGTTGGCGTATTACGTGGCTCGACTTTTCGTGTCGCAATGTGAGTCACGTTGAATATGTCCATGTCCGTGGTACAATTTTCTCTACCGTCACCGAATTCATGAGGATAGTTGTTTCCTGACAGGTCAATAAAGGTCGAGGCAAATACCCCTTGAGATGAGGCGACATCATCACTGTCGAACAGAACATTGGAGTGCCTGTCATCAGGGTTTTCGTACTTCCTGAAGGGAAAGTCCTCAACTTTTAACGTATAATTTGGCCCACCGGCACCACCCGATAGAGTCGGGTTAAATATTTCTTGCAGTGTAACGTCGGTATTGTTTAAACCTGGACTTAACTGATTTTTTACCCTGCTGTCTGCCCCTGCGCTGAAGTGACAACTACCGCAACTTTGTCCTTGGCTACCGACTTGCATGTCCCAGAAGAGGGCTTTACCAAGCTTAATTGCAGCCTTTTTATCCTTAATAAACTCCTCAATTCCTGGAACCGGGGCAGGTTTAACTCCCTTCAAGGAACTAATTGGTGAAGTCGGTACAGCCGGTACGGCTTCCGCAAAAACTAGGCCGCCAGAAAGCCCGAGGCACCCTACGGCTATCAGAACGCCTATGTGATGGCGTTTTAATGTTATTTTATTATTCATTATTCCCCCTATCATCCATTCGCTATGATGAAACTATTTCTTTATATACGAGAAACAGTTTCATGACTTTCAGAATGGCAGTTATTAATTGTCTTGATTATTAAACTTGTGAATTATAAGGTTTGTTTTTTATTTATTTAATAAGAAAGTGGTATGGAGCAACATATAGGTTATTATTGAAAATGATAAAATTATTTAATAAGAAGAAAGTGAAGCAATGCCACTGAAGTGAGACTCGTAAAAATAACTTGTGTATCAATTGATTAACTCGAATGGTTGTGAGGGGTGATTTTGCTCTTATCATAAATTCTTTGTTTTCACGCTCACTTTTTTATTTTCAAGGTATCGTGTTTATGAAAGTGTTTTTTTTTTGATTTTATTTGATGGAAATAGTAATTCATCTAAATCAGATGACTATTTTAGACACAAGCTTGATTTAAAACTCATGTGTCATGAAGGTGGGCGTTGTTGAACAATTCAGCTATGGGAACGCTTAAGTCCGCTGGCTTTGTTACTGCACTGGCCGCGTATGGTGGTTATCGCGTTTTCAACACATGGCGCTGGCAACTTGTGAATCAACCGTATTAAACACTTGAAGGCATAGAAATCAAATGGATATCCCGCAAGAGAACTTTTTGTATCCATGATTTTTTATCTTACGAATGGAAGATAAAGTTCTCAATCATCTCAAAAATTTATTGGGGATGTGGAAGCATATACAGCAGAAGTAACTAAGAACCACTTCCCCAAATAGCATTCACGATGAAATGAGTTTTAACATTCCACCCGTTCTATGCACCACAACAAACATAACAGGTTATCCGCTGCTGTCCTTTTGCCATGCTTCGCTAAAAGGAGCAGAAATGAGAAAATGTATCGCTAATTAGCATTAACAGACTGTGAATGATCTTGAGCACTAACGCAAAATGGAGCAAATGTAAGTTAGAACAAACAATGTGCAAGTAGCGATATCCTTGATAGAAGTGTCATTGATGAGCTGAATCAAATGACGATGTCTGCCGATGCTGCCAGCCACTGTTGGTGATGCCAGAAGTGCGGTGTCTTTCAGGCTACCGGTGAAGGATTTAAGTCAAGCAGCACAAATGCATTGGCGGATTTCCGGGCAACGCCGGGAGAAAAAGTCATCCATATCGGATGCCTTTGGGGGGATGTGATCATGCGATTGAGTCACTCAGGCGAAGCCAGCGTTGAACGCAACAAGCGGCCATTTGCTTAGTAGGCTGTTTCCGTGTTGGTTGTTTTCATGGTTTGATAGCGGGTGATGGCAATAATTGTTAGGCTGGCTGCGATAAAGCCGGGCACCACACCGAACAGGTCGAAAATGCCGCCCTGGTTCTGGTTCCAAATTAGGGCCTGTACGGCCAGGCGAGCAATCTGTAACACCATTTTATCGGCAGCCTGTGGGCGGTTAGGCGGATTCACTACAAACGGTGAGGTAATCATTGATGGCTGCGTTCATACCTCGCTCTATGCACTCAATCATCAGAACATGACCAATCGACACTTCTTTGATGCCCTTGATTTTAAGGAAGTGAGGCAGGTTTTGAAGATCCAGATCGTGCCCGGCATTGACATCCAAGCCTAGTGTCCGGAATTAGTTGAACACATCACAAAGCGTAGAAACACTGTGGCTCTGCTTGAGTTTCTCGACTAGCGAGAATTGTTCAGCGAGTCGGACATCAAGAGAGCTGTAGCCTTTTTTAATATTTCATTATGTTCTTCGAGGCGAGCCAGTTTCTTCTTTAACTCACGGATCTCGATTTGTTCTGGCGTCATCGGGGAAGCTTTAGGTGAAACGCCTTGTCGCTCTTCTTTGAGTTGGCGAACCCACTTATCCATGGTGGATGTACCGACATTCATTGCCTTGGCTGCTTCAACTACCGAGTAGCCCTGATCGAGAACCAACTGCGCGGCTTCAAGTTTAAACTCGGGGCCAAATGTTCTTCTGCTACGTTTTGTCATTGTGTCACCTGTTAACTTCCGAGGTGATGATATCACCTCTAATCAGGTGGCCAAATTAACTATGCCGCTACAGAAGCGTGCATGACCATCCGGCAGGTATGCAATTGGTCTTTCATCTCAACAATACGTGGAGAGACGTTGATGTTGCTCTACAAGCAAAAAAGCTCGGCATTGCTCTGGAACAGCTGTCAAAATCGGCAATGCGTGAACTTGGGTATAATGGTTTCGTTTTAGGGTTCTGCGGTTATTCCGAGGATGAAATGGGTGATGCGCTGAATACTTTGCTAAGCGAACTTGTCAGGGGACAAAGCGGTGTTCATCGCCTCGATGCTGGTAGGGAGGGGAATTAACTCGGTGTTGGGTGTCGCGCTGATTTCGCGGAAGTCCTGAATCCATATTGGAGTTTAAGTGTCTGAATTAAAAGGTATTTATCGAGATTCTTTTTTGAGCGTTACTGTTCAGACTGGCTGTTGTGTTGGTGGCTATTCAGTGGACGTTATGGATAAAAGTGAGTTAGACATTCAGCTCGACGTTGTCCACTTCGGAATAGTGGGGCTTAGTCAAAATGTAGCATTCGACTTTGAGGTTAGAATTCATGGCCTATTTATATTTGGTGTTTGCAAGTGTTCCAAGTAAAGATAGAAATGTCGAGAAAAGCTAATGTGGACATATTAGCGTTACTGTGTAATACAACAATATGACCACAATAAAGTTGAATTCTAGACCTTAAGTTCTAAGGGGTGATGATGCAAAGAGTGCCCGCTGAAGATAGAATGCAAATCAATCACAGCTACTGATATGTATTGATGAAACGTTCTGCGCTCGCGAAGAGGATATCACACTGTTTTTTCTTTTTCGCATATTCGGTCGTGCCTTCCTCCAAAGAATCAAGAACTTCTTTAGCTATATGGTATTCCCCGACCATCTTTTCAAATTTTTCTTCGAAATCGCTTTTTCGCATTTTTTTGCTAACTTTTTTAACTGGTTTACGCATAGTTTCCTCTTTCCATCAAAGGTCTAATAGTTTTTTTTGTTCACGCTCTAGCAGAATATCTTCGATTTTTCGTCTTATTTGATGAATATTATTAGGCTTCTCATCTTTAACATCTTGAACATCATTACTACCTTTACGCGGCCTACCTCTGAGTGCTTTATTTTTCAAGGTTTAACTTCCATTTCTGATTGAATATTAAACGTCCCTAAACTTAAGCCTTGCGAGTCATTAATTTCGCCAGTGTTGGTCAACTCACAAAATGAAAAATTCAAGTCAAAGAAACCTGTGTTCACTCTGGATAAGATATGGCGCTTTAATACATCGCTATTTAGCTGAAGTATGCTGGCAGACCAAGTGGTCTTGATAAAATGAAGATGGTAATTTACGATGAACAAATAGTTTTTGTCCTTTTGATATTTCCGGATCGCGAACGATGTCATACCAATATAACTTGCTATTGGTTCTTCGATTTATATTAATATTCACTAAACATTGGACTAGAAAAGTCTCGCCATAACTAGGCAATAAACGAAACCTCCCTAAATATCGATTAAGCTAAAGAAACGTTCGCAGCTTGTGGGCCTTTACCACCCTGCTCGACATTAAAAGTTACTTTTTGGCCTTCAGCCAACGTTTTAAAACCGTCTGTAGTGATAGCTCTGAAGTGAACAAAAACATCAGCGCTACCATTATCTGGAGTGATAAATCCAAAGCCTTTTGTTTCGTTAAACCATTTTACTGAACCAGTCGTCTTGTTCGACATATATACCTCGATACATTAATAAATAAAAGCTACTAAATCGGGAATAAAGAAAAAGGTATCACAGGATAAATATGACGAATTGAATCGAAAGAAAACTGAGAAGATCTTGAACTAAATATTTCATTAATAGCTCAGCTTTTTGAGCTGCAGCCACTATACACGTTATATACATAATAGATAGTTATTTCTGTCTTATTTTTAATTTCCATTAAAAACAAACACTTAAAGCTGGTCGTTTTTAAGCCACCTAAAGCAGCCTAACTCAATAAATGCATCATTTCTGCTCCCTTAACGTAGCAAAACTAGCGTCATGGGCAATCGATTTTATTTGTCACACCGAGAATTAAAAAAGCAGAATAGTCCTCTGAAAGCCTGAAGCTTGTCCCTCTAATGATTAGAAAAAGTAGCTCTATTCTCATGCAGTAAACGGTGATGGGTCTGTTGCTCTAACCAAATTTGGAGGTAAAAGTGAGTTAGACCAAACAATGTGTAAGACGCGTTTTTCTTGACAGAAGTGCTATTTTTTGACGACATTCGATGATGATGTCTGCTGATGCTGGAAACAACATGTTGGTGATAACTAAAGTGAGGTGTCGTTCTGGCTATCGGTAAGTTATTTCAGTGAAGTGTCACAAGTGCGTTGAACATTGGGCTACAGGCGGGAGAAAAAGGCATCCATATCGGATGCATTTGGGAAAAGTGATGTGATCATGCGATTGAGTCACTCAGGCGAAGCCAGCGTTGGACACTAAAAGTGGCCACTTGCTTAGTCGGCTGTCTCAGGTTTTGTCGTTTTCATTGCCTGACTGGGTGTTGGCGTTCACGCAATCAAAGATCGCTAAAGAAGTGCATGGCTGAGCACGCAATTTCCCCCACGGCTGCCACAATGAAGGAAGCGAACCGGAATGGTTTTGGCAGCAGGAGGGGGAATGAACCGACGAAATTTTCTGGCGTGCTGGTCGCTGGCAATGTGGCCGGCTGTCTGGTTGCCCTCAGCCTGGGGCAGGGGGGCGCTGGCCCGGACACCTTCGCAGACTGAAGGGCCGTATTATCCTGTGGTTGCGATTCCGTTCCGGGAATCCCTGATCCTGGATCAGGAAGCGGTGGACGGCACCCCGATGTGGCTCAGTGGCCGGGTGCTGGATATGAGTGGTCATCCGGTGACGGATTGCCGGGTCGAAATTTGGCAGTGTGACGGCGCCGGGATTTATCATCATCCCCGCCAACCCGGCCGTGCACAGGTCGATCGCCATTTTGCCGGTTTTGGTGCAATGCTGACCGACAGCCAGGGCCATTACCGATTTCATACCCTTTATCCGGTGCCTTATACCGGGCGGCCACCGCATATTCACGTCAAAATCTGGCAGGGCGGGCGCGAGTTATTAACCACCCAGCTCTATTTGCAGGGCCAGACCGGCAACGAGTGGTGGGCCCGCAACCGCGAAGCGCTGCAAATTGACCCGCTGCCGCATTCTGATGGTCTGGCGGCGAATTTTGATTTTGTGGTGTGATTTTGTGATGTATTAGCCGGTTCTGAATACAAAAAACCGGTGCGAGTGCACCGGTTGGCTGGGAAGATGTGGGTCACTGATAATCTTCAATCGGTGTTCTATCGATCGCAATTGGCGCTTCAGTGTGTTGATTACTCCGCCGAACTGTCAATCCGGATCATCACCGCATCCGGGCGCCAGTATTCAAATTCACAGTCCATCAAGGCGCCGTCCTGTTTATAGTTGACCCGGCAGATTTTCAGCACCGATTGGCCTTCGGCCAGGTTCAAGGCTTTGGCGACATGGCTCGGGGCTGCGGTTGGGATCACATCAAAGCGGGAGCGTTGGGTGTGGTAACCATATTTTTCAGCGAACAGGCCGGTGAGTGACAGCGTCAGGTTTTCCTCCAGGATCCCCGGGAACAGGTTGGTCATCAGGCAGTTTTCAACAAACAGTACCGCCCGGCCATCAATGTAGCGCAAGCGCTCAATGATGTGGATGGGGGTAAGCTGACGAATATTCAGCGCGGCGGCATATTCTCCGGCAGCCATTTCGGTCCGGGTGTTGAGCAAACGGGTTTCGGCGATCCGGTGTTGTTCACGGATCATCTGGTGAAAGTGGCTGCGCGAGAGCGGGTTGTAGCAAATCCGCTGCGGGGAAACAAACCAGCCACGGCGCTCCTCCCGATAAATCAGGCCTTCGGTCTCCAGCGCAACCAGCGCGTCCTTAATCGTGATCCGTGTGGTGTCAAACAGCGTGCTCAGCTCGCGCTCGGAAGGTAGTTTCTGCCCGCCGTTCATCATTCCGGATTGGATCTGCTGACGAATGCTGGTCTTGATTTTTCCGAGTTGGGTTGGCGTTTTGGTTGGTGTATTCGTTTGTATAGCCATCACTGAACTAGTCCAAAAACTGTTGATGTGAAAAATGTACGACATCTTTATCACAGAAAAATGACAGTAAAAGTGAGGGATTTCTATGGGTTTTGAAACATGAATGACAAATAAGTGCCTTGAATTTGTCATAATCCTGCACCGAAATCGTCACACTTCATCCATAGGATAAAAAGTGAACTTACTGACCTAGTCCAGAAAGGATGGAGACGATGAATACTTTGTTAACCCGCACGCTAGTCCTCAAAACCACGCTGCTTGCCACCACACTTTCAGCCACCGTTTATGCAAGTGACGCAGACCTGGAATCGCTGGTTGAAGCCGCGAAAAAAGAAGGGGCCGTTTACAGTGTCGGGATGCCGGACAGCTGGGCCAACTGGAAAGATACCTGGGCCGATTTGAAAGTCAATTATGGGCTGCAGCACCAGGATACTGACATGAGCTCGGCGCAGGAAATTGCCAAGTTTGAAGCGGAGAAGAAAAATGCCACCGCGGATATCGGCGATGTCGGTTTTGCCTTTGCCCGTGTTGCGGTGAAAAAAGGTGTGACCCAGCCTTATAAACCAAGCACTTGGGAAGAGATCCCGAACTGGGCGAAAGATAAAGACGGCCACTGGGCCCTGGCGTATACCGGGACGATTTCTTTTATCTCTAACAACAACCTGGTGAAAAACCCGCCGAAATCCTGGGATGATTTGCTCCAAGGCGATTACAAAGTTAGCGTCGGGGATGTAGGCGTCGCGGCTCAGGCCAACAATGCCGTACTGGCGGCGGCGTTTGCGCAGGGCGGAGATGAGTCAAACCTGAAACCCGCGATTCAGTTCTTCTCCAAGTTAGCCAAGCAGGGACGTTTGTCGTTCACTGATCCGGGGCTGGCGAACCTGGAGAAAGGGGAAGTGGAAGTTGCGATTCTGTGGGACTTCAATGCTCTGAGTTATCGTGATCAGATTGACCGCGACCGCTTCACCGTCAGCATTCCGCAAGACGGCTCGGTGATTTCCGGTTACACCACCATTATTAACAAGTTTGCCAAGAACCCAAATGCCGCCAAGCTGGCCCGTGAATATATCTTCAGTGATCAGGGGCAAATCAACCTGGCAGAAGGTTATGCCCGCCCGATCCGCAGTTCTATCACCCTGCCGAAATCAATTCAGGACAAGCTGTTGCCGAACTCGCAATACACCAATGTTCATCCTGTAACGGATTTTAAAGCCTGGGAAAAATCGGCCCGTAAACTGCCGCGTCAATGGCAGGAAAACGTTCTGATCCACCAGCAGTAAGAGGTCTACATGAGCAAGAAGGTGATTCTTGTTGTGCTCGATGGACTCAATTACCAGGTCGCCCATGATTGCATGGGCTACCTGCATGGATTGATTGAGCAGCAACGCGCAACACTCTACAAACTCCAGTGTGAGCTGCCGTCGATGTCACGTCCGTTGTATGAGTGCATCCTCACCGGTGTGCCGCCGGTGGTCAGTGGTATCGTCAATAACCAGATTGTCCGCCGCTCGCACCATGAATCGATTTTCAGCCTGGCCAAGGGGCAGGGCAAAGTGACCGCCGCTGCGGCCTATCACTGGGTCAGCGAGCTGTACAACCGCGCGCCTTATGCCGCAGTGCGGGACCGGTTTACCCACGATGAAACGCTCAATATTCAGCACGGTCGCTTTTATCACTGGGATCAATACCCGGATGAAGCGCTGTTTCTGGACGCGGAAGATCTGCGTCGCCGCTATCAGCCGGACTTTCTGCTGATCCACCCGATGAATATTGATGATGCCGGGCACCAGTTTGGACTCGATTCCCGCCAGTACCGCAACTGCGCGCGTGGCGCTGATATTCATCTGTCCCATTATATCGAGTCCTGGCTGGCCGATGGCTACCAGATCATGGTTACCAGTGATCATGGCATGAACAACGATTTGTCTCACGGCGGCACGCTGGCGGAAGAGCGCGAGGTGCCCCTGTTTGTGATTGGCGAGGGATTCAGCCATCAGCGCGGCGCGATCCGGCAGACCGAGATCTGCGGTACAGCCTGCCAGTTGCTCGGCCTTGAACACGACAAACCTTACGCCCAGGAAATTCTAACCCCATGAGTAGTTCAGTGATGATCCCGGACAAAGCGGGGTCTCCAGCGCAGCGTGGCCGATTTACCGGCCTGAGAAAGCTCAAACCAGCCGTGTGGCTGGTGCCGTTTGCGCTGTTTTTCTATCTGTTCCAGCTGGCCCCGATGGTATGGGTGCTGACGAACAGCTTTATTTACGAGGGTGAGTTTTCCTTTGAGAACTACCTGGAAATTTTAGACTCCAGCTTCATGCTGCAAGGGTTCAGCAATAGCCTGTGGCTGGCCTGCTGGTCGAGCGTTTTCGGGCTGGCGATTGCCACCCTGCTGGTGTCCTCGTTGCGTCGTGTAGATTCTAAGCTGCGCGACGGGGTGATTGCGTTTACCAATATGAGCAGCAACTTCTCCGGTGTGCCGCTGGCTTTCGCCTTTATCATCATCCTGGGCGTCAACGGCGCCATCACCCTGCTGCTCAAACAGTATGGTCTGATTGAAGACTTCAATCTTTACGGCAAGTGGGGGCTGTTGGTGATTTATATCTATTTCCAGATCCCGCTGGCGGTGCTGTTGCTGTATCCGGCCTTTGATGCACTCAGTGACGACTGGCAAGCCGCCGCGGCACTGCTGGGTGCCAACACCCGGCAATACTGGCAGAAGATTGCGTTGCCGGTGTTATCGCCGGCGCTGCTCGGGACTCTGATCATCCTGATCGCCAATGCCATGGGCGCTTATGCCAGCGTCTACGCCCTGACGTCGGGCAACTACAACGTGATCACCGTGCGCATCGCCAGCCTGGTCTCGGGGGATCTGTTCCTGGAGCCGAACTTGGCGGCCGCGATTTCGGTGCTGCTGATCACCCTGCTGGCCCTGATCACCTTCATTAACCAGTGGCTGATTGCCCGCAGTTACGCGGCGAGGGGAACCCATGCAAAACGCTAATGTCACTTTTCACAAAACCGTGGTGTACACCATTGCCGGACTCATGCTGATCCCGTTGATTGCGACGCTGGTGTATTCCCTGTCCTCAAGCTGGGGCGCGACGATTCTGCCGGACGGCTTTACGCTGGACTGGTACGGCAAACTCCTGACCGATGCCCGCTTTCTGGCAGCCTTCGGCCGTTCGCTGTTTATCTGTATTGCTGCGCTGGTGCTCAGTGTGGTGCTGATCATCCCGGCCATTTTCGTGGTGTTCTACTACTTTCCCAAGCTCGATAAGCTGATGAACATCCTGATCCTGTTGCCGTTTGCAGTGCCGCCGGTGGTCTCTTCCGTCGGCTTGCTGCAAATCTATGCCGACAGCAGCGTGCCGCTGGTGGGCACACCGTGGATTTTGATTGGCACTTATTTCACCATCGCACTGCCGTTTATGTACCGGGCGATTGCCAACAGCTTCGAGGCGATCAACCTGCATGACTTAATGGATGCGGCGCATCTGCTCGGTGCCAGCACCGCGAAAGCGTTCCTGCTGATTATTGTGCCGAACCTGAAAAAAGGGCTGATGGCATCGCTGTTCCTGTCGTTTTCATTCCTGCTCGGCGAGTTTGTATTTGCCAATATTCTGGTCGGCACCCGGTTTGAGACGCTGCAGATTTATCTTTACAACATGCGTCAGACCAGCGGGCATTTTACGTCTGCGTTAGTGATGACTTACTTCCTGTTTATATTTTTCCTGACCTGGCTGGCGAGCCGTTTTAGCCGAGGGGCAAATTCATGAGTTACGTAACCGTCAATCAACTGACCAAGCGATTTGGTGACAACACCGTGTTTGAAGACATTGGGTTTCAAATTGAGCAAGGGGAGTTTGTCACCTTGCTGGGTCCGAGCGGCTGCGGCAAATCGACGTTGCTGCGCAGCCTGGCCGGACTCAACCCGGTCGATGGCGGCGAAATTTGGGTCGACGGCGTGAATATTACCCACCAGGTGCCGCAACAGCGGGAAATCGGCATGGTGTTTCAGTCCTATGCGCTGTTCCCCAATATGACAGTGGCAGAGAACATCGCGTTCGGCCTGAAGATGAAAAAGCTCCCGGCCGCGACGATCGCCAAGGAAGTGGCCAAGGTGATCGCGCTGGTCGAGCTGAAAGGCAAAGAGAAACATTATCCGCATGAGCTTTCCGGTGGTCAGCGCCAGCGTGTGGCACTGGCCCGGGCACTGGTGGTTAAGCCGCGAATTTTGCTGCTCGACGAGCCGCTGTCGGCGCTGGATGCCAAAATACGGAAACACCTGCGCCAGCAGATCCGGGATATTCAGCAAGAGCTGAACCTGACGACGGTGTTCGTCACCCATGATCAGGAAGAGGCCATGATTATGTCTGATCGCATTTTCCTGATGAATCAGGGCGAAATCGTCCAGCAGGGCTCGCCGGAAGCGATTTATACCCATCCGGCCAATGAGTTTGTCGCCGGGTTTATGGGCCATTACAATCTGGTCGATGCCGACAAAGCCCGCCAGCTGTTTGCGATTGAAACCGACTGGAAAGTGGCGATCCGCCCGGAGTCAATTTATGTCAAAGAAGCCGGACGCCAGTATGGTTCACATATTTCGGCGCCGCAGCAAGGTACGATTAAGCACCATCAGCTGCTGGGTAATGTGATCCGCTACGGGGTTGAAGTCAGTGGCTGCGAACTGACCGTCGATTTGCTCAATCGCTCCTCGGAGCGGCTGATGGCCCCCGGCAGCCAGCTGGAGCTGCTGTTTAACCTCAATGAAATTCAACCTGTGAGAGCCTGAAATGTCCAAACCGCTGTATGTTTTTGATATGGACGATACCCTGTTTGATGCAGACTGCGCCATGCTGTGGAATGCGTTTCTGGTCGAGGAGGGGATTGTCACGACTCCCGGTTTTCTGGAGCAGGATCGGCAACTGATGGTGCGCTATGCCAAGGGTGACATGAAGATGGAAGATTATCTGACGTTTTCCATGGCGCCTCTGGCGGGGATGCCGAAAGCACAGCTGACCGCGCTGGTGGATCGCTGTGTTGACCAGCATATCCTGCCGAAACTGTTTCCTCAGGCTGAAGCGTTGATCCGCCAACTCAAGCAGGATGGGGTGACGATGGTGATCATTTCCGCTTCGGTGGCATTTCTGGTTGAAGCGATCGCACGGCGGATCGGCATTGAGCACGCCATCGGGATCAATCTGGTCGAGACAGAAGACAGCTATACCGCTGCCATTGAGGGCACACCGAGCTATCGCGAAGGCAAAGTGACGTGCCTGGAGCAGTGGTTACTGGCTCAGCCTGAGGGGTATTCGGAAGTCCATTTCTACACCGATTCCATCAATGATTTGCCGTTGTGCCTGCATGCAGACTATGCCTACCTCGTGAATCCGTGTGCGCAGTTGGTGCAGCACGCAGACCGGGAAAACTGGCAGGTACTGAACTGGGGGTAATGCCTGCTCAGCAGACCAAGCACATCTCGTAAACACCGTCCTTGAGGCGGTGTTTGTCTATCTGTGCACAGCAACACGTGTTTCGTGAGCGCCCGAGCAGGAAAAAAAAATGGCGCCTGACTTTTAACCGCAGACAAACCAGGCGTTGGCGGCGGCGGTGATATAGGCCATCGGGTGGTGCCATTCCATCGGCTCCAGCGCCGGGGCGGTGCGAATGTCCCCTTTCAGTTTGGTCGTCGCAGCGACTTTCACCAGGCCGTTATTCACGCTGTGGACCGTTCCCCGGTAGGTATACCCGACGTTTTCTCCTGCCGGTCGGTTATACAGGCACACCAAGGAGCCGACATTGGTGTAGATATACTGGCTCTCTTCGTTCCAGAATTCGGTTGCGATGGGCTCTTTTTCAGGCTGGAGCAACTGGCCGGTGGTGGGGGCCGGAAGTAGCTGGCGGTGCTGAGAATAGGGTTGATAGCCGAGCACCTTCGCCGCCTGATACCATTCGTTCGGATCCGCTTCCGTGTTTTCAATCACTTTCAGGGTCACGAAAGGCCCGTCCAGGCACAAGTCGGCCCATAACTCGGTGCTGGAAATTCGGGCGTAAAAGATCGGCTGTTCATTAGCCGTGTCCGGATAATTCACACACCAACTGCCGGTATCCTGATGAATGATCTTGCCCTTGTTGACATCACAAACTCGTTTGGCCAACTCATTAAATTCGGCCATGTCCTGCTGGGCTGCCGCCGGGCTGCTGGCGCAATAGCGGTAGGTAAAGGAAAACGCGCTCTTGGGATAGAACAGTCCCTTGTCCACTTCAGCGCCGTTGCTGCGGGTGTCATTCATGCGAATAAAGCTCTCTGCCGAACCCCGGAAACTATATTCGCTGCCACCGGAGAAAAAGGAAGATGTGCTGCTGCAACCCGCAACCAGTAAGGGCAGGAGCGAGATGAGTGACAAGCGGTTAGGGCAGATTTTCATAGACAAGGAGACCTGTGAAGCACGCAAGCGAATACCATTAAGTATATAAGACTCAGCGGCTTAAAAGCGCAACTATCATTGGGGATGCTTCTCAACAATGAAACGCCGAAGTCCTGAAAAGCGTCAAGGTTGTCCCGGTTGGGGACGCGCTGAGTCGGCAGGCTGGCAAGGCGGGGCCTGTAGTCAGCAGGGAAGAGAAGTACTGTGAGCTAACCATGAAAAACGCCCTGCAGTTGCAGGGCGTGAATTGAACGGGCCGAATCAGGCAAAAGGGGAACAGGGTGACGACAGCAATTTATGCCTTGGTCAATGCCTGGTTCAGCCACTGATCAAACTGGCTTTTCGGCAGTGCGCCGTTGATGGTGTCGACCATCTGGCCGTTTTTGAACACCATAATGGTCGGGATACTGCGGATGCGGTACTGTGCCGCCAGCGCTTGCTGGGTTTCGGTATCGATTTTAACGAAGCGGACGTCGCCGTTTCGCTCGGCTGCAACATCTTCAAAAATCGGCGCAAAACCGACACATGGGTTACACCAAGGAGCCCAGAAATCAACCACAACCGGTTTGTCGCCCTGGATCAGGGACAAGAAGTTATCGATGGTGCCTTCAACCGGTTTGCCATCCAGCAATTTGTCTTTACAGGCGCCGCACGTGGCTGCGTCATTGATGCGCTCGGCAGGAATTCGGTTCATTGCCTGGCAGTGTGGGCAACGGGTAGTCAGTGTACTCATAATTGCGTTCCATTTAGCGGGATTGGCAATAATGTAACGACTACCCCAAGATTAGAAAAGCCGGAAAAATAGATTGATGCGATAGAAGCTTTCTATCAGGCTAGCGCGCAGTCCGGAGCAGTGCGCCAGCCTAACGGACAAAGACGGCTCTGTTAGTGTAATAACCCCAGTTCTTTTGCTTCCTCAATGGTTAAGCCGCTTTCACGGATATCACGCAGCATTTCGATTCGGCGTCTGGCTTCAGCTTGTTGGCGCTTGCTGCGCGCAACGTTTGTCGCGGTTTCATCTTTGAAATCCCATTTAGAGGCGACATCTGCAATTTCGTTATGGTCGATAGAATTGATAGACACAATTACCTCCTAAAGTAACCCCTGCGTCAAATTCAACGTATCTTTATCAAACGAATTTTTCCGCGTTAAGCCAATCAAATCGACTTTGTGATATATCGCATAATTGTGCAAATTGCGTGAAATCCTGCTTTGACGGCAGGCGATTCGGGAGTATCTTTGAAGATTCCGCCCCTTGATAAAAGCGGTGTGAGATCAAGAGTTTTGCGTACACCTGTTCGCTGATTAGTGGCGATAATTTGAACGGGTGAACCCATGAAAAAGCAGGACCGGGCGGTCCTGCTTTTTCATTCTTGTGAGCCAACTGTTTTTTGAATCAATTCTTGTGCCGTTGAGACCGACAGTTGTGGTTTAGCCCCACAGACCTTCGGCCGGATGGACGGTACTGCCGTGATAGCCCAGTCCGCCGTCGCGGTCTTTGCTTAGCAGGATCGGCCCGTCGATATCGACCCAACGTGCCTGCTGTGCCAGCAGCAGGGCAGGCGCCATGGCCAGGGAGGTGCCGATCATGCAGCCAATCATGATCTCAAATCCCTGTGCTTTGGCATCTTTCAGTAGAGCCAGGGCTTCGGTCATCCCGCCGGTTTTGTCCAGCTTGATATTGACGATTTGATAGCGCCCGACCAGTTCAGGCAGCGAGCTGCGATCGATACAGGATTCATCGGCAGCGATCGGGATGATCGGATCAATGCCTTCCAGCAGGTGATCCTGTCCCGGCGGCAGCGGTTGCTCGACCATCTCCACCCCCAGTTCCGCCAGCTTCGGCAGATAGTCTTTGAGCTGCGCTAAGCTCCAACCGGTGTTGGCGTCAATGACCAACCGGGTGTCCGGCGCGGCGGCACGAACCGCTGCTACGCGTTCGATGTCGCCTTCCCGGCCCAGCTTGAGTTTCAGTAATGGGCGGTCTTTGTTCTTGGCCGCCATGGCGGCCATGTTAGACGGGGTGTCCAGCGACAGGGTAAAGACCGTGGTCACCGGTTGCGGTGCCTGATCAAACCCGGCCAGCTGCCAGCCTGCGCAGCCTTTTTGCTTGGCTTCAAGCTCAAACAGAGCGCAGTCGACGGCATTACGCGCACAACCCGGGGGCATGAGCGATAGCAACGCTTCGCGGCTGGCCCCTTGCTCGATGGCATCGCGGGCCGCTTCAATCACCGGCAGCACCGGCGGATAATCCGGCTCGAACACGTCGCTGCGTTCACACTCGCCGCGGCCGATCAGGCCATCCTGTTCAATTTCGACCACCACCACTTCGCCATGCAGCATGGGATCCATTCGGGAAATCACAAACGGCTGTTTCAACGGCCATTGTTCGACCGTGACTGTCATCTTGCGCATGGTTAGCCCTCCAGCCCGTCAACGATGGCCGCGACGCCGGTACGCACCGGATCCACCACGGGCACACCATATTTGGCCTGATAGCGGGCAATGGCTTTCATCGCGTCTTCTTCCGACAGGGACGAGGTGTTCAGGGCAATGCCGCCCAGGCGGATATTCGGGTTGGTGACCCGGCCCAGATGCAGGTTGGTTTCGATCAGGGTGTCGAAGTCCGGCACTTCAAAGCCTTCCATTTCGTCCATCTGGATCCGGCCTTCTTCGTGGCACAGAATGATCACATCGGCCTGAGCGCCGTGCAGCAAGCCTAAGCTGACCCCCGCATAGGCAGGGTGCAGCACTGAACCCTGGCCCTCAATGATGTCCCAGTGATCGACGTCATTGGCCGGGCTGAGTTGCTCGATCATGCCGGAGGTAAAGTCGGAGACCACGGCATCGATCGGCACGCCTGAGCCTTCAATCAGAATCCCGGTCTGGCCGGTCGCGCGGAAGGTCGCCTTCAGCTGGCGGTTTTCCATCTCTCTGTGAATGGCCAGAGCGGTAAACATTTTCCCGACGCAGCAGTCACTGCCGACTGTCAGCAGGCGCTTGCCTGAGCGAGGCTTGCCGCTGCCGCAGACCAGCGACAGGTCCGGATGGCGGACGTCGATCAGGCGGCGGCCGGTGCGGTTGGCCACTGCAACCAGATCTTCAATGCCGTTCAGACGAATATGCAGGCCGTTGGCGATGTCCATGCCCGCTTCCATGGCTTCAATCAGCAGGGGGATCCAGCTCTGCGGCAGGGTGCCGCCCATCGGTGCCAGGCCCAGGATCAGGGTTTTGGCACCCGCTTCCGCAGCGGCCTGAATCGACATTTCCGGCAGGCCGAGATCGGCCTTGGCTTCGGGCAGACGGTACTGGGCCAGACATTTCTCCGGACGCCAGTGGGCAACCCCTTTCGCCACTTTGGCCATTAGCAGATCTTTCGCATCACCCAGGAAAACGAGGTATGGGGTTTTCAGTTCAGTCATTGACATGGCATTGTCCTCTCTATAGGCATACATTGGCCCTTCGAACTCAATCGATGCAAAGGGCTCTGTTTGTTTTCGTAAAAAAATGTTCAGGTATAAAGCTGTTTAGGTAAAAAACTGCTTTTGTAAATCAATCGCTTTGGTAAATAAAATCAGTGCATTAGTACTGAGATGATAAAAATCGCTGTAAGTGTTCCGATTGTGGGTTGTGAAACAGCTGTGACGGTGGCCCTTGCTCTTCAATCTGTCCCTGGTGGAGGAAGATGACATGCGAGGAGACATCGCAGGCAAAGCGCATTTCGTGGGTGACCATGATCATGGTGCGGCCTTCCTTCGCCAGCTCGCGGATCACCAGCAGTACCTCATTGACCAGCTCCGGGTCGAGGGCCGAGGTCGGCTCATCGAGCAGGATCACGTCCGGATCCATCGCCAGTGCCCGGGCAATCGCGACCCGTTGTTTCTGGCCGCCGGAGAGCTGATCCGGGTACATGTGGCATTTCTCCAGCATCCCGACCCGATCCAGCAGGGCCTTGGCTTTTTCTTCGACCTCGTCTTTATCCCGCTTCAGCACGGTACACGGGCCCAGCATGACATTCTCCAGCACTGTCATATGGGTCCAGAGGTTGAATTGCTGGAACACCATGCCGAGGTGAGCGCGGGTGCGCTCGATTTGCTGTTGCAGGGCTTTGCCGTGGTGGCCGTTGGCGGCCAGGGATAGATCCAACTCCTCCCCGTGAACTCGCAGGCGGCCGCTGGTCGGGGTTTCCAGCAAATTCAGGCAGCGGAGGAAGGTGCTTTTACCGGAGCCGCTGGCGCCGATGATAGTTATCACATCGTGCTTTTTGGCTGCCAGTGAAACGCCTTTGAGCACTTCAATATTGCCGAAGGACTTGTGCAGATCATCTGCTTCCAGGGCGAACTCGGCGGGTGCATTAACGGACATGGGTCGCCTCCTTGGCTTGAACGGTCAGGGTGCTGCTCGGTGTGGGTTGTTTCTCGGGCGTCTGTCGCGCCGGGGCTTGCGCGGTGGCGCGGACCGGTGTTGACGGACGATTCACCACCACGTGCAGGTGGCGGGACAGGCGGCGCTCGAGTCGACGCCAGATCAGCACGAACACCGTGGTGATCAGCAGGTAGCACAGGGCTGCCCAGACATAGATCGAGATATCAAAGGTCTGCGAGAAGATCCGGCGGGTCTGGCCCATCAGATCCAGTAGGGTGATCACGCTGGCAATCGCACCGCCCTTGAGCATCAGGATGATCTCGTTGCCCAGTGCCGGAAACGCGATCCGGTAGGTGTGCGGCAGAATGATTTTGCGATACAGCAGCGGGCGCGGCATGCCGATCGCGACCCCGGCTTCCACTTCACCCGGCGGGACGGCTTGCAGCGCGCCGCGCAGGATCTCGATCTGGTAGGCGGTCGAGTTCAGGGTAAAGGCGAACAGGGCGCAGTAGTACGGGTCGCGGAAGAACCACCACAGGCCCAGCTCGGTCAGCTCCGGGCGAAACTGGCCGGAACCGTAGTAGACCAGAAACAGCTGTGCCAGCAGCGGGGTGCCGCGGAAAAATGAAATATACAGGCGTACCGGATACCGGCAAAGCGCGACCGGGCTGCGGCGCAGCATCGCCAGCGGCAGCGACAGCACCAGGGCAATGGTCACGGCGATGAAGGTCAGCTTCAGGGTCATGACCGCGCCGTCAAGTAATTTCGGCCCGTAGTTGATGAGCATATCGAACATAGAGGCTTCCTTTTATGAGGCGCGAATGCCGCGGTTGGCACGTTGCTCAATTCTGCCCAGGCACCATTCGAAGCACAGGCAGATGGTCCAGTAGATCAGGCAAACGGCGAGGAAGAAGACAAACGGCTTTTTCGTCGCGCCGACGGCGACGTTGGCCATCCGCATCAAATCGTTGAGCGCAATCACGGAAACCAGCGCGGTGTCTTTGACCAGGTTGATCCAGAGGTTGCCGAGGCCCGGCAGCGCCAGACGGATCAGTTGCGGTAGCTCAATCCGAACAAAGATTTGGCTGCGACACAGGCCAATCGCCAGGCCGGCTTCGATCTGGCCGCGATCCAGCGCTTGCCAGGCACCGCGCAGCACTTCTCCGGCGTAGCCGGCGAACACCAGGCCGAGGGCGATGGTTCCGGCGATAAACGGGCTGAGCTCGAAAAATTCGGCGTCGGGATTGAGGGCCTTCAGCGTGCTGTTGATCAGCATCCCGGCACCATGATAAATCATGAACAGGGTCAGCAGTTCGGGGATCCCCCGAATGGTGGTAGTGAAAAAGGTGGCGATGGCCCGGGCCAGCGGCTTGCCGGAAACCGAAGCTGCCGCAACGGTAAAGCCAAGCACCAGCCCAATCGGCAAAGTCACCAGGGCAAGGCCCAGGGTGATCCCCAGGCCGCTGAGCAGTTCATCGCCCCAACCGTGCTGGCCGAAGCTAAGGTAATCAAACCATTGCATAAAGTTTCCTCTGAGGCTGATATGCAGGTGACATCCGCTCGGTTATTTCAGCGTCAGGATGTTGACAGAGAAATACTTGTCGTTAATGGCTTGATAGGTGCCGTCGGCAACGATGTCGGCCAGCGCTTTGTTCAGCTTCTGGCGCAGGGCATCATCTTCCTGGCGCACGGCAATGCCGACGCCTTCGCCAACATAGGTCGGATCGGTGATCAGATTTCCGGCAAGCTTACAGCACTGGCCGTCCTGGCTGTCTTTGACCCAGCTCATCATCGGAATGATGTCGCCGACCTGTGCGTCCAGGCGACCGGAAACCAGATCGAGGTTCACGGCATCTTGGGTGGGGTACAGGCGGACGTCCGATTCAGGATACAGCGCAGTGAGATAGTCGCCCTGCGTACTGGAGCCCTGGGCACCGATGGTCATGCCGGCCAGCGCTTGCGGTGAAAAGTCGCTGAGCTTGGAGTCTTTGGGGACCACGAAGGTCATGGCTGATTTCTGATACGGGTTCGTGAAGTCAACGCGTTGCTTGCGCTTCTCGGTGATGAACATCGACGCAATCACGGTATCGTATTTCCCGGCGAGCAGCGCCGGGATGATGCCTTCCCAGTCCTGAGCAACAAAGGTGCACTTGACGTTCATTTTCTCGCACAGCGCATTGCCGATATCAATATCAAATCCCGCCAGCTGACCATCGGCAGTGAAGTAGTTGAATGGCGGATACGCGCCTTCCGTACCGATGCGCAGGGTGGTTTCTTTGGCCTGCGCCTGAGTAAACGGCATAGATACAAGCAGGACGGACAGTGCAAGTGAACAAGCTGTTTTTTTCATTATTATTCCCTTTGTGAGGTACTTCCTGTGTGTGTTTGCAGGTTGCCGGTTTTCCTCGGCCCTTGCGGGGCCGGGCTGCACGATCCTCTTCTACGTTATCGCAGCAACCGGACTTCAATCTGAGTGTTATTAAAATGTTAATGTTTTGCAAATGGAGAATCGTTATGCTATCCATAGCCTCACGCTATGTGAAAACTGCACGAACACAGGAAAACGGATTGCATGCTTTCTTCTCATGAACGTTTATTACGCAACTTAGACTGGAACTTGCTGTACACCTTTCTCACCATTGTTGATGAAAAGAGCATTACCGGCGCGGCGCGAAAGCTTTCGCTCAGCCAGCCCAGCGTCAGCAATGCGCTGAAGCGGCTGGAATCGCACCTCGGGGTACAGTTGATCACCCGGCGCAAAGGGGTGTTTACCCTGACCTACCAGGGCCTTCGGGTGTATGAGTTTGCCGCGTCCACCCGCCGGGTACTGACGGACATGGCGGAGCAGTTCTCGCACAATGAAAGCGAGATCCAGGGCGAAATCGATATCCAGATTGCCAGTCATATTCACTGTCCGGCCTTTGATCAGACCCTGGCCCGCTTCCATCAGCTGTATCCGAATGTGCTGATCACCATCAATACCCAGCCGAGTGCGGAAATTGTCCGGGCCGTCGGAAACGGGGAGTTGCATATCGGTTTGAGTAACAAGAAAGTGTCGCAAACCGGGCTCTGTTTTGATTTGCTGGGCTATGAGCGGATGGGATTTTACTGCGGCCGCAGTCATTCGCTGTTTGGCCGCGAGACCCTGGAGCCGGAGGCGCTCAGCGGCTTGTCCTATGTGTCGTTTGAGAGCGATCAGCCGGGGGAGGGGCTCAGTGCCATTGCCCAATTGCGGACCCAGTTGCCGTTCTGGGGCAAGCTGGTGGCGGTTTCTTCCAACGAAGAGGAGATCCGCCGCTTGATCCTGGCCGGGGTCGGGTTTGGCTCGCTGACGGTCGAAGGGGCGAAGCCATTCGTCGAGCTGGGGCATCTGTGGCAACTGCCGCCTTATGACCGCTTGCCGACGGCCGCGGTGTATCTGGTGACGCCGGAAACGACGCCGCTGACCGACGTTGAGAAACGTTTTCTGGCGATGCTGCGCGAAGCCGTCAGCCTGAATGTCGAACAGGTGTACTTTGATGAGCCAGAATCAGGGGCAACAGGCCGTGAAAGCACGTGATCCTGCGCAGAATGTTCTCTATCTAATACTTTTTTCTCACTCATAATATTCGCTGCTTATTCTCTGCGCTGATCGCCGTTTCCGGGTGGCGATTGGCTAAGCTCTCCCCATAGATTGGATCTGATTGAAACGCTCGCAGGTCAAGCGGGCGGTGGCGCTGAGTGTGGTGCCGCAGAGGTGCGTATGTATGGGGCGGCATGTCGTAATCGTCATGGTATTGGTGGGACTTTGCCTGGGAAACGGGGCGAGAGCAGCGGAAGGCGGCGGGCGCTACCAACCCGGGGCCTTGTCCGCGATGGCGCTGTGGGTGCCGGACGAGGAGCATTTTGCCGTGCGGCTGTGGTTTCATCATTACGAAGGGACCATGGCAGACGGAACTATGGCAGAGAATGCCGTGCCGATGAGTGGCGGGCTGGCGTCGGGCGTAGGGACGGACGAGCGGGAATGGGCGGTCGGGTTGCTCTGGCGTCCGTGGTGGGCGCTGGCCGGGGATTGGACTTATGCCGCAGCGTTGAAGTTGCCTTATGTGACGTCTGAAGTGACTGCGCGTTCGAGCGCGAATCTCAGGGATGCGAACCATGCTGCGGAGAGCGGCCTGGGCGATCTGGAGCTGATCCCCCTGATGGTTTCGCGAAGCACCGCAGAGTATTGGCGCCAGCAGTTCCGGCTGAGCCTGATTGTCCCGACCGGCAGCTATGAGCCGGGGCGACTGGCAAATCCCGGCGATAATTACTGGACGCTGCGCCCGGTGTTTTCATTGTCCTATCAGGAGCCGGCGCTAGGGCAAGCCTTCTCATTGCATGCCGGGATCGACATTCATAGTCAAAACCGGGCTACGGATTATTTGTCCGGGATCCAGGCGTCCGTTGAATCGACGCTCAGCCAGTACGTGATATTGCTGGGCGGCTTTACCGGCATTGGGATCAGTGGTTATTGGACCCAACAGTTAACCGCAGACAGCGGTGACGGTGCGCGGTCCGGATCGTTTCAGGGCCGGTCGTTGGGATTGGGACCTGTGCTGAGTTACCGGCGTTTTCAGGCCGGCGGCACCCTGAGCGGGGAGCTGAAGTGGCTTACGACGCTCGATGCCCAACGGCAGTTTGACGGCGAGATGCTGTCTTTCAATCTCAGTTTTTCGTATTAAGGTTGCAGGCGTTTGTCTAAGAAAAACAGTGGCTTTTGTTTGCCTGCAACCTTTCTTTTTCTATCGGCCTAGCTGTCGCTGTAGCTGTAATTGCCGTTGCAGAGGTTAAGGCTTGAGCACAAACGACTCGATCACCTGAGCGACGCCGTCATTGTCGTTGGTGTCGGTGATGTGGTCAGCCAGCGCCTTGGTGGCGTCGCAGGCGTTGCCCATCGCCACACCCAGGCCGGCATAGCGGATCATATGATGGTCATTGCCCGCATCACCCATGCAGATCACCTCATCCGCTGAGATTTTCAGGTGCTCAGCCAGCATGGCAACCCCGGCGCCTTTATTGCTTTGCGGATGCAGCACTTCCAGAAAGAAGGGCGCACTTTGGACCACGGAATACTGCTCGTACAGCATGGCTGGCAGCTTGCTAATGGCGGCGGATAGAATGTCCGGGTCGGCCACCATCATCACTTTGATGATTTCCTCTTGATCGTCCAGTTCCGCGAAATCCAGCTCGGTGATTGGCATGCCATTGAGGGTGGATTCATGCTCGGTATAGCGGCTGTTTTGTGGGGTGATCAGGCCGCGCTCGGGAGAAAAGGCATGCACATGGACGCCCAGATCAGCAGCCAGACTGGCAACATTCTTGGCATCACGGCCCTGAATCACCTGGCGGTGAATGATTTGGCGGCTTGCAACCCGCTGGATCAGGGAGGCGTTGTAGCTCAGAACGAAATCATCGTCGCTGAGCATGTCTAATTCCGTCAGGTAGGCGGTCATTCCTTCAAGAGGCCGGCCGGAGGCCAGGACGACTTTCACCCCTTGTGCGCGGGCATCCGCAATGGCTTGTTTGGTCCGGGGGGACACCTGCTTGTCAGAATTGAGCAGGGTGCCGTCCATATCCAGGGCAATCAGTTTATACATTGTGCTCTCCATCATCATTTTGCCCCCATCATAGTCAATTTGTGTGATCAAATCGATATTTCGAATGGCGGCAAAATGATGGCGCTTCCTGCCGGGGACAGAGAGCAGCACAGCGGAACATGGCAGGTCGTCAGTGGTCCGTGACGTTTCATCCTATGAAATACGGCAGCGGTTCATAATGTCCAGGCTGTCGTTTTTGTCCTGGGTGGTGACACCATAAAATCCGATCAAGGTGTGGAAGAAGTTGTCATGCGACAGTTGCGTCCCGTTGGCCAGGGATTTCAGACAGTCCCGATCAATGTGCTGTTGCGTTGCATATTGATCCGGAATCCAGAGGAGCCAAGGGACGGTGGTCTGGACTTCCGGCGCGATCATATAGGGTGTGCCGTGCAGGTAGAGCCCTTTTTCCCCCAGTGATTCCCCGTGATCTGAAATGTACATCAGGGCCACGTTGTACTGGTCGGTGTAGGTTTTGAGCTGCTTGATGAGCAGCGCCAACACATAATCGGTATAGGCAATCGTATTATCGTAGGTATTGATAATTTGTTGATCAGAGCAATGCTCAATATCACTGCGCTGGCAATCCGGTAAGAATCGGGCCTGTGAGCGCGGATAGCGCTTGTAATACGTAGGGCCGTGGCTGCCCATAATATGGAATGCGATCAGTTGGTTGCCGGTCTTGGCCTGTACCTGCTGATCAAGCATCGGGAGCAGGACTTCGTCATAACAGGCGTCGTCTTTGCACAAGCGGGCATTGGCGTTGGGGTCGACTTCAATGCGCTGAAAGTTTTTTGCGATGCCCTTGTCCCCGCCGTCATTATCAATCCAGGTCAGCGCGACGCCGCTATGACCGATGATATCCATGGCATTGTCCCGATTGGACGCGGTGGCTTTGTGATAGTTGCTGCGGTTCATATTTGAAAACATGCAGGGAACCGACACGGCGGTGGCTGTCCCGCAGGAGGAGACATGCTGCATCGCGATGAGATCCTGGTTTTCTGTAAACGGGTTGGTGTTGCGGCTGTAACCGTTGTAGCGGTAATTCATGGCCCGGGCGGTTTCACCGACAACCAGGACCACCAGATTAGGTTTGCCGTTCGGGACTGGTTTTAGTTTGGCGTCCTGCCCCAGCGGTTGATAGGCCTGAGGGGCTGACAGGTAATTGCGTTGGATATATTTCAGGCTGTTAAAGGCAAACGCCGGGTTAATCATTTTATTCAGATAACTGTTGTTGCGCCCGACCGAGGCATAATCTTTATAGAACAAAAGGGCAATCAAGATGATTCCCAGTACTGAAATCACAATCGCACCAAGCCGACTTGAAACCGCTTTGAACAGGGTGTTTGATTTTTTAACGGTAATCAGGCTAAGGAAGATGGATGGGATGATTCCGAATATCGTAAAAAATAAAATTGCGCTTGGGTTGAGATAGGAATAGGCCTCGCCAACATTCGTTTCAAAAACGTTTTCGACCATGCCGTAGTCAAAAATAACGTTGTATTTGATCGCGGCATAAAAGGTTAATGATGAAATTAACGTTAAAGTGATGGTGAAAGGTTTGAGCAGCAAGGGAAACGAGAATAACGAAAAAATAATGACAAAACAGAAGAGTAGCAGTACCGGGCTACTGGCGACGAAGCTCATTGAACTGGTTGATGCCAGTTGATAGATCTTTTCTAAAACAGGCAGGTTGAGGACAAAGGCAAAATAAGCCGCAACCAATAAAATATAGCGGGTGGCGCTCATTTCCACTTGAGGCGTTTTTAGAATTGCCGTGGTGAGTTTGTTCAAGTTCGAAAGCCCATTTGGAATGAAGTGATTCAAGGCTAGCGGGCCAAGCTTAAGATACACTTAAGAGAAATTGAGGATAAACTGAAACTGTGATGTACTCTGTTATCGAAAAGGTTCTGTTGTGTATTCGTTAAAAAGATAAATAATTTCACCAAGGCTGAAATTATTTCACTGCAGAACGATGCTTATTCAATGACTTTCATGGCGGATCGATTGACCTCTAGTCTTGAAATTGATGCATGGATTTCAGTGTCCCTTAAGAAAATAGTGCAACGCTTACCCTTGAGCAATCGTTAAAAGGGGGATGCATATGCCTGTTTCTATTCCAACCTCAATCTTTGTGACTGCATTACTGACTTTGTTGGCCTCGTCATTCCATTCTGATGATGTGTGCTCGACGCAACCGCAAGAGGCATGGTTGCCGATGGCGCAGGCCAGAGCAGAGCTCCAGCATCAGGGGTACCAGATTCGAACCTTTCAAAAAACGCGCTCGAACTGTTACAAGCTGCATGGGTTTGATCAGGACGGAACCAAAGTGGACGTCTATTTCAGTCCGGTGGATCTGAGTAAAGTGAAAGAGAATCGCTATGGTTAGATCAGAGTAGGTCTGTTTGTCCCTGTCAGCGTCTGTGTGCGGGAAAGACACAAAACTTTGAATACTACCACACGCTACCGACACGGCTGACAGGGACTAAGCAGGGGACTTCTGCTAACTGGAGGCTTGTAAGGGGAGGGCTGGCTTTCTTCGGATCAGCTCACTGGCGGCCAGGGCGCCACAAACGATACAGCCCATGGCCAGGGCGGCGGTGGAAGAAATGGATTCGCCAAATAGAGGCACAGCCAGCAGCGCAGCGACGACCGGGGTGAATGAACCCAGCGCGGCGCTCATTTCTGCGCCAAGCCGGGAAATGGCAAAACCGTAGCAGTAGTTCGACAGAATACCGACCACAATGCCCTGGATCAGAAAATGAGTGAACACTTCGTTCACCGGTGCTGAGAGTAGATTAAACTCCAGCCAGCCGGTAAGGCCGCAAACGGCAAGCAGCAGGCAAGCCGAACCGGCCAGGACTGCGCCGCTGCTGGTGGGGCTCAGGCCGCTGACTCGCATGGCGATGGTGAACCAGGCCCAACTGAAGCTGGCAGCCAGAAGCAAGCCGTGGCCCTGAACGATTTGTAACTGACCGCGGAACAGGGAGTTGGCAACAAAAAGGCCAATGCCCACCACAATCAACCCAATCCCAACCTTACGGGCATCTGAGATTTTCTCCCGATAACAGAAAACAGCAATGGAAGAGACAAACAACGGCAGGATCCCCGGGATCAGCGATGCGCCATCGGCTACCGGGGCCATGCGCAGTCCGTTGGCTGCCAACAGCATAAAGGGAAGCCCGGCGCCAAAGGCGATCGCCAGCAGGTAGCGTTTCGGCGTCGCAGCGACTTGACTGGCTTTGGGGAGGCTGAGTGCGCCGAAAAACAGTGCCGCCGGTAAGAAACGCAGCAGCGCCATATCGCCGACGGTCAGCATCGAACTGCCCGATGCGCGGAGGGAGAGAAAAAAACTTGACCAGATCAGTAAGGTGGCCAGCATCGCCAGTAATCCTGCTCCGAGCTGCTTGGATTGTAAACGTTCCATCGTTCATTTTGCCTGTGGGTTGTGGGAACTATCATTATGGCGAAGGGGGATGGGATATCGTTGGCAAAATAGGTGTCAATAACTATGAATTTTGCCTGAATTAACTAATATGACCTGAAATATTGGTCATTTTTGCCAAGGATGAGATTGTGGGTGATTTCATCGGCAGAACAATGGAGCGAAGGGATATAAATGGATACCAAAGACAAGCAGATCCTCGCGGCACTGCAAAGTGATGTCCGCAAGACAACGGCTGAGATTGCGGATATGGTCGGTTTGTCCGTTTCCCCCTGTGCCCGGCGGATCCGCAAGCTGGAAGCGGATGGGGTGATTTCAGGGTATCAGGTTAAATTGGATCGCCAGAAAATGGGGTTGATGATGACCTTTTTCGTCAATGTCCGACTCAGCCAGCACCGGGACCAGGTGATCAGTGAATTTGAAACGGCGGTTGAAACCATGGATGAAGTGATCAGCTGCCATGTGATTTCCGGCGCTTATGATTACCTGATGGAAGTGGTCAGCAAAGATCTGGCCCATTACGAAGCCTTCATGCGCAAGCTGCAAACCTTAAGTATGGTGCAGGACATCAATACCAACCTCGCGATTCGTCCGGTGAAGCAGGGCACACCACTGCCGATGAGATAAGTGGCGAGTCAGGGTGAAAAAAAGCAGCCCGGAGGCTGCTTCGTCGATTCCTTTTCCTGTTTTCTCGGTGGTGTAAGATTACAGCGCGGTGTTGAGGATCGCGCGGCTCTCAGCCAGCCCGATCTTGCCGTGCTCGCCCAGCGCGGTCATGCCGTGGCTTTCCAGGCTGGCCATGATGACATCGACTGCATCGCTCCCCAGTTCTACATCAGCCAGACGGGTTGGCACCGTCATTTGCTTGAAGAACGCGATGGTTTGAGCGATGGCGGCATCAATGCGCTCCTCTGTGGTGCCTTCAGTGATACCGAAGATACGCTCGCCGTATTGCAGCAATTTCGCTTCTTTGGCGCTGCGTTGTTCTTGCATCACTGCCGGCAGCACGATGCTCAGGGTACGGGCATGGTCGATGCCGTAGTTACCGGTCAGCTCGTGGCCAATCATGTGGGTGGTCCAGTCTTGAGGAACCCCCACGCCAATCAGACCATTCAGTGCTTGGGTGGCGGCCCACATGACGTTAGAGCGCACCGCCATATCGTTCGGGGTTGCCAGCGCTTTCGGGCCTTCTTCGATCAACGTGAGCAGCAAGCCTTCGGCGAAGCGGTCCTGGACTTTGGCCTCAGCCGGGTAGGTCAGGTACTGCTCCATCACGTGGACATAAGCATCGACCACACCATTGGCAACCTGACGTGGCGACAGGCTGAGCGTGGTTTGCGGATCCAAGACGGCAAAGCGCGGCTGAACCAGCGGCGACATAAAGGCCAGCTTGTCTTTCCCGCGGGAGACCACGGAGCCCATGTTGTTTTCTGAGCCGGTGGCCGGTAGCGTCAGGACACAGGCCAGTGGCAGTGCAGCAGTCACCGGTTCATTGTTGGCCAGGATGTGCCAAGGATCGTCACCGGTGTAGCTCGCCGCTGCAGCGACGAATTTGGTGCCGTCAATCACCGAGCCGCCGCCGACGGCCAGCAGGTAGTCATAGCCTTCGGACTGAATTTTGGCAACCGCTTGCATCAGGGTATCGTACTGTGGGTTTGGCTCAATGCCGGAAAACTCTCCCCACTGGTGATCGGCAAGCGCAGCTACGACCTGATCATAAACGCCATTGCTTTTAATCGAGCCGCCGCCGTAAAGCACCAGGACTTTCTTATCTTGAGGGATATCGTTGGCAATTGCCGCGATTTGGCCTTCTCCGAAATGAATGCGTGTCGGGTTGTGATAAGTAAATTTGTTCATCATTTGCTCCGGTGTGTGTATCCAGCGTCGAGGCTGTTTCTGGGGAATGAGTTTAGGTGAGCATCGCCGATTGGTTAATACACAATTCTGTCTGATATTTGCCTGATTCTGCTTATCGGGCAAAAAGCCTTGTACTTTGCGGCGGAAAAGCGATGATGAGCGGGTGGAGGAGCGTGTATGAAAAAGAATGCCACTTTGGCCGAGTCCGTTTGTCAGTATTATGGGCTGGATAGACGGCAAGGGCGTGTCGAAACCCTGATCCCCGGGGTTCGGCTGTTTCGACTGACCCAGTATTGCAAGGTCACCCCGCAAATGTACCAACAGGGCGTGGTGGTCCTTTTTCAGGGCAACAAGATCGGCCACTTGAACGATTACCAGTTTGAATATGATACCGAACATTGTCTGATTGTGGCGACGCCGTATCCGATAGCCTGTGAAACCTTTGCGTCGGAAGATGCCCCGTTGATTGGGGTCGATATTGAATTTGATTTGGCGACGATTCAGCAACTGGTGGAAACGCTGGAGCAGCAGGATCCCCCATTTGTATTCGATTCGGACCTGCATGGCCGGGGGGTTGCGGCTTCTCCGATAACGCCTCAGGTGACCGATTGCATGGCGCGCCTGCTGAGGGCGATGCAACATCCGCTGGATGCCAGGGTGCTGGGGCCGCAGCTTCTCCGGGAGTTTTTCTACTTGTTGTTGCAGGGTAAGCAGGGGCATTTGCTGTCGCAATATTGTAAACAGGACAGTGCCCTGGCGCGGGTTTCGAAGGTGATCAACCACGTGCAGGCCCATTATCCACAGAAGCTGGTGATTGATGAGCTGGCCCAGATGGCCGACATGAGTACCTCGGCATTTCACCGGACCTTTAAGCAAGTGGTGACGGATCCGCCGCTGCAATACATTAAGAAAATCCGTCTGAACAAAGCCCGGACCCTGATTGTTCAGGATGGGATGCCAGCCAATGTGGCAGCGACTCAGGTCGGCTATGAAAGTGCGGCGCAGTTCAGTCGCGAGTTTAAGCGCTATTTCGGTTTGCCGCCGAGCAAAGCGGCAGAGATTGGCGCGATGGCATCTTAGCCGGTGATTGGCTTGTGATGAAAAAAGCCGCTCAGGAGAGCGGCTCTGAATGAGCAGTGGTTGGTTTTCTATTTACTGCGGCTTACTGCGGCAGGGCAGGAACATCGTCGTGCTCAATCACACGATACGCTTCACTCCAGATCTCCCCTTCAGTTTCATCCATGTAGTCAAAGTCAGTGACCCAGTTGGACTGCCAGGTAAAGAGTTTGACACTGAACTCAATCCCGTTGGTGGCGACTATTGTGCTGTGCTCAGTCAAGTCGATGCCATCGATTTCGGCGTTGAGTTCAAGTTGGCCGTTAACGATTTGCCACTCAAAGCTGACTTCCTCGGTGTCATTCGGATCTACGTTTCGGTAGAGCCCGTCAAACCAGCCGTCATTGTCTCCATCTGTATCAAAATACATCAAGTACTCGGTTTCTTCGTCGATGGCCTGCCAGGCCCTGTTTTGTAGTCCTTCATTGGTGAACAACGCCTTTCGGTTGTCAGCTGGGTAAGTCATACACGCTGCAACCGCGGCATTGAAGTTGTCCATGGTTTTCTCATGGCCTTCGAAAGGTACTTCGTTTGCATCGTCGTAGTCGGAATCGTCCAACGTGCAGGTGTTAACGCTGACTTGAGGATTGTGGATCTTGGCGACATAGGACCAGATTTCATCCACCAGTGGCTCGCCGGGATAGGCGTCATGCGTGTAAACCTTAAATGCATAGCTGCTGCTGTCGATATCGACCTGAGTCAGTGCAAGAAGCTCATAACTCGGATCGTTGTCTCCGTAGCTGATGCGGATCAGGCCGTTGTCGAGCTCCCACTGGCGTGGCGTACGTTGCAGGCCATCTTTGAAGTATTCGAGTGTTCCCCCTTCATTGAACTGATAGGCGTGCGTGCCGCCACTCCCATTCACCCGGAGCAGGTTCATGTTATGGAAGAGGCCCACATAGGCATCGGCTGCAAGGTATCCGCAAGTTGCAAGTGACTGAAGGAAGTCTGCTTCAGAGGCCGATGCTGCTTTATCCCCCTCGGTGCAGCGCTCGAATTGCGGCAGGTTGTCGACACTGGCGTTGTTATAGATGGTATCAATTGCGACTTGGTTTAACAGGATTTCATCATCCGTATCCACACTGCTTTTGATTGCACCTTTACGAACATAGCCATTTTGTACGGCGAAGAAGACCTGGCGCTCATCTTCGTCAAAATCATTGTCGGCTCCGGCAAGCTCCTCTGGCACGGTAAACTGATACAGTGTTTGGCCATGAACGGTCGTTGCCTGCCAAGTATCGGTATGGGATTTAACAAAGTTATCGCCGGCAGTCCGATACCACAACACCAGTGTTTTACTTGCGTCATTCACCAACTCAGCCAGGGTGTTCCTGGAAAGCCAGACGCCTTGAATATCGTTTATTTGCTGCCCGTCACTGGCGGTTTCAGTGGTAATCGCAGACAGCTCAGTCGGAGCCTCGGCATCAAGGTTTAACCAAGCCTGGTTACAGTTTCCATTGAGCGGTACGTCGCAGTCGTCGTCATGCCAGAGCTCGTAGCGAGCCTCCGTGCTGGCTTGCTCTTCAATTTTGTAACCTTTGGCCCCTTGGGGAAATTTCAGACCATCGGGTAAATAAGGCAGATATGCCTGAGTGTGAGAATAGCTCAGGAAAGGTGCCACCTTTTTGCCGAAGAGGTCAATTTCTTTGAGGGAGAATTGATGATCCAGGCTTGGATCCTGATGCAGACCAATATCGGCGAAAACGGCTTTGTTTTGATCGGCTGAGCGGAACACGAGCATATCATAGGCAGCTTGCCAGGCTTCATCTGAGTCCTGCGTGAGTACCCAGCTATCGATCTCCATGCCATCTGTATCAATGGCATCCAGGCTTTGGGTAGACGTCATATCAGCTTCAGTCAGTTCGATAGCATCTTCACTGTATGAGTCCCACTCATAAATATTCTCTGTGGTGACACCATTACTGAAACTGATGTTACCGGCTTCCAGCTCAACCAGCGCTGTGTTGTTTCCATCCCACTTGTCGGCCCATAACCACCAGATCCCATTTTCAAGCGCTGTTGCGGTATTGGTGGTCACCATCTGTCGTTCAGTTTGAATACGCTCAACGACATTGGTTGCCAGCTCTTGTATCTCTGGTGTTTGCAGAATCGTGGCGACGGTAAAGTTCAAATCGCCCAGGCTGTTGACAAGACTGTCGACATTTTCGGCTACGTTAGCAATGAGCTTGCTGACCAGATCATCGGCGGACTCAACATCAGTCGGACTGCTGCCAACAGCACCGGCGTAATCCCCCCAGCCATCCACTGAGGTAATTTCCTTCAATATTGCCTGGTAGGCGACACTGCTGTTCAGATCGACCTGAAGCTGATTTGAGGTCGTGGGTGCCAGCAGGACATCTGATGGTAATTGCTCCCCAAGCTGAACAGCCGGTGTCCCGTCATCGAGGGAAACCAGGACGACACAGTCCAGACGCTCACCGCCTGGTAAAGTAATGACATAAGTACCATCGGATTCTTGTTGCCAATTATCGCTGGTGAGTTTGACGGTTTCGATGACGTTACCGTCAGGTCCGATGACGGCGACGGCGAAATTATCCCGGGTTAAGTCATTAACAGCGTCAGCATAAGCAAGGCTAAACAGTCCAAATGATGTGCTGGCTTGACTATTGGCGTTGTTTAAAAGTTGTGACGGGGCATCGACACTGACACTAAAGCTGGTGGTGGGGGTGTCCTCAGTCCCTGTATTGCTGTGGGTTGAACTGCTGTCATCATCACAGGCGGCTAACAGCGTCAGTGTGCTGATGAAACAGGCGATCCTTAATTTATCCATATTGGGTACCTTACTCTCTACGCTTTTTTGAAATCATCCATGTCACCTGGATAGCAATTGACCTGAGCCGGGCAATGGAGCCCGGCAAATGTGAAATATGAATTCAGATCCAACTGCGGAAAATCAAGTGAACTTGTTTCTGGACACTGAAGTCGGAAGTGACTAGCAAAGAATATGAATGCGTAGCCACAAAAGCTGTCCCCATCTGGGGACAAAAATGTTTCAATCTTGAGAAATTTATAATTTAAAGGGGATAGAGCCTTGACCGACTTGCGCGGAATTAACGGATCGGCTGATTTGAAGAAGCATAGTAGGCCGGGCTGGCGACGAGTTTCGCCACGAGTTCACTTTGCCGCGACGTATCGGTCTTTTTCATGATCCGCTTGATATAGGTGCGTACAGTTTCGGGGGAGAGGTAGTGTCGCTCGGCAATTTCTGCGGGTGAGAGTCCGTCCACAAGGCTGCAGCTGACATTGGCTTCATTTCTCGACAGTTGGAACAGGGCCATCAGGGCCTGCGGATCCAATGTGGGCTTGTTATCGGCATTGTAGATAAAGACCGCGGCGCCTGTTTCGGCGTCGGTATCCACCGCCAGCAGCGGAGTGACGGTGACGATCACCGGCATCATCTGGCAGGAGTTCAATTGCAGGGTTTCGACTTGTTCATGCGCAATACTGTGTTGGATGGCCTGGCGGATCTCTGCTGTTTTTTGCGGGTTGTGCCAATGAATACGGCGATTCAGCACTTTCACAGAATGAGTATGGGCCAGGTACTGGCAGGCTTTCGCATTCTGCTGACAGACGTTCCCGAATTGATCCACCAGCAGAACCGGCAACTGAATTTGATCAAACAGCAATTGTGAGAGGAGGTGGGATTTATCTTGATCAACTTTCAGGTGATACAGGTGAAGCGCGTGCTGAATATGGGGAAGCAGTTGGGTCAGGGTGCGCCGCTCATCGGCTGTAAAATCCCCCTGATCAGCCCGGCGTTGAAAGAAAAGCTGGCTGACCCATTCTTCATCTGCGGCCAGAACCGCGCCGGCAGCATACTGAATATCCAATGGACTGAGCCATTGCTGGTAGTAATCCGGGTGGGTGATTTGCAGTTGTTTGGTTGTCTCAACGCCGAGGTAGCAAAAATGCCCCGGCTGTGACTGGGTCAACTGACCGACTAAGGGATCAATGTGTTCGTAGTGAGTCTGAAAAGTGGATAAATCAGTGATCGAGAGACCTTCGCACCAAATGATCCGGGTTTCCCCGGAGATCTGATTTGCCATCAGCACGCCGCCGGAGCGTAAATTAAACTGCCGGATAAATTCGGAGAAAAAAGGCGTGAATCCATCCGGCAAAATTAAGGCGCCGTACAATTGTTTGATCAAATCCTCGAGGGGGCGGGTTGTGGTCATTATATCCTCCGGGTTTGAATGGTGCATCCAGTTGACAGATATGCAGTGAGCGCAAGTTTAGTGTTAACTTTGATATTAATCATAGTGGGAATGATTTCAGGAGAAAAAATAATTTTTCTGATTATTTTAGAAGAAATGACAATGCGTTTTAACACTGGTTTTCTTGCGGGAATAAGGGGTGTGACTGTGACCACAAATTAAATTTTTTCTGGCCTTTTTCAGCATTGGTGTCTGCTTTCCTATTTCGCCGATTATGGCAATCAGGTATGGTTAAGCTGAAAGGTGTCAATAAATTGGCTGTGTTTCACGGTAGCAAGAGAGTGCGAATGTTTATCTCCAAAAGTCGGCATCAGGATGCCCTACAAAAAAAACAAAACCAACATGATGCTGAAGTGCGGGCGCTGCATGAAGAGATTGCGGCGTTGACACAACAGCTCGAACGAAAAGGGGAGAAGCACACCAAGCTGGAGTCGAAAGTGGTCTTGAATGCCGAATTATCCGCGCATCAACAGCAAGGGAATGAGCTACTCAATACGATTCGCACCAGCCTAATTGACAGTGCTGAACAATTACATGCAGAAGAGCACCATTTATCTGAACTGGCAGATATTTTCGGCCAGACCCGGGATGCCGTGAAACGGTTGGGATCCCGCACGCAGATGATTGTCCAGCAGGCGGAGCAGAGTAAATCTCTGGTGGTGCGGCTGGATGAAGCCGCCGCAGGGATTAATAAATTCCTGGAGGTGATTCGTAATATCTCCGATCAAACCAACTTGCTGGCTTTAAATGCGGCGATTGAAGCGGCGCGGGCGGGGGAATCCGGACGGGGATTTGCGGTTGTCGCGGATGAAGTTCGTAGTCTGGCTGCCACCAGTAATGAAGCCAGTAACAATATTGACACCCTGGTGAGCGAAGTTAAATCATTGACTGAAGGGCTGAAAGCGGCCAACGAAGAGAATCTTGCCTGTGTCGAGGAAGTCTCTTGCAGTAATGTCCAGATTGGTGCCGTGATTGAGCAGGTGTTATCCAGCAGTAGTCAGATGAAAGATGTGATTGAATCGACGTCGGTTCGGGCTTTCCTGGAAACGGTTAAATTAGACCATACTGTTTGGAAGAACGACATTTATAACCGCTTAGCGACCAGCAATTATGGTGCCGTCAACGGTCATACAGAATGCCGGTTGGGCCATTGGTATTTTCAGGGGGCGGGCTATGAGCATTATCGCCACCTGGATGTTTTTCAGGCCATTGATCGTCCTCACCAGGCCGTGCATGACATGGGGAAACAGGCTTTGCAGGCTAAACAGGCAGGCGATTATGATTTGCTACTGACGTCGACGGCGGCGATGGAAAGAGCCAGTAAAGAAGTTGTCGAGCTGATTGATGATCTGATTGCTCGGGTCACGCATGCTTAATTGATGAGATAAAATTTAAGGGTTAGAAAAAAGCCTCCAGAATATGGAGGCTTTTTAATTATGATTTTTTCTCTTTAGCATCTTTCAAAATTTCTTTAATACGCTTATTTGATACGCGCTTCGCCATATTAACACTCCTTTTCTTGGTTACTAAACTCAACATTTAATCACGTTTGAACTGGTGTGAAGGGTTGCTTTATGGACCAGGTGACAATTTGTCATGTCGGGTTCATGAAAGCCTGATATTCAATATACCGACTTCATGGAGAATGAAAACCGGCGTACCTGAGAGCTTGTTTAATTTAAATTTGTCAAATGACGTTTTATTTTGTCCGTTCTGTTGTTTATTCATAAAAATACACATTTATTTTTTGGTATCGACGGTGTATGGAAAATATAGGTCTGCACTTGATAATATCCGGGAAATAAAACTTTGATTCCCTTCTTGTGACCGAATTCACAAAAATAGAATTCCCCCTCGTGTGCCGATGGCAATTGCATTGGTCACTCCGGTTTATCCTCCGTGAACGGTTTGAAAATTAAACATCATAGTGAGCTCCATCGCATCCACCTCATCGGATGTCAGAATTTTCTGGAGAACAAATGCATCCTGTTGCATTTTAAGTCGGGTAATAAAAATCAATAGGATAGGTTGGTGAATACAATCAGGAACACGGACAGCGCCCCGCTGGCGCCTGCTAAACCCTTGTCAGTGGGGTTTCATGCTTTATCAGAAGTGATGTTGTCCGCTCGGCCCGAGGCGTTAAGCGTCGCTTTTACAGGCGATGAACAGCTGAGCTGGTCGCAGTTTACCGCCGACGTGGCGGCCTGGACCGAGTGGCTGTGCGGCCAAAAAGCCCGCCGGTGGGCCTTGTGTTTTGATGATAGCTACCACTTTGCTGTGGGATTCATGGCGGCAGCACATGCCGGAAAACATCTGATTTTGCCCGGAAATAGTCAGCCTGAAGCGCTGGCCGAACTTGTTGATCAATTTGACGGGTTGTTACATGACCGCCCGGATCTGGTCGAGATAGCGCATGCGTACTCACTCCCCGGATATCGACCGGTGCCAGTCACCGGCCAGCCACTGACGACGTTGTCGGCTGAGCACGTCTTACTGACGTTATTTACTTCCGGCTCCAGCGGCAAACCGAGGGCGGTGGGGAAATCTTTATCCGGATTGGAAGCGGAAATCGACGCGCTGGAGCGCCAGTGGGGCACTGAACTGGCAGAGACGCAGGTTGTCAGCACGGTATCTCATCAACACATTTATGGCCTGTTGTTCCGGGTGTTGTGGCCGCTGTGCGCAGGTCGGCCATTCAGCCGCCAGGCCCTGGATTACCCAGAGCAGGTGGTTGCTGCTGCCGGTGTGTCGACCACGTTGATCACCAGTCCGGCGTTGTTGAAACGGCTGGGCGATACCACGGCGGCTTCGGTTGCACCATACCGCGCTATTTTCTCGTCCGGCGGCCCGCTGCCATTGGCGGCTGCCCGGCACAGTAAGGCTCTGTTGGGTTCTTTGCCACATGAAGTGTTCGGGAGCACCGAGACCGGCGGGATCGGCTATCGGCAGCAACAGGATGCACAGACTAGCTGGCAGCTGTTTGATCCGATTGAAATGTCGGTCAATGCGCAGCATTGCCTGCAAATCCGCTCGCCATTTATCGATGCAAAGCACTGGTACCAGACTGATGATCTGGGAGAGCTGCGCGGCGACCGGCATTTTTTGTTGAAAGGCCGGGCCGATCGGGTGGTGAAGATTGAAGAGAAGCGCATTTCTCTGGCGGAAGTCGAGCGTCGGCTGATCCAGTTAACCTGGGTCGAAGAGGCTGCGGTGCTGCCGCTACAGCAGGGAGAACGACTGGCCCTCGGCGCCGTACTCAGGCTGACCACCGAAGGCCGGCAATTGCTGAGCCAGGTTGGTAAAGGCCAGTTCTGGATGCAACTGCGTCGGGCGCTTCGAGGATGGCTGGAGCCGGTTGGTATTCCGCGGCGTTTTCGGGTGGTTGAGGAAATGCCCGTGAACCGGCAGGGCAAACGCCAGGTCGGCGTGTTACAGCAGCTTTTTGAAGTGAGTGTCGCAGATCATGAACAAGGTTGAGGAAAGCGCAGCCGTGCTAAAACGAGCTCCCCAGGTGATGTCAACGCAGTGCCAAGCCGATCAGAAGATCCTGACCTTGTGGATTGATCCTGAACTGGCGGATTTTCAGGGGCATTTTGTCAATTATCCGGTGTTACCCGGGGTGACTCAAATCGGCTGGGCGCAGGCGTTCGGCAAAGAATTCTGGCAACCATGGGTCTTTGCCGGGATGGAAAACGTGAAATTTCAACAGCCGGTCCGGCCCGGCGATACCGTGGTTCTGACGCTGAACTGGGCGTCCGACATTTCTAAGCTTTCTTTTCGGTATGCGTCGGCACCGGATATTGAAGGTAAATCAGTCATACATACGTCCGGGCGGATCCGGTTTCTTCCGGCGTAGCAGGAAATTGAGTGGAGTCATCAGCATGAAAGCAACAGATCAAAACATTTCCCGGGCAGCGCCTGTCTATATCCATGCCTGTGCCAGCCATTCTGCGCTGGGGTGTTCGGAGCAGCAAATCCGCCAGCGTCTGGCAGACGGGGTTTCGCCCGATTTGGTTACGGAGACCGGATGGTTAAACCAAGGGATGGCGACCGTGGTCGGGAAAGCCGCTGGCGAGCGCCCGACACTGCCTGAGCGGTTACAGGAAAATGATTCCGGCAATAATCGTCTGGCCCTGTCTGTACTGCAGGCAATTGAAACACAGGTTCAACAGGCCATCACTGCCTATGGCGCTGAGCGGGTCGCCGTGATTGCAGGAACCAGTACTTCAGGGATCGCCGATACGGAAGCCGCGATTTTAACGCAGCAGGAAACCGGTGCGTTTCCGCCCACGTATGGTTATCAGACGCATGAACTCGGAAGCATCGCCGCGTTTGTCGCGGACTATTTCGGGGTGAGCGGTCCGGCCTATACCATTTCCACGGCTTGCTCTTCCAGTGGTCGGGTGTTCCTGGCTGCGCGGCGTCTGTTAACTACCGGCATGGCGGACGCGGTGATTGTGGGCGGCACGGACTCGTTGTGTCAGCTGACTATTAACGGCTTCTATGGCCTGGATGCCATGTCCGACAGCCTGTGTAATCCGTTTAGCGCCAACCGCGAAGGGATCAATATCGGCGAGGCATCCGCCTTTATGTTGCTGTCTCTGGAGCGGCCTGCGACGACGGACAAGCCGATCGCATTGCTGGGTGCCGGGGATAGCTCAGATGCCCACCATATTTCGGCACCGCACCCGGAAGGGAAAGGGGCAGAAGAGGCGATGCGAAGAGCGCTGGCCGATGCCGGGCTGACGCCGGATGCGATTGGTTATGTCAATGCGCACGGCACGTCGACACCGCTGAATGATGCCATGGAGGCGAAAGCGATTTACCGGATATTCGGGGATCAGGTGCCCGTCAGCTCGACCAAACCGCTGACCGGACACACGCTCGGTGCTGCCAGTGCGGTGGAGGCGGCGATTTGCTGGCAGATTTTGCGGGATCAACTGCCATTGCCGGTTCAGGTTCACGATGGCGTCCGGGATCCATCCATGGCCCCGATCAACCTGGTCCAGCAGGGGATGACGCTGAGACAACCGGCGATTTTGAGTAACTCCTTTGCCTTTGGCGGCAATAACATCAGTTTGATTTTTGGCCATCCGCATGACGCATAATGTGCCAAGCGCGGAGATACCGCCGTTATCCCGGCTGTTGCCTCATGATACGCCGATGATCTTGCTCGATACCCTCATCGCGGTGAGTGATTCGAGCGTCCATTGTCAGCTCACGCCGACAGCAACGCATTTTTTCTTCGATGCTGACGCCGGGGAACTGCCGGGTTATGTCGGGATTGAACTGATGGCCCAGGCCGTAGCGGCCTGGGATGGCTATCATGCCTGGCTGGACGGCCGTGCTCCTGCCGTGGGCTTTTTACTCGGCAGCCGCCAGTATCAGGCGTCATGTTCTGCCTTTCCGGTGGACCAACTGCTCGACATCTATGCCGAGCAGGTCACCGTTAGCCATAACATGGTGGTGTTCCGTTGTCGGATTGAACAGTCAGGACAAGTGTTGGCCAGCAGTCAACTCAACGTGTTTGTGCCCTCGCCGACACAGCTGGCAGAGATGGAAGAAGGAGTGAGTCAATGAAGCGACGGGTGTTAGTGACCGGAGCGAATAAAGGGATTGGGCGTGCTGTCGCCTGCCAGTTGGCCCGGGATGGCTTTGAGGTTGTGGTTCATTACCGCGGCGATGTTGCCGGTGCGCAAGAAACGCTGGCAATGATTGAAGTGGCGGGTGGGGTCGGCGGATTACTGCAATTCGATATTCGGGAGCGTCGACAATGCCAGGATGTCATTGAGACCGATATTGCCGCCTATGGCGCTTATTACGGCGTGGTGTGTAATGCCGGGGTTTCCCGGGACATGGCGTTTCCGATGATGAGCGGAGAAGATTGGGACGGGGTGCTCCATACCAACCTGGACGGGTTCTACAATGTGTTGCACCCTTGCGTCATGCCGATGGTGAAGCTGCGCCGGGGAGGACGAATTGTGACGCTTGCTTCGGTGTCCGGATTGGTCGGGAACCGGGGGCAAACCAATTACAGTGCTGCCAAAGCCGGGGTGATCGGTGCGACGAAAGCACTGGCGCTGGAGCTGGCGAAGCGGAAAATCACCGTGAATTGTGTCGCTCCGGGGTTAATTGATACCGGGATGGTGGAAGATCATGTCCGCGAGCAGATCGTGCCGACAATCCCGCTGCAACGCATGGGCGCATCGGAGGAAGTGGCCGGGCTCGTGAGCTATTTGATGTCTGATGTGGCCGGATATATGACGCGTCAGGTTATTTCGCTCAATGGCGGGGTGGCCTGACGCGGTTTTCACAGAGCCGCGTCCGGGCGCGGCTCTGTCTCTTGCTTTGAACAGGCCGGGTTTAATTTTTCTGGATTCATAGAACTGGATTCGGTAGGGCCGGTTTTGTCGTATCGATTCCATCGAATCAGGCTCGACATACAGCGCTAAACCTCATGGATGTGACTCGCCTGACACCGCCCGCCTTCTGCTGTCCTGGCACCGAAGGTCATGTTTTTTGATTCAAAGGTTTATCCTGTCCGCCAGATTCCTTAAACTTGCATTTCATTTGACTGAATCGGGTCAGCAACAGCTGACGGTAAGGTTCGAGTCGTACAGAAGAAGCGGAAGTGAGGAAGAACCATGACCAAAGCTAAAATTGGTATCGTGACGGTCAGCGATCGTGCCAGCGCCGGGGTGTATGAGGATATTTCAGGGAAAGCGATCATCGAGACCCTGAATGCGTACCTGACCTCCGAGTGGGAGCCGGTGTATGAAGTGATCCCGGACGAGCAGGATGTGATTGAAGCGACCTTGATCAAAATGGCAGATGATCTGGAATGCAGCCTGATTGTGACGACCGGTGGCACCGGCCCGGCCAAGCGGGACGTGACCCCGGAAGCGACAGAAGCCGTGTGTGATCGGATGATGCCGGGCTTTGGTGAACTGATGCGTGCAGAATCCCTGAAGTTTGTCCCGACGGCCATTTTGTCGCGTCAGACCGCCGGTTTGCGCGGTGACAGTCTGATTGTCAACTTGCCGGGCAAGCCGAAATCGATCCGCGAATGCCTGGATGCTGTTTTCCCTGCTATACCTTACTGTATTGATCTGATGGAAGGTCCATACCTGGAGTGTGATGAAGCGGTGATCAAGCCGTTCCGTCCGAAGCAAAAGTAACTGGATACCGGCAATCCCCCGTTGCCGGTTTCAAAGGAGCCGGCGATGAAAATGAAAGTCGTAACAAGCCTGGTTGTTGTGTTGATGTGCCTGTCGGTCCCGGCGCATGCCGGCTGGGAAAAACTGAAGGAAACCGCGTCGGACATTGGGGATAAAGTCAGCGAAGGGTCGAAAAAAGCCTGGGATAACATTTCTGAGTTTTCCAAAGAAGCCTGGGATTCGGTCTCAGAATGGGGGCGGGACGCCTTCAACACCGCCGGGGAATGGACGGAGGCTTCCATCGAGAAAGGCAAGGTCTGGCTGAAGGCGGGTGAAGAGAAGCTGGATGACATGCTGGCACCGGAAACGCCGGAAGAGGCCCGGTTGGCACTCGATACCATGTCCGATACCGCGTTGGTGCGGTTGTTTAACGAGCATCCCAGCGCCAAACTGCTGTTTGATCAGGCCTATGGCTACGCCGTGTTCGATTCCCGCCAGTTCTCGCTGGTGTTACATACCAACCAGGGGGCCGGTGTTGCGGTAAACCGCCGGACAGACAAGCGCACCTACATGAAAATGTTCGGAGCGGGGCTGGCCTTGGGGCTTGGCGGCAAGTTTTATCAACAGGTGATTTTCTTTGAGGATCGGCGCACCTTCGAGAACTTTGTGCAGGATGGATGGGAAGCTACGTCAGAAATCGGCGTGGTCGCCGGCACGGAAGGGGCAGAGCTGACAGCCAAGTACAATGGTGGGATGGCGATTTATCAGATTGATGAAAAAGGTCTGTTGCTGGATGCCAATATTGCCGGATCGAAATACTGGATAGACAAGGATTTAAGTCCCTCGCCCTGAGAAGCTATCGGCAGAGCAAAAAAACGCCTGGCAGGTGACTGCCAGGCGAGGAAATAATAAGGAACAACATATTCTTTTGAAGTGCGCGTAGTGTAGTGCCTGGCTACACAATACACAATCTTTATTTGGCTGCTGATGAAACAACCCAAACGGGCCGGTTTTATGCGCAGTGCCTGTCTGAACTTCCCATCTTTGTCCTTTGTCTTTTATTCTTTGTTCAGCAACGTAAGTGATTTCAGCTGAATAGTCGTTTGAGCTGATTCAAAAAACCGGAACCTGTCTGGCGCTTGGATGCCGCGGCCTGACGTCCGGCATAGTAGGCCTGCATTAGTCCGGTGCGGAACACACTTGGGTCATTTTCGCGAACGACCGCAGAGGCGGCCAGAAGGGTGGCAATGTCGTTGGCATGGTCATTGGCGTAGCTAAAATCGATACCGGTATAGCCCTGAGCCATGAACCAGAGCGTTGCGTAGCCGCGGACGTCGCTCGCACTGGTGGTAGTGAACTTCAGAGCCTGGGTAGGACCGATCGTTTCCTCAAAGACCGATTGAACCCGGCTGAGGGTTGCTTGTGTGGCCTGAAAGTTCGCTAGGGATTCCTGATGGCACTTTGTCAGTAAACCCAGCACCAGGTCGTGCCGCGGCTTGTCAGGCTTTTGCTGAACCACTTTGGCAAAAAAACTGGCTTGGTGGTCTATCAGTTGGATAATTTGCTGCTGTTCTGACTCGGTCAGTTCAAGCAATGGCAGTCCCATGGTGCGCAGGGTGTGATGGAAATCAGTCATGTGTCTAATGGTTGCAGGCTTTGGCGCATTATATCGTGATTGATTGGCAGGAAGCCATGGTTGAAGCCGAAACCTCAAAGGGGGGAAACGAATGGTGCAGGCGATCAAAAAAGCCCCGGCGTTACCCGGGGCTACAAAGGGAGCTGATTATGTGTCAGGAGCCGCTTACGCGTTCGAAGGTTTCAGCTCTGCATTTTGCTCTTCGGTGGCGTGTTCTTCGATGAGCAATTGTTTTTCATGTATCTTGAAGAACGGATAGTAGATCAACACACTCACGACGACACAGACGACAACCACAACTGCGGCGGTGCCTGAGTTTGTCGCCATCACGGCACCGATAGGCGCTGGCATGGTCCATGGTGGAAGGGCAATGATTTTCGACAGGAGTTCGGTTTTAAATGCAGCCCAAACAATACAGGTATTGATGATTGGGGACAGCATCCATGGGATGAAGTAGTTCGGGTTCATCACAATCGGGGTACCGAAAATAACAGGCTCATTGATATTGAAGGTACTTGGAATAATCGACATTTTACCAATGGTACGCAGGTGCGTGGCTCGAGAGCGCATCATCAGGACCACAAATCCCCAGGTACCGCCGGCACCGCCGACAAAGATAAAGAAGTCGAGGACCGGGTTGACGAAAATTTTCGGCAGCGGCTCGCCGGCTGCCAGTGCTTCCTGGTTCAAACCCAGGTTGATGATCAGAATCGGGTACAAAATACCGCTGACGACGACTGAAGAACCATGAATACCGGCAAACCACAGCAACTGGATCATGATCACGGCCAGCAAACAGGCAAAGAACGAATCAGAAGCTGAAATTAAAGGTTTAAATATTTCCATGATGGCCGATGGAATACTCAAACCATAACTACCCAAAACCCCATTAATCGCAACGACAATGATGGAAACGATGATCACAGGAATGAGCAGGTCGAATGATGCTGCAATTTTAGGTGGAACTGCTTCCGGCAGCTTCAGACGAATATTTTTATCGCGCAGGAAGCGCTGTAATTCCGGGACAAATAAGCCACATAGAATCGCAGTAAAAGCACCTGTACCACCCATAAATGAAATTGGCATCACGCCGCCAACATTATCGAGAAACTGGACTGGCGCAACAGCAAGCAGGAAAGTAAACATGGATAACAGCCCGGAGTTTTGCGCACGAATATCGTATGCACGCGCCAAGCTGTAGGCAATGCTATATGCTGCATATAAGGCGAAAATACCCATACTGACCTGGAAAGGTGCCAGGATATTTTTCTGGCCAATTATCTCGATCAGCGCATGCCAACCATCAAGGAAGAAGTTTCCTTTCCCTGGTGGGTAGGCCAGAACCAGCAGCAGCGAGCCGACGATGAGGAACGGCATGGTTGCCACGAAGCCATCTTTGATCGCGTTGATATGCCTTTGTGCAGAAACTTTGACTGCCATCGGGGCAACAAACTTCTCGACAAAGACGAGGGTTTTGTCAAATATACTCATAGTGTATTCCTTTAATTCGAATGATGTCATTCGGGATTATATTTAGAGCGAAATGGATCTATTTACGCCGAACAGATATTAAATCGTGTTGAGGTTATATGGTTGAATCCCTTCCTTGAGTTTCTATAACTGAATATTAATATTCAAAATATTGAAAGTAATTGCGGTAACTCACATTCAGCTGTTTTTATGCACTTTGTTTGTTGTTTTGTGAATTAAATTCCAGATGTTGTGTTATGCCTGAAAAAGTTTCCATTTTAATTTGTAATATAAAATGTGGTGTTGGTTGTTGTCGTTGATAAATAAAAGTGGCCACCTTTTTGGGGTGGCCAAATATTTTTATTAATAACTAAATGTTTGGAATAGGATTAGCAGCTACCAACTAATTTCCATGGGCCGCCTTGATCCGGCTGGTTCCCTTGGTTCCACCAGCTGGCTTGATAGACGTTGCCACCGTAAGTGACCTGATCGCCGCCAACATAGACTGAACCGGCATCCCAGGCGACCGGGCAGCTATTTCCGAGCTCAAATGAGACCGTTAAGCTGTGGGCACCACCAACGGACTGGAAGGTGTACGAGTTTGCTGCAGGGTAGCTCACGCCGTCGACAATAATCTCTTTTACCCGATAACCGCTGTCAGGAATAAAGTTGACAGTGAAGTCAGCCCCGCCTTTTGCTTGCAGCAAGCCATCGGCGCCTGGTGCCGGTGAAATAGTACCGCCGGTACCACTGACGGCAACCTGAATGTCGTGCATCACCGGAATATCGATGGTGACCTCACTGAAGTTGCCACTAAAGCCCGCGAAGTTGCTGGCAGAGAGCAGGTTCACATCAGTATTGTTCAGGATTATTTTCTTTTGATCGCCTTTGGCAAATGGTTCCAACAATGTAATCACCACGTTTGCACCTTCCTGACTCAGTTTCAGGGCAGAGAACGGCACCGGCTGGTTGCTCGGCAGGGTGATGACAGTTTTGGCAATGTCAAAGCTGGCAACTTCAAGGGTCATGTTCCAGCCCCAGTTGAGGTGGCTCAGCGGAACAATATAGCCCAGACGATCGTAACCCCCGGTGATGTTGATAAACATATCCGGTTTTAGATCGGCCAGCGTCAGGCCAACCAGTTCGTAAGATGCGTAAATACCGCCGTCTTCAGCCTGAGGACCAATGACCACGGAGGTGCTGGTTTCAAAGGCTTTCAGGTGCTTGAAGCCGATCCCTGCGGTGCCTTCAATCTTGTCAACGGCCGGGTTGAAGTTGTGTACGACTTGCTTGCCGGTATTCCAGGCCAGCGTATAGACATCAGAAACTTCAATGACCGCGTTTGGATTCGCCAGGATATCGCTGGCTGCGACACCGTTCAGGATTATGGTCTGACCTGAGAATTGCAGCTCGCTGCCGCCGTTGCGGTCGGTAACCGTCAGGGAAGCCAGTGGATCTGCAGCTTTCCAGCCACGCAGGATCACTAAGTCTTTGTTCAGTACAAAGTCAGTAATTGTGGTGGTCGTGCCGCTTTGCTCGTGCAATAGAACCTGGTTGCGGCCACCGCCGAGAATGACGGTATCGTTGCCCCAACCGGCAGTCAGCACTTCATCATAGATAGAGCCCTGGCTGACACTGTCTCCCGGGACATCGAACAGGGTGTTGTAGCCGCCAAACTTATGCACGTATTTGGTGATACAGGTGCCGAGTTCGTCACAAGTGATCTGATCTTTGGTGAGCAGTGCCCCGGTTCCCCATGCGCCGCGCAGGTGAGCAGCCGCCAGAATACCAGACATGGTCGCCTGTACCTGAATTGGCTGTCCGTTATCATCTTTATCCGGCCAGCTCTTCGCAAGTGCCTGATCCCAGGTCATATTGGCGTCGGCCAGCAACTTGGAAATGATCTTGTAGTTGAAATGCATGGCATCGCGGATCACCAATTCCTGTTTTTCAGGAATGATTAGATCATTAAAGCTGTTGATGCCGTTCTTGCCGACAAATGTCCCTTCCCAACGGTTGTTATCTGTGACATAGACCTGGTTCCCGCCGGAGCCGGGGATCTCGGCCAGCGCTTCAGTTTTGCAACCAATCCAGGTGGAGTCCGGTACAAACATGTAGAAGCTGTCATACTCTTTGCCGTCGATAGAGACGGTTTTCGGACTATAGTAACCGGCATCGATTAAGACGGCCTCACCCAATTGATAACCAACGAATCCCCAGGCATTCAACGAGTTATACTGCATGTTACGGAACATCTGCGGATCGTGCGGCGTGGCCGGGTTGTAGATGTTGTCGATGCCTAGCTTCTGGAAAAACTGCTTGATGGTGGTTGGTTCCGAGACCATGATCCCGGTCGAACAATCACGGACCAGACGACCCGGTTTGGTGACCTTGGCATAGGTGTAGACCGGGTTATCCAGGTTGTCGTAGTAAAAAGCACTTAACTGGGGGTTAATCCCGGACTCAAAATCTCGCAGGCTGTCTAAAAAGTCCTGCATCCCTCCCTGAGCGGCAAAAGCATGTGGGGAAATTGCCAGTGCAATCGCGATAGAGAGTTTCCGTTTCAGTGTCATTGCATTTTTCCTTTTATGGTTAGGGTAGAGGCAAGTCATTCAATCGATTTCAATTTTTGAATATTCGGTATGTGGTTACTCCGTCGGGTTGAGGTTGAGTGGCTCAAGCAGCGACTGTCCGGACTCCGGTGGCCGGGCTCCGAAAAAGACTGCTGCGCTGGCGCCGACATCGGCGAGGGTGTCCCGGTAGCCCACCTGGACGCCGGTAATTGCCGGGCTGTAAACCATCAGCGGCACTTGTTCACGGGTATGTTTGGTGTGGCCGATAAACGGATCATTGCCGTGATCAGCCATGACGATCAGTACATCGCCGGGGTTCAGGGTGTCGATAACGGCGGCGAGGCCACGATCCGCTTTTTCCAGAATGCTCCAATAGCGCTTGGGATCCTGCTGGTGGCCGGACAGGTCGGTTTCCTGCACATTGGCGCAGAAGAAACCTTCATGTTGTTTCAGGTCTGCCAGAAGCAGGGAAAACACCTGGTCGGTATCGACCACTGAGGTATAGGAGGTGCCGGTCTCGTTCTGGACGATATCGGCGACTTTGCCATACAGGTACGTGTGGATCCCGACTTGATGCAGCTGATGCGGCACCTGGGTCAGGGCATCAACGCCGTAGCCCAGATGGACGACCTGAAAGCCTTCGTCATAGGCACCGGAGTCTGGGGCGTTGACGCCGATATAAGCCAGCTGGCCTTGTTTGTCGGTCTTGGTCTCGATGGCATTGAAGACTTGGTCCATGGTCGGGATAAAACCGCCGAACGCAATATTCCGGCTGACCGAATTTGCCCCGCGGACGATGCGGCCAATTTGTTTCACTTCGTCAAAGCTGATCAGATTGAAGTTGGCAGTCAGGTTGTAGACCTGGCCCAAATCGGCTTCCAGGTTATCACCGATCACCACGCAGCCCTCGACCATCAGCAGTTGCAGGGTATCCCGGGTGATTCGCTCCGTGGTATATCCCGCCTGGATGAGCGCCTGCTCAATGGCATCGATGGATTCCTGGAACGGTTTGACCAACGGCGGTTTCGGTCGGGTGCCCATGATTTCCTGGTGACCCATGAAGGTGTCACAGCCGAAATGAGCCAGTTTGGCGGTGCCCCAGTTGGCGGTGGCAGACGGCTGCATCTTGGAGCGGGTCAGGCCGGTGATATTCATCAGCCCCAGTTTTTCCAGGGTAGGTAGTGTTTTGAGCGGGAAATGGTCGAGCAGTTTCACCGCCGTGTTGGCACCGCGATCCTGTGGCCGAATATCGACCACATCCGGCATTTCGCCGACCCCGAAACCGTCCAGTACCACGACAACAAATTTAGCCATGTTTTACCTCATTACCTTGTGCATCGAATAAACCAAGCAGCGTGGGGGTGTTGCTTGATAACCCTGCGACAAGCGCGACATCACTTCGTGTAACAAAAATTTGAGTCCGAAATGCCATGATGACAGGTGTGCCGACCTGACAGGGTCGGTCGAGTTGTAGGTGATAATCGATACTGGCTTCATCGTCGTTGCGGACGTCGACCAGGTGATCGGTTTCTGTGCCCTGATGGAATTCTCTGATCAGGGCCTGTGTCAAATGGCCGCGGCGATAGTAGCCCCCGCCATAGCAATAACTGGCGTCACCAAATTGGTGAGAGACTTCGGTAACATAGGCCATGGCCACTTTTTCCGGCTGGCTGCCGTCCTGATTCGCCGGCATTGTGCCGGTCAGGGCGTGGCCGGGCTCACCATGAGTGCCGCCAAATTGCCGAATTTGCGGCAGGGTCTGGCTGCTGGTGGCTGAAGGAATATTGAGCTGCGTTATCGGGTAGCCCAACTGACCGGCTTGCTGGTTGGCGGCAAGCAGGGTCTCGAGGTTTCGGGTCGGCTCGGTATCCTGCGACTCCGGGTTATATAAAAAACAGGGGAAGTGGGTCAGTCCGGCAATCTGCAGATTCGGTAACGAGGCAATCTCGCGGCAGATGGCATCCAGGGACTCGATCGGAAAACCGGCTTCCTGATTGGTGTAGAGATAATCGCTGGTTCGGTAAAATTTCAGCAGGACAGGCTGGGTTCGTTTGGCTTCAACGGCCGCGGCGGAGATTTCCCGCGCCTTTTCCAGCGAGTAGACGGTGATCACCTCGGGCTGAATGGTCGAGACAATAAAGGGGACATAGCGGCTCGGCGGCTGGACCAGGTGACCGATGTGACTGATTTTGACGCCTGCTTGATGAAGTTGGCGGGCTTCTTTGAAGTCCACACACACGATCCCATCGTAACCTAATTCGTCGACCAGAATTTTGGCCAGCAGTGGATTGCGGCCGAATTGCTTGGTCATGCCGTACAGCCGGATGCCATATTGATCCGCCGTTGCTTTGATCAGCAGGGCATTTTCCGTGAACTGGTCGACATCTATCACATAGGTGTCAGGCAGGATAACGCCTTCCTTCAGCAGGGTGAAGGCGCCATCTATGAGTGCCGGGTTTTGTTTTTGTAATGCTCTGAGAAACATGTAAACCCCTTTTTAACGACGAGCTGAGCCAGTCCACAAGCGGAACTCGTGGATAACAGTGAGCTTGGTTAAACGTGCAGACTGGCTCTGGAAGCAGTCTGCTAGACAGTAAACAGACCTAGTACATACAGGACATTCAGTAAGATACCGGTCAGAATGGCCGCAACCGCGGGTGCCGCAATTTTCAGAACCGGACGCCCCATGACTTCATTGAGGAAGAACAGCATGGAGAAAATGGTCAAACCGGTTGTCGCGCCCATTTTCATTACCGCCAGGACCCCGCCAATCAGCAGCGCAAACTCCATCAGGGTATTCATTGAGTTGCGAATGTTGTCTGATGCGTTACGAATGGAAGGAAATTGCTCCAGGAAATGACCCACTTTGCGCAGCAGGAAGACTTCAGCACAGATGGTCAGTGCCCCGAGCACAGCGGCAACCGGAATATTCGGTGCCAGATAGCCGACGACAAAGACGAAAGTCATGCCGACCACGCCATAGACACCCGTCGCCAGTGCTGTGGTGGCGATGAGCGGTACAAAGCCCAGGCCCCGCATAAACTCTGAAAGCGCGACTTGTTGCAAGGCGGCGTCTTGTGCTACCGGATCCGTCAGTTTGTAAGCATCGGCCAGGGCATAGATCGAGACTTCCGACCCGGCGAAGATCCCTGCGTTGGCAACAATGGCAATCAGCGAGCCGGTTGCAGCCAGCAGCGGCAGGTTCTTCATGATCCGTTTGGTGCGCTCTTCAAACAGGCTGTGCATGCCGGACATGTCTGGTGGTGAAATCCCATTCTTTTTGTCGTTGATGTCTTTGTGGATCGCAGTGCCGACCAGCATGACCATGCCGACGAAGATCTGGATGGATTCCGGATAAATCGACGTAAACTGGATGGTCAGCAAGCGTGACAGCAGGACAACCCCGGCAGCAATAGCTCCGGCTTTCCAGCCAAATTGATAGAAAATGGCCAACAGCGGGAACAAGGCAAACGCGGTCATCACCGGGGTGCCCAGCTCGCCCAGTGCGCCGAGGGCGTCAATTGGCAGACCGGTCAGGACGGCATTCACACCGGAGAGCGATGTCACCACCAGGACCCCCCAGAGGCCACCGGCCAGGGCTGCCAGCCAGCGACTGGCGATCATTACCCCGAGGATGTCTGTTGGCAGGAACAGCAACCACGGGTTCAGGAGCCCGGTGGATAAGGTAAATGAAATCCCCACCGAGGCGACAAAGCCGATCGACAGGCCGAACGCGACGGAACCGGCATCGCGGCGCGTCATGTGGCCTTCAACCAACTGCGGCAAAATAGGTCGGATTCCGTCATGGAAAACGGAGGCGCTCATATTGGCAACGAGCGCGGTCATTGCACAAAGCAGGGCGACCAGCCCGATATTCATCATATCCATAATATGTTACCTGTTCGCCAGTGTGTTGATCAGCATGGGCACCGCGTGTTCGACGTGTTCGACGGAAAGCCCGAACGCGACTCTGCCCTCATTGACGAACTTCTCGACTTCATCTTGCTTGGCCTGAATGGCAGGTTTGGCAATGGTGCAGCTCTGGGCAAAGCCGATGATGGCGATTGCGAGTGACAGGGCTGCACCTGCACCGGTGTTACAGCAGCCGATGTAGTAGTCGAGCTCGCCGCTCTTTACCTTCATCGCGGCTTCCATGTCGTTGAGGATATGGCACTCGAACAGGCCTGGTTGGGTTTGTTCAATTTGTGCTTTGATTTGCTCACGTTGTAAGCCGGCAATACCGATTTTTTTCATAACAGGACCTTTTTATTCTCTGATTATTATTGGAAGAGTTGGTTGGGTGCGTGTTTTAACATGGTGTCGACTTCTGTCCGGCTGATGCCGTTTTCTTCCAACTGGGGAAGGAACGTGTCAATCAGGTAACAAAAACCGGGACCACCGTTTTCTTTCAAATGCGAACGACGGGTAATATCCATCGAGAGCATGACCCGGTCGAGCAGGCCGCGTTCCGCCAGGGCTTTGAGCATTTCAATGCGGCGGCTGTCGGGGTAATAGGAGTTCTTGCCGATGGTGTCGAACTGGACATAGCAGCCCTGATCCAACAGCCACAGAATGTCTTCCAGATTGTCTTTCAAATCACAGTGGCCGATGGTGACTTTCTCCAGATCGACACCCAGCTGTTTGAACAACTCAATTTGGTACCGTCCCATGGTGCTCATGGACTGGTGGGTGGAAATGGGCCGGCCGGTTTCAAAATGGGCCATGGCCGCTGCTTCAAAGACTTTTTTTTCGGTTTCGGTAAAAGCGTTCTCACTGCTGCCGACTTCACCAATTACGCTGGCTTTGAGTGCGCTGCCGTCGATGCCGTCAACAATCTCCCGGATCATTTCCCGGCTGATCTCTTTTGCTGATTTGGCATACAACTCCGGTGGGAAAAATCCCTCAATGTAATATCCGGTAGAGAGTAAAACATTGATATTTGTATCAGACATTAAACGTTCAATAAATTGAGGATTTCTTCCCATAAAAGAGTTGGTCACTTCGATGATGTTATACACACCGCGATCGACCAGCGCGTCCATCTCCGCTTTGATCAGGTCATACTGATCCAGACGGCAGTCGATATTGCCTTTTTGCGGTGAGAGATCGATATGCAGATGTTCATGGCAATAGGTGTAACCGTTCGGATTGATTAACATGCGGCCTCCTCGGCAGCGCTGGCGCAATAGAGCGAAAATAGATTGCTGAGGAAAAACGAGTTTTCGGTTGCCGGCACCTGTACCAGGCCGACTTGATCAAGAATGCGCTGGTTCAGGCTTTGGATGTGTTCGAAGCCGTCATCCGCCAGGATTTCATCGAAGATATCCGGGTCCAGTCCCTCGTCTACAGGTGCGCCAGTCCGGATGCGGTCAAAAGCCCGGGCAAAGTGGGTCATGGCCATCTGGAATTGCTCATTGTCCGGGGTCACGGCGAGCTGTTCGCCGATCAGACTGACCGCAATTTCCGTTGCCTGACAGGCTTCAGCGCTGATTACGTTAGCTTGCTGCAGCAGATTGAGACGTTCCTTCATTGTGCGCTCCTGATAACGGGTTTAGTAGTTCGGGGTGATCTCGCCCCGGACGACTTGTTGTTGGTGTTCAAGTAAAGCCGGAATGTTGATGAGCTTGCGAAGCAGGGTCGTAATGTGCGGGTTTTCACCGCTGACCAGCATCACGGCCTCGGAAGCAAGTGCGCATTGCTCAATGTGATCAAGCGTTTGTTCGGCCAGACCATATTTTTCCATATCAATAGCTTCCGGCAGCCAGACCACCGCATCAATGTCACCGCTGAGCAGGAGGTTGAGGCTGTCTGCGTAGTTGATTTCGACGATGGTAACGGGTTGATCCCGGAAAGCTGATTGCGTCAGCAATTTTTGGTCCGGCGAGTCCGGGTCCACCCCCACGCGTCGAATTTGCTCATACTCCCCCTGGCGAAAGATTAATCTATGGGGCAGTGAGTAGGAGTGCTGACCCAAATCAATGGCCGTTACAAAACCGCCTGTGTAACTCTGTGCCGCCAGCTTGGACATAATGGCGATGTCATGGGTTCCGGCCTTCAAACATTCGGCCCGGGCACCTGCACCACGCATGTGGGCAAAGTACAGGGGCAGGTCGCCGATTTGTTTTTTCAGTCCGCTGGCCAGCCCTTCATAATGTTTGGTATACGGGAGGGGCATGGCACAAACAACATGAGAAAAGCCGGTCAGTTCGGCCAGCGCGCGATAGTCCAGCTTGGCGATAAACGTGCCATTGCGTCCCTGTTTGGACAGCGCCACAGCACCTTGTTGTTCGATGGTGGTCAGGGCTTTTTGGACAAAGCCGACAGAAACTCCAATATCGTCAGATAAGGCGTCGATTGTCCGCAGCCGATCGTTGACGGACGTTGACATTAAGTAACGGGCGATGCTGATAATCGCGGCCCCTTCTTTACTGATATATTGAGTTTTCATAACACCTGATTTTATCTTCAATATTTTGAATGTTTAAAATAGCACCAAGTTGATGGTTTAAACAGTACTGAAATAGAAAGATGAGAACTCACTCAAACTTTCTTCGTTGGCGCGATCGGATCCCGGATCGACGTGATGTGAAGAAGTGGGCGTTCATTTCTAATTTTCTCTGTTAGGGTAGGCAGGGATACTGAGTGCTCAGGATGAAAAGGAGGCACAGAACAATGACAAGTTTTTATGAGTTATCGGCGAAGAGCATCCGGGGAGAGGATGTCGCGATGCGCGACTTTGCCGGCAAAGTGGTGCTGGTGGTCAACACGGCCAGTGAATGTGGCTTTACTCCCCAATACCAGGGATTGCAGGACTTGTATGCCAAATACAAAGATGACGGGCTGGTGATCCTGGGGTTTCCGTGTAATCAGTTCGGCGGGCAGGAGCCGGGAGAAAATCAGGAAATTGCCCAGGCATGCCAGATCAATTATGGGGTGGAATTTCCGATGTTTGAAAAAGTGGAGGTTAACGGGGCCAACAGCCATCCGGTGTTCCAGTATCTCAAGCGCGCGCAGCCGGGGTTGTTCGGCGACAAGATAAAATGGAATTTTACCAAGTTTCTGATCGGCAGGGATGGTCAGCCGCTGAAGCGGTTTGCACCGACCAAGCGGCCGGAATCGATTGAAAGTGACATTGTCAAAGCATTGCGAAGCTAGGCTCGCAATGGTTGCGCAGCCTAGCTATCGGCATGGTACAGCGACGTATAGCTGTCGATATTGTCGGACGCCGTAAAGTCCTGCAGTTGCTGGAGCACCCGCGCTTTGGCGGCCAGATGATGCCGGCGGGTGATTTCCTTCAATTGCGTCATGGCCTGGTGGCTCGGGCTTGAAGGCTTGTTGTTGCTCAGGTAGCGATCGAAAAAAATCAACTGGGTGGATGTGTCGTTGAAATCGCCCAGTTCATCCTGCAATTGCTTTAAATGCTGAATTTGCGCCTGGATCTTTTTCGGCGGAAAAAGCGGCGTGAAATATTCCAGCAGGTAGCGCAGTTTCTTGCAGCAGATCCGTAACTGATGGACGTTCTCATCCGGACTATCACCATTGAGGGTGTTGCAGATGCTGAGCGCGCGCTGGAAGTGTTTCCAGAGGATAGCCTGAGCAAATGGCTTACTTTTACGGTGTCCCTGGTCAGCTGGGGAAGCTTCCAGCTCTTTGATTAAGCCTTTGACCTGCTGGCATTGCTGCTCATAATTCTCAGTTTTTAACCATTTCTTGGCCGCTTTAAAGGTGGCTTCCCGTTCATGCTGCAGGGTGTCGACGAAACAACTGAGCCCCTGATGATGCTGATGATCGAGTACGGAAAAGTAATCATCGATCTGCGCTAAAAAAACATCGAGATCCCGTAGCTGATTGGTTTTTTGCATCAGGGTTTTGAGGCTGAGGTTTAACATTTTCTGCTGGCGCGGCACAAACAGGTCTTTCATCAGGCTGATGAGCGCGCGGCAGCGGCGCAGAGAGACCCGGTACTGGTGGAGGAACTCGATATCGTCATCGCGGATAATCCCTGGTTCATGCAGCCGGGCATGACGAAATTCATTGCGCAGGAAATGATAGGTCGGCAGGTAAATATCTGCGGAGGCCGACAACGGAACTTCCGGTTTTTTTTTCTTGGGGAGTTTTAGCTTATCTCGCTTATTCACATTCATTTTTCCACCTCACCATCAAGAATAGACCTTCAAAATTGGCCAGTGAATGGTGCGCGCAAGTTTTTCATATCGGGTAATAAAGATAATACAAGGATCCGGTTTCATTCCGGAAGTGAGTAGTGTTGCCCGTGCCGGTGTACAGTTGGACGACGGGCCTGACTGATGCAAGTTGCCACTGGCAATCATGGTTTACAAAGTCTGTTTACATTTGTTTAACATTGATTTCTCTGCAAATGTCTCATCCTCCGACAGGAAATGCTAATCCTATAAGTAATGGCTACAGATCATACAAAGTGAGGAAATAAGGATGAACAAAATGATTGATAATCCAATGGGAACGGATGGCTTTGAATTTGTAGAATATACCGCGCCGACTCCGGAAGGGATTGCCAATTTGAAGAACCTGTTTCGCCTGATGGGGTTTGCCGAAGTGGCTAAGCACAAGCACAAGTCAGTTTGGCTCTATCGCCAGGGGGATATCAATTTTATCGTCAATGGCGAAGCGCACTCGCAAGCGGCAGGATTTGCCGGGGTTCACGGGGCCAGCGTGAACGCGATGGCATTTCGGGTGCAGGATTCCAGCCAGGCGCTGGCCTATGCGGTCGAGAAGGGCGCAACGCCTTGTGCGGCCCAGTCGGGTCCGATGGAGCTGAATATTCCGGCCATTTACGGGATTGGTGAGTCGCTGATTTATCTGGTCGATCGTTACGGCGAGCATGACATTTACGAGATCGATTTTGATTATTATCCGGATTACAAAGCGCGGATGGCAAAACTGGATGCCGGGCTCAAGGTGATCGACCACCTGACGCACAATGTGCAGCGCGGCAACATGGATCTGTGGGCCAGCTTCTATGAGAAGATCGCGAACTTCCGCGAGATCCGCCATTTCGACATCAAAGGGAAAATGACCGGCCTGCTGTCGCGCGCCATGACTTCACCTTGCGGCAAAATCCGGATCCCGATCAATGAGTCCAGCGATGATAAATCCCAAATTGCCGAGTACCTGGAGCAGTACAACGGGGAAGGGATCCAGCATATCGCCCTGAGTACCGATAATATCCTGACCACGGTCAAAACCCTGAAAGACGGTGGGTTGGCCTTTATGGATACGCCGGATACTTACTATGAAGGGATTAATCAGCGGGTACCGCAGCACAAGGAAGATATTGCCAAGTTGAATGAGCTGAAGATCCTGATTGACGGTGATCAGAGCGGGATCCTGTTGCAAATCTTTACCGACACCGTGATTGGCCCGGTCTTTTTTGAAATCATTCAGCGCAAAGGGAACGAGGGATTCGGGGAAGGGAACTTCCAGGCGTTGTTTGAATCGATTGAACTCGATCAGATCCGCCGCGGGGTTCTGGATGTTGAATCCAAATAGCGACGTGTCTGCTCAACATTGAGCCGGATCGGTGAGTCTGTACAGGCTCACCGGACGGCATCGGGTGATCACGGGTGGGGCATATGATGCTGCCCGTTTGGCTCGAACCCCACTTCCAGTACAGGTGCAACCTCCAGATCCTGAGCATTCATCATGGTCGATATCCGCTGCACCGACGATAAGATTAAGGTCTGCTCCCATTCATTCAGCCGCTGAAACTGCTTGATGAAGTTGTCTTGCAGCGGTAGTGGGGCCTGATCCAGCACGATATTGCCTTGGTCTGTTAAGTACGCGTTGACCTTGCGTCTGTCCTTGGTGTTACGACACCGGATCACCATCCCGCGCTTTTCCAGTCGATCGATAATGCTGGTGGCGGTCGCCTGGCTCATATTGGTATTGATTGAAAGCTGGCGAATGGTCACTTCACCTGAGCTACGGATTGCCCGCATGATCAGCAGTTGCGGGCCGGTCAGGCCGAAATCTTTATTCAGTTGCCGGGAGTGTAGATCGACGGCGCGGATGATCTGCCGAATCGCAATGAGCACTTCTTCATGGATATCCAAGATTCCCTCCTTCTGATGTCACTTCGGGGTTCATCGTATTGCGTGAGTCGGAGAGCCGCCGCAGCGGCACTCCGACTCTTGCGATCTGTTCTTGTAGCAGTCTGTTTTTGCAGCGGTCTTGTGATGGAAGCCTTATTGATGCGGGCCTTCAAAGGTGGCTGCCGATATGTGATAGGTCTTGTGGCTAGAGCTGCGCTTTTTTCGCTTCGGCAATCCAGCGGTTGAAGGTGCCCTGATTGGCCTTAATCCAGCCTTTGGCGTGCGCTTCAATATCTTTCTGCGAGTTGCTCCCTTTACTCATCATCATGTTCTGAGCACTGACCGAGTTAATGTCCAGTTTCATAATTTCAAACAGGCGCGCAGCGGCCGGGTTCTCTTGCGTGAATTTTTTGTTGGCAACAATCTTCATAGCATTCATTTCGAAGCCGAAGTTCTTGCCGTTCGGCAGTGTGGTGTCGATGTCTTTCCGCTCACCCGGCAGGGCTGAGAACGGCACTTCCAGCCAGACCACATCTTTGCCCGGCACCATCACGCCACTGACCCAGTATGGAGTCCAGGTGTAGTAGAGCACGGGCTCGCCTTTTTTATAACGAGAGATGGTGTCTGCGATGATTGCCGCGTAATTGCCCTGATCGTGAGTGACAGTGTCACGAAGTCCGTAGGCGGTTAGCTGCTCTTCGACAACCAGCTCACAGCCCCAGCCCGGATTACAACCGGTGAGATCCGCTTTACCGTCACCGTTGGCATCGAACAGTTTGGCAATTGTTGGATCTTTCAACTGAGCAATATTGTTGATGCCGTATTTTTCAGCGGTTTTCTTATCGATCAGATAGCCCTGTGCGGCACCGGAGATATACTCGCCTTTGCGGAAGAACTTATTGTCGCCACCGGCCATGGTGTATTTATCGGCGTGCAGTGGGAACCAGCCAACCGTCAGATAGGTGGCATCACCTTCAGCAATTGAGGTATAAGCGACGTTGTAATCCACTTCTTTGGTTGGTTTCACCTCGTAACCCAGCGCTTCCATGGCCTTGTTCACAATCAGGGTCTGAAACGTTTCCTCAGCCACGGTGGACTGTACCGGTTGTACGGTGACACCTTCGCCCGGCAGTGATTCGGCGTAAGCTGAGATTGAGATAGCCGCCGTCAGGAGCGTGGTTAGTGTGAAACCTTTCTTCCATGAATCGTTCATTATTGCTCTCCTAGTTTTTTCACATGATTTGATGATGAAAAGTGTTTTTTTAGCCGGTAGATCACGGATACCGGCCCGGTTTGGTACCAGCGGGTTTTGCTGTCCCGGCTCTCGGTACCAATGGTTTGGGTGATGCGATCGAGCAAGATCGCCAGGATCACGATGCCGAGCCCGCCGACCGCCGCCATCCCCATGTCCAGACGGCCGATACCGCGCAGCACCATCTGACCTAATCCGCCGACGGCAATCATCGAGGCGATCACCACCATTGAAAGGGACAGCATCAGGGTCTGGTTCACCCCGGCCATAATGGTCGGCATGGCCAGCGGCAGTTGGATGCGATACAGCATTTGTTTTGGATTGGCCCCGAATGCATGACCGGCTTCAATCAGCTCTTCCGGCACTTGCTGGATCCCCAGAATGGTCAGGCGGACGATGGGGGGCAGGGCGAAGATAATGGTGACGACGACCCCCGGCACATTCCCGATCCCGAACAGCATGACTATCGGCACTAAGTAGACAAAGGCCGGGGTCGTCTGCATGGCATCGAGCACGGGCCGGACAAACCGTGCCGCTGTTTCGCTGCGAGAGAGCCAGATCCCCATGGGCAGGCCAATCAAGAGGCAGAAGAATACGGAGGTCATCACCAGAGATAGCGTTACCATGGCTTCCGACCAGGCTCCAATCAGACCGATCGAGAGCAGGGACAGCAGGGAGGCAATGCCCATTCGCGGCCCGGCCAGCTGCCAGGCAATCAGGAACAGGATCAGCAACATCAGCGGCGCGGGTGTGGCCGTCAACGCGGTTTCAAACGAAGTCAGGATGAAATCGATGGGAACTCGAATAGCCTGGAATACCGGTCGGCCATGTTCGACCATCCAATTCAGGGCAGTTTCAACCCATTGATCAAATGGGATCACCGCATCCTGAAACGGGTGAAGCCAGTCAAAGGTGTCCGGCTCCGCGGGTGCAGCCTGGGTTAGCCAGCTGGTATCTCCGCTGCTGGTGGTATCCGTTGCCCAAGGATCGGCTGGTGCGCTGGACGTGGACCAGGGATCGTTGGCTGCCGGGGTCGGGTTGGATTGCGTCTCAGTCGCCATGAATTACTCCCTATCCAGTGTCTGTAGTAGACGCGATTTGGTGATCACGCCGTAGTAAGTGCCGTCTTCATCCACCACGGGCACCGCGTAAGGCACATCAGCAACCTGGCCGATCAGTTCGCCGAGGGGCACATTGGGTTGAATCGAAATGGTGTCTTGCAGCAGGGCACGGCTCAGTGGCGACTGCGCCTGATGCGCTTGCTTGAGGGAGTCGATGGAGACGATGCCGGTATATTTGCCGTCTTTTTCCAACACAATGCCGTACTCTCGGTCATGATCCATCAGCATTTGCATGGCCGCGGCCGGACCATCATTGTCATGTTTCTTGAACACAGCTGCGGGCTTCTTCAGGGCAATGTCCTTGGCTGAGAAAACCGTCGCGACATTCACGCCGCGGAAAAACGAGCTGACATAGTCATTGGCCGGGTGGTGGAGGATCTCGTCCGGGGTGCCGACCTGAACCACGACGCCATCTTGCATAATGGCGATGCGATCACCGATTCGCATGGCTTCGTCCAGATCGTGGGAAATGAATACGATGGTGCGCTTGTCGTCGTTTTGCAGCCGGATCAGCTCATCTTGCATTTCGGTCCGAATGAGGGGGTCAAGTGCCGAAAAAGCCTCATCCATCAACAGAATGTCCGGATCATTGGCCAAGGCGCGGGCCAGGCCGACCCGTTGCTTCATCCCGCCGGAAAGCTCATCGGGGTAGGACTCGCCGTGGCTACCCAGACCGACACGCTTGAGGGCGGCCAGTGCTTTCTGGTTCCGGGCTTCGGTATCCACTCCGGCCAATTCCAGCCCGAAAGCGGCATTTTCCAGCACGGTCATGTGTGGCATCAGCGCAAAGTTCTGAAACACCATCGAGATTTGTTGACGACGCACTTCACGCAGCGCCTCGTCAGAGATGTGGGCGATGTCTTTGCCGTTGAGTAGCACACTGCCGCGGGTGGGTTCAATCAGGCGGTTCAGCAGGCGGACCAACGTGGATTTTCCTGAGCCGGAGAGTCCCATGATCACGAAAATTTCACCTTCATTGATGGATAAAGAAACATCCTGGACCCCAACGGTGAGTCCGGTCTGGTCAAAAATACGATCTTTATCCAGCCCTTTTTCCAGTAAGGGGAAAGCCGCTTGGGGTGTTTCTCCAAACACTTTGTACAGGCTTTGAACTTCTAACATAGTCGACATGATTTGCATCCTTGGCTTTGACTTTGTTTTGCGTTGTAGAGCAAAAAAGTGCAAATTTCTATAGAACTCTAAATATTATTTTAGATGTTTTCAAGGATTTGTTCGGTGTCTAATTGTGTTTGTGTAACTAAATCATTGATTTTAATGGTTTTTAATGGGTGCGCGCCTCTTGATTGGTTAGGTGTGTAAAGGTTTGTGTTGGTCTTTAATGGTGTTGTGATCGCGTATTGATGAGATCACAAAGCCCGCGGCCACTCAGTGTTATGCTGAGTGGCCGCGGGCTTTTGTGAGAAATGTGCGGAATGACGAAGGGGCTAGACTTCGGCGATGCCATGCCACTGGTAGTGGTTATTCGGCTTCTTGCTGACGATTCCTTCGGTCAGTAACTGCTTGAAAATGGCATCGACCTCTTCAGGGCTGATTTTCAGGTAACGGCTGACGGCGCGCTTGGTGCAGTTCACCTGGTTGGTGCGCAGCGCTTCGATCGTCTGTTGATACGGCGTCAGGGCCTGGCTTGGTGTTTCCGCCGCCGGGGTTTCCTGTTCCGGCTGTGATGCCGCTGGTTGCTCGGATTCCGCTTCAGCGTAATCGGCCGGTTGTGGGCCGGATGTCTGATGGGTCAGTAACTCCGGTGCCTGTGTAATGCCACTGTCAAAAGCATCAATGGTGATTGGGTTCAGGCGGCGGAACTGGTTTCGGAATCGCAGTTCTTCACCGATCAGGCCAACGAAAAAGGCAGCAAAGAAATCCAGCAGTACCGACAGGAAGATCACCAGTCCCAACTGAGCCGTCTGGGTCTGAACCTTGAGTGATTTCGCCAGGCTGTCAATCAGGCCGAGCACTGAGCCCTGGCTGACCACGGGCAAGCTGTCGCGCTCAATCGCCAGGGATTGTTGTTGCTCTCGCAGCTTGTTGTTTTCTCGTTGAATTCGGGTCACACCCGTGGCGATACGCTCCATCTGAATGTATTTTTCAGCGGCGATATTATTAAGCTGGATCTGCTTTTCAATCGCTTCAATTTGCATGTTGTAGCTATTGATTTTGCTTTGCTGCACGTTGACATGGCTTTGCGCTTTATTGGTTGCGCTGTTGATCCCCCCGACGGAGCCCCCAATCGAGATTGCGGCCAAAACACTGTAGAAAGCGAAGGCGGAAAAAGCCCCGGCGTAGTTGCGACGCGCGCGACGTTCCCCAAATTCATACCAGGCAAAGAATTTCCCCAGTTCGAAAATCACGGCCAGGCCACCAAACAGCAGCTGCATCACCGGATCTTCATCGATGGACAGGAACAGCAATAAAGAGAAAATAATCGAGGCAAGGATCGATGCGCCGGTAAAACCATATACCGTCCACATCGCGAAAGCTCCCTTGGGGAAGCGTACCGGTAGTGTATCGTTGTAAATCATAAAAACTGGGTCTGTATCGTAAAGCGCGCTGGCTGTACTACGGGGCTTGCCGGAAACGTCCGTCAAGCCGTAATCAGGCGGTCAAAAGGTGACTTAGGATACCCCATTATGAGTCTGGAACCCTTATAAAATAAGGCTTCCGGCGGTTTTACGGCGGAATTTTACACGGCGCTTTCATAACTGTGTGAATCTTCACCAGAGCATGCGATACCTGTATGCGTCTTACCGGCCCGCAGCTTTGTCGCTGTCACTCGGCGGTGCCTGAAAGTGTGCAGCCGCAGACGGGTTTGTTTTCTGATTGTTGTGATTTTGTTGGCTTGGCGTTAGATTAAATGCTCTAGTCGCGGGTCGCTGATCAGGGATTTGCAGGCTCATCGTGGGTTTAACCAAGGCAAGGAGCAAACATGAAAGAGCTTTTACAGGGGTATCCGGTGGTGACAGAAATACCGGTTGCCTGGGGAGAGATGGACGCCTTCAGTCATGTCAATAATGTGGTCTATTTTCGATACTTTGAGACGGCCCGGATCGACTATTTCCGTGATATTGATTTGATGGAAGAAATGAAGCAAACCGGGATTGGGCCGGTACTGGGCGAGACCCAATGCCGCTATAAACTGCCGGTCACTTTCCCCGACACCCTGTATGTCGGCAGCCGGGTTTCGTCGCTGCAAGCGGATCGCTTTACGATGGAATATGCCATCGTCAGTCAAAAGCTGGGCGCGGTGGCCACGACCGGCTCGGCGACGGTGGTGATGTTTAATTTCAAAACCAATAAGAAAGCAACCATGACGCCGGAGCTGATTTCCCGGATTGAAACCCTCGAAGCGCGTGCGCTGCTGGCGCAGCCGGTAGATTAGTCATTTCTTCAATCATTCCTGTCATACGGTAGCCCGACACATTTCCGATGGGCTACTGTCGATTCTTCTCTATTTCTGTACACTTCTGCTTTCTTGATATCTGCACACTTTACGATCCGGTCTGAATGACGGGGTGTTCTCTGGCCTTCGCCGTTGCCGCTGTATGTCAGTGACCCAAGGCATTTCAGTTGCCGATTTGACGGTTTCATCTTCGCCTCTGCCATTCGGTCGATTTTTTCTGCGGTTCGCGACCACAGCACGGCGTTGGTCGCATGCGTCCGCACATTGGTGCTGTTTTCCTTACGCTATGTCGTAATAGCTCGGGGGAAAGATCGATGTGCTCTGGGCCACACCCGATGAAGAAGGAGAAACATCATGAGGCCGCTATCTATTCACTCGTTATCCATGAAACCGCTATCCATGAAACCACGATTGCTCAAGCAAGGGCTGATGAACATTGGCCGTTGGAGCATCCTGAGCCTCAGCCTGCTGTGTGCCGGGATGAGTCAGGCTGAATCCCTCGACACCATGATTGAACAGTACAACCAGGTCGCGCTTGGCCAAGCCGACAATATCGATGAAGTACACACCCAGTTTGAGCAACTAATTGCCGCGCAGGGCGCCTCACCCATTGCGTTGATCTACCTCGGCAGCGCCCAGACGCTCAAAGCCGGAGAAACCTGGCTGCCTTGGAAAGCAATGCGTCTGGTCGAGGAGGGGGTGGCCAAGATTGAAAAAGGGCTGAGTTTACAGGCCGCAAGCCCGGTGCCACTGGCGCAGCAGCGGGTGCTGTCCGGGCTCCCGGAATCCTTTCTCGCTCAGGCGATCGCCGCTTCCACACTGACGAGCTTACCGGAGATGTTCCATCAGTTTGAGCCGGGATTTGAACTGTATTTGTCGCTGTTAGCCTTGCCTGAATTTGAACAGGCGCCTTATGAAGCCACGGCCTGGATCTATCATCGCGCCGTTGAAGCGGCGATTCGCGCCGGGGATCGCGTTCAGGCCAACCAGTGGCTGGCGGTGATGCGTGCTCACAATTCTGAGCATCCGTTGACACAGCAGGCGCAAGCCTTGATAGAGCAACAACAGGAGGCCGCATGATTCGATTTGAAAATCTGCGCAAGTGCTACGCGTTGGGCCATCAATCGGTTGCGGCACTCAAGGGTGTTTCCGGCGTGATTGAGACGGGCGAGATGGTGGCGCTGTGCGGGCCGTCAGGCTCCGGCAAAAGCACCCTCCTCAATATTCTGGGACTGCTGGATCTCGATTATCAGGGAGAGATGGCGTTTGGTGAAAACGCATCGGCACTGTCCCCGGCGCCCAGACATCCGGACGACGCAGCGCGTTTGCGTCGCTGCCAGCTCGGGTTTGTGTTTCAGAAGTTCAACCTAGTACCGGTGATGACGGCATTGGAGAACGTGGCTTATCCGCTGCATCTCAACGGAATGTCGAGAGCAGCGCAACAGCGCCAGGCGCGGCAGATGCTGGAGAAGGTCGGCCTCGGTGAATGCCTCCATCAACGCCCGGATCACCTTTCCGGCGGGCAGCAGCAACGGGTTGCCATCGCCCGGGCCCTCGTTCATCGGCCCTCTCTGGTGATTGCCGATGAGCCGACGGCCAGCCTCGATAGCCAGAGTGCTAATCAGGTGATTGATCTGATGAAGTGTCTGGGCCATGAAGCGGGGACGACGTTCGTGATTGCAACGCATGATCCGCGCATGGCGCAGCGTTGCGATCGGCAGATGAACCTGCTGGACGGACAATGGATGCAGGAGGAAATGCAATGGGCAGTATAACGTTTTCAGGCACGCGAAGTGCGCTGAACATGGCGTCGGTCCGGCTGGCCTGGCTGAACCTCAGACGTAATCGGCGCCGGAGTCTGCTGTCGGCGATGATCATTGCCATTGCGGTATTTGCTTTAACTTCCGCCGGTGGCTACGGGCTGTACACCTATGAGGCGCTGGAAGAGTCGACGGCGCGGGATGTTGGCCATATCACCCTGAGCCAACCCGGGTACTTTGAGCGTGATGAAGACGTGCCACTGAGTAACGGTCTGACGCAGAGCCAACGCTTAATCAGTCAGCTGATGGCACACGATAGGGTGCGAGCGTTACAGCCTCGCATCTATTTCAACGGGTTGGTCTCCAACGGCGCCAAATCGACCATCTTCACCGGCACCGGCGTGAATGCGCGCGAGTTCACCCTGAAGGGACCTTTCCTGACCATGACGACGGGAAAAACGCTCTCGGCGATCACCGCCAGCCGCTATGATCCGGCGTCTCCGGAAGTGATGCTGGGCACAGGACTGGCGACAAACATGGGCGTTGTGGTCGGTGACTGGCTGACCCTGTTGGTGACCACCAGTGAAGGTGTGCTGAATGCGATGGACTTTCGGGTTCGTGGCACGTTTTCAACCGGCGTGCCGGAGCTGGACAAACGCCAGCTGTATATCCATATCCATCCGGCGCAGGAACTGCTGCAATCGGACAAGGTCAGCACGCTGTCGGTATTTCTGACCCATACGGCAGATACCCAGGCAATGCTGACAACCATCCGCCAGCAACTGGACACATTCAGTGGCCTCCCGCCGATTGCACTGACACCTTGGCAGGATCGTGCTTTTTTCTATCAGAATGTCAAAAGCCTCTATGACCTGATCTTCGGCATGATGGGCGGCGTGATGGGATTGGTGGTGTTCGTCGCCCTGTTCAATACCCTGACGATGTCCGTCACTGAGCGGACCCGGGAAATCGGGACGCTGGCAGCGCTCGGCAGTCGCCGGGGCGAAATTATGGCCGGGTTTCTCCGCGAGGCGGGGTTGCTGGCGCTGATGGGTTCGCTGCTGGGGGCCTTGCTGACGGCGGCCGTCAGCCTGTTTCTGCTGTTGATCCCGGTCAACATGCCACCGCCTCCCGGATACAGTGAAGGCTATCCGCTGCATGTGGATTTCTCACCGGGGCTGGTGGCCGGAACATCCATGGTGGTTCTCTTTATTTGTCTGGGCGCAGCCTATTTCTCAGCCCGTAAAGGACTTAGCAAACCGATCACGGAGGCACTGGCTTATGTTTAATCGCGCGATGTTTTGGACCGGTCAGCTCAAACGCTTGGGTTTCGCATTGGCACTGAGTGTGGTTGCCGGTGGGGTGTCGGCACAAACGGGTTTATCTGTGGACGCTGTGGATGCGTTGTTACAGCAGGCCGACCAGTATCGTCAGGGCAGTGATGCGGCGAAAGTCGTGTCGGTGGTCACCTTGTATCAGGATGGCGAGCTGGACAAGCGCCGCCAGTACCACATTTATACCCGTCCGGAACGGGAGTCGCTGGTGCTGTTTCAATCTGCGGCGGAGGCCGGCCAGAAGATGCTGATGCTGGGGGATAACTACTGGCTGTTGATGCCGAAAAGTCGTCGCCCGATCCGGATCACGCCGATGCAGAAATTGCTGGGGGAAGCCTCGGTCGGTGATATCTCCACCCTGACCTGGAGCCAGGATTATCAGGGGCAGTGGGTTGCCGACACCGAAGTGGTGTCGGCAGACGGGACACAGTATGCCGCGCAGCAACTGGTGTTGACGGCAAAAACGTCCGGGGCCAGCTATGCCCGGATTGAACTCTGGCTGGCGCAGGGGAGTGCGTTTCCGCTGAAAGCGAATTTGTATTTGCGCTCCGGCAAGCTGGCCAAGCAAGCCTGGTTTACCCAAGGGGTGCTGGACGGAAAACCCCGGGTGGTGGCCATGACGCTGCTGGATCAAATCCAATCGGGTAAGAAAACTGTGATCGAGTATCAGCAGATCGTGCCCATGACCCTGGCGGATAAGTTCTATAACCCGGCTTATCTGTCCCGTAATCCTGTCTCGGAGCTGTGAGATGAAGCGTGGTTGGATTCGGTCGGCGGGGCTTGCCCTGTCGCTCATGATCGCCGGAGAGGCATCTGCGGTAGCGGTGCAGTGGGATTGGATCACCAGTGTTGAACACCGGGAAACACAAGCCAGTGAATTTTTTCCGCAGGAACCGGTTGGTGATGAACAGTCAATCCATGCCTTGCTGGATGTTGAACTTCGCGATGGCAACTGGATGGGCAGCTTCGCCGTGAAAGGGGATGATCTGTACAACAGCGATCAGCAGGTCGACTCCGAGTCCCAATGGCTCGTTCGGGAACTGTTCTGGCAGGGGCCGATCGCCGACAGTGACTGGGATCTGACCTTAGGAAAAGTGCGGTTGGGTTGGGGGGTGGGTTACGGCTACCGGCCGTTGGATATCATCACACCGTATCCGCGTCACCCGGTCGGGATCCAGGTGGAAGAAGGGGCGGGTGTGGCTTCGGTCTCGATGTTTGATCAGGCCGGGGAATGGACCATGCTGTATGCCGATACTGCCTGGGTGTCGCAGGATCGCAGTGAACTGGCCGAAGATCAGCGTGGGATCGGCCTGCGCCGCTACTGGCTGTCCGGGGATCACGAGTGGCAGGGCATCGCATACTATGACGATGTCCGTCATGGCCTGATGGGCGCGGGTTGGGTCACGGTGTTGGATGAAGCCTGGGCGCTGCATGTGTCTTCGGTGTATCAACGTCGATATGAGGGATTTGAGCTCCCGGCCTCGCCTCTGGACACGGTACAGCAGGTCACGCATCGTGACGGCTGGCAAGCCCTGTTGGGATTCACCTGGGCCAGTGCGGCAGGGCATCAGGTGGTCCTGGAATATTGGTATGACAATCGAAGCTGGCACCATGCCCAGTGGCAAACCGCATTGCATCAGGCAGAGCAGCTACAGCGGGCGCAGCTGAGTACCCAGCAGGCCAGGAATGGATTGAGATCCTCCTACGGCCGGGCGTTTCAGGCGGTGAATCTGGTGCGCCACAATGTCATGTTGCACTGGACAATGGATCCGACGGCCTGGCAGCAGGGGGCGCTGACCCGGAAGATTGGCTGGCTGGCGGATCTGACCCCCACGGTGGATGTGCTGTTCGCCCCTGAAGATCAGGGCGTGATTGCGACGCAATGGCTGGCGTATTCGGTCTATGACTCCGGCGAGGCGACACTCGACTTGGAACTTGCGGCCCGTTTTATGACCGGAGATCGGCAGTCAGTGTTTCAGAATTTACCCGATAAGCGTATGATTTTTTTGAATCTAAAAGGACGGTATTAATATGGATACAATGGTGGAAGATCTCTCCCCCTGGTGGAAAAGCATCGGGATTACAGCGCTGTTCTGTCTGGTGATTGCGATAGCAACCACGCTGGTTTGGCCGGGAAGCTTTTATGATGATCTGATCGTGAGTTTTGGCTACGGGATGAGTGCGGTGATCCCGGCGCGTCTGATGACTTATGGCTTTCCGCAACTGAGTCATCGGTTTGTGACGGTGAGTTCGGTCTTAACGGCCATGTTACTGGGAACGGCGAACGCGTATTTCTGGTTGAATGATCCGGATTCGGCACAGTCCCTGGAAACGATGAAAACGGTCATTTTGCTGGCGCTGATTTTTACGGTGTTGTGCTTTTACTATTTCTACAGTTACGAAAAACGCCTGCTCATGCAGCAAGCGATTGAGGCCGCCCGGCTGAAGCAGGCCGAGCAGGAAAAAGCGCTGGCCCTGAGTCAGTTGGGGCAGCTTCAGAGCCAGATTGAACCGCATTTTTTGTTCAATACGCTTGCCAATGCCATCGCACTGATTGATCAGGACACGGAAACAGCCAAGCACGTGCTGGTGCGGCTGACGGATATGTTTCGCAGCAACCTGAACAAAAGCCGGGCGCAGTACACCACGCTGGCAGAGGAAATTGCTTTTATCTCCGCTTATTTGGATATTCAGAAAATCCGCTTAGGTGAACGGCTGGACTATGAAGTCACGCATCACAATGTTGATCTCCAGCAGCAGATCCCGCCTTTAATGATCCAGCCGTTGGTGGAAAATGCCGTGGATTACGGTATTGAACCCAAAGCGGAAGGGGGCCGGATCGCGCTGGTTTTCTCAAAAGCGGAAGGAGTTTTGTCCGTTGAGGTGATTGATAACGGGAACGGCTTTCAGCCAAACGCAGTGTCCGGGGGCCATGGGCTGGGGATCGAGAATATCCGCAACCGGCTTCAGGCCTTGTACGGTGAACAGGGAAGCCTGAGTATTAAAGAGCCGCCGGAAGGCGGGGTGATTGCGACGTTAAGAGTGCCGAGCGTCCAACAGGTAAAGTGAATCAGGGAGAAAAGATGGTCAACACGTTTGCTACGGCTGTGATCGCCGACGATGAGCCGGTGCTGCGGCATCATTTAAACAAAGCATTGGCGGAGGTCTGGCCGGAGCTGGACATTGTGTCTGCGGCAGGAAACGGGCTCGAGGCGTTAGAAGCGATCAAACAGCATCAGCCGGATGTGGTGTTTCTCGACATTCGGATGCCGGCGTTGGACGGGATGTCGGTGGCCAAGTCGCTGGCTGATCTGGCGCAGGTGCCGCACATTGTTTTTACCACAGCTTATAAAGATTATGCGGTCAACGCGTTTGAGCAGAACGCGATTGATTATCTGCTCAAACCGTTGACGGAAGCGCGGCTGGCTCAGGCCTGTGAAAAGGTGCAGCGTCGCCTGTCTGAACAGGCTGGCCGGGACTCTCCAGACACAGGACTGGCGCCACAGGATCTGGGGCGCTTGATTGATCAGCTCAACCATCTGACGGCACCGGCGCCGGTTTCCTATCTCAATTGGGTCAAAGCTAGCCGGGGGGAAGATATCTATGTCATCTCGGTTGCGGATGTTCTCTACTTCAAAGCCGAAGATAAATACGTCTCGGTGTTTAAACGCAGCGACCACAAACCGGGCGCAGTGGATGAATATGTGCTGAGAATTGCACTCAAGTCATTACTGGAGCAACTGGACCCGGAGCAGTTCTGGCAGGTGCATCGCTCCACCGTCGTCAATGTGGCGGCGATTGAGAAAGTTCACAAGGATTTTACCGGTCGGTTGTTCGCCATTGTCGGCCAGCAGAAGCTGCCGGTCAGCCGTAGTGCCCAGACGCGATTTAAAGGTGTGATTTAAGAGGCTGATGGAAAGGGCTTGATAACAACGACATTTCTCAACTCCCGCTATACTTTGAACAAAGCAAAGGAGCGGGATTATGTTTGTCGCGATTAAGCATGCCATCAAAGATCCGGACGCGTTCTGGCAGAAAGTGGGCGATATGCTGGCCAGTCCCCCCAGTGGGATGCAGCTGCACACCACGATGATCAGTGAGCGTCATTCGCTCTGTCAGTGTATGTGGGAAGCCGAATCCATTGATGCTGTCCGGGATTATCTGGAGCCGGAGTTAGGCGGGACTTCGGTGAATACCTACTATCATATTGATCCGGATACGGCGATCGGATGAGTGAATCGTGTTTATGATCCTGCGGCTGAGTGACTTCCCCGGCCGTTGACATTGCTATGTCTGTGATGGGACGCGATAAACATCCGGCTCGAATAGATTTGAGCATTGGCTTTCGTTGATTGAGCAATTCATTCAATAACAATTCATTCAATAACAATGCGTTCACCCTGTGATAGAGATGTGTTCATGAAAATGGGGCAGCTCTGACTCTTCTTTTTTCATCACCACTAGATCTTCTGCCTAAATATTCGACAAACTGACGGCCTGAGTTTTAGAGACTGCTTCCACCGATAAATTAAAGAATTACAAAAATCATACAAATAAATATGCTCAATGTCGTATTTGTTCATTTTTGAGTAAATACGCTTAAGGTATATTTCCTGTCCAGGGAAAATTTGATTTGAAACAGCATCACATAAGTTTGTAAATTACAGAAGTATTATCCATTGTTGGGAAATATGTATTAATTAATAACGATAACAATATAGCTCATTGATTTACAAAGATTTTAATATGTGAATCTTGTCCGGTGAGGAAATCATTATGTATATTTCAATGGTTAGGATTCTGTTTGTTTATAGCCCTTTATCATATTCATGAGTGTGCGGCGGTATTCTTGATATCTCGCATGGAAATCTTTAGATTCCCCCACGAACATTTTGACTTTTATTTAATGTTGAGTTGCTTTTTAAATCAGTGACTCTGGTTTTTTATTGTCTGAATTTACGGTGATTATCTCTTATTTTATTGAGGGTTTTTCCGTTGGTTGTGTATTTCAAAACGAGAAAATTGTTTATTTTAAGGAGAACAAATGTATAGGCCAATTTTAATGAGTATACCGCTCATTACTTTGCTGACAGCTTGTGGTGGCTCAGATTCTGATACCCCCACGACAAAAACGATTGAACAGAAAAAAATCACGTTCAGCGGGATGGTATATGATGGCCCTATGGCAGACACAAGTGTTTCCATTTATGCCGGTAACACTCTGCTAGCAACCGGTACAACAGATATCAACGGAAAGTACGCTGTTGAAGCGCTAATCCCTGTTGATGAGTACGGGAAAATTGAAACACAACCAATCACTTACCGAGCTCAGCGCGACGACATTATTCTCTACCAATATGGTGGTGCCAGTCTGGCAGAGGCGCTTTCAAGCAATGAAAATTATGCGCTGATCACTAATTTCTCGACGGTCGAATATGTTCTGGCAGATGTCGATGCAAATAACTTTGTCAGCAACGCTGAGTGGGAAGTTTACCAGAAGCGTGATCGCAACATCATCGAACGTAATATTGTTCGTTATGGTGTTGGCCTGAAAGCCGTGATTGATTATTCAGCAACCTTAGCCGGGTTTGAAAATAGTACCGTCTGGCTTCGTGCGTTACTTGCTGATCCGGCGTGGGAAGAATGGTATCGACTCAATAGCATTTCCTATCAAAATGCATGGACAACGCTGTTTAATGACCAATGGTTCCTGGATCAAGAAAGCGGCCGATTTGTTAATATTTCGCAATGGAATGGACAATACGACACAATTGTCACGGATGAGCCGACGGAAGCGGTGATCGAAAATATTATTCTGGGTGGCGTTCCGCAAAAAGTCAGTATCGGCGATCAGCTGAGCCCGGCTGTTTTCGCATTGTGGTCTGATGTGACTTCAAGCGATATTTCTCGTCTTGCGACGTTTGTGGTTCATCCGGAAGGTGCCCTGGTCGTCAACGGCGATTATCTTGAGGTGAAAACGGCGGGACCGATTGTTCTCCAGGCCAATTATCAGGGAGCTTCTGCTGAAATTAAGATTGTTGCAGAAGTGGCGGAAACCGCATTACAAAATATTGTGCTGACCGGTATTGAGCAACAGGTAACCGTCGGGGACAAATTGCAACCGCTGGTCTCTGCGCTGTGGTCTGATGACACTTCCACAGAAGTGACCTCTCTTGCGACATTCACCACCTTGCCGGAGAAGGCTGTGGTTGTGACCAATGGACAGTTGCAAGTTGTGAAGCCCGGTAAGATCACGCTGACCGCTGAATATCAAGGTGCGACCGCAACGGTTCATTTTAATGCGGATCAAGCTGTTCTGGCTTCCCTTCGTTTAGATTATGATCACCGTCAGCAGTACCTGTCAGACGAATTCCAGGTGACTGCCTATGGTGTACACCAGAACGATTACCTGGTCGACTTCAGTGCAGAAGCGGCGTGGGTATCGAACAATCCTGAGCTGTTAGAATCACTCGGAAACGGCCGCTTCCTGCCGAAAGGGACCGGCACGGCAACCGTTACTGCGACTTTGGGTGATCTCACCGCGGTGCAGGAGTTTGATGTGGTGCCGAAATTGGTTCGTTTCTCGCTGAACCTGCCAAATAACAGCATCTCTCGTGCTGAAACCCTGCAAATGTCCCTGAATGGTGAATTTAATGACGGTAGCGTCAGCGCCATTACCGAAGGGATCGTTTGGACCAGCAGCAATACCGACATTCTGACCATTGACGAAAATGGCATTGCAACAGGGGTTGCGGAAGGACAATCTGTGGTCACGGCGACCTATCAGGGAACCACGCTGGAAGAAACCGTGACGGTCATTCAGCCGAAGATTATTACGGCAACACCGAACTTTGTCGATGGTGTGCTGACGATGAAAGAAGGTGACATCTTCGAATACGGATTCAAGTTCATCCGCTCGAATGGTGTAGAGCATGTATTCACGGCCGTTGATGATGGGTTAGATTTTGAATCCTATGGGTTCGTGGCGAAGGTCGATGCATCCGGCATTAAAGTTGCTGAAGTCGATAAAGACAACGATCGTATTCGTGCAGTTCGTGCCGGTGAAACCCAACTGAATATCAACAATACACCGGTTGCGTTGCAGCAGATCTTTGCCGAGATTGGTGCGATCGCGAGCACGGATGTCTACGATTATCCGACCAAGGTAACGTTGCAAGTCAACATTGTGGATAATGCCGATGTTTATCAATGGAATGCTTTCGCCGGGAATGCTCCAGCCGGTGAGACGTCTACTCTGGTCCAGGCCATCCAAAGCGGTGATACCCTGTATCGGTTCTGGCAGGTGAAAGGTGCTGAACAAGATGGTATTTACCTGACCAAGGTCACCGCAGCAGGTGAGTCAACGCCGACTCTTGTGCTGCCAGCGACTCAGGATGAGAATAATATCGCGCATAAGTTCGTCAGTAACGAAATTATCCATGCCAGCAATGGCTACGTATTGTTGCTGACAGACAGTGGCAACCAAGCGTCCAGCCAGCAACAAGTGGTCCATCGTTATCAGCTGACAGATGGCAGCACGACTCAAGTGGCACTGACTGACCTCCCGAATGGTAAGTTTAACTTAACCTATGACAGCTTTGCCTTTACGCCGACAGGCGATCTGGTGGTCAGCCATAGTGACGACGCCGTGACGCTTCACCTGTATCAATTTGAAACGGGGACTTGGGAGCAAAAAGCGCCTATCCCGGGTGTTCGGGTCCAAACGCCAGCCAACAACACGCAGATTGCTGTTCTGGATACCAAAAACATGAATAACTCTGGCTCTTTCAGTGCGCCAGTCTTAAGCATCTTTGATCTGGAAACCCAGCAAATCACCACTCAGGAGTTTGTGGTACCGGGGGATGCTGAGTACTTCTGTCGCAGCGTTGAAACCTTGAGCCTGGCGGTTGCGGATGCCCTGCAGAATTCTGGTGCCGGTTGTATGGTCGCGAAGAAAGGAAGCTGGGATGGCATTGGCTACTGGATCTGGGATTCAATTGCCGACTTGCCGAAACTTCACCTGTTTGCCGACGGGAAAGTTCAGTCGACCGATGACGCATTTGCAACCGCAGCACGCAAACTGGACGGCCATGTGTTGTTCAGCGCCGGTCGTGTGAAAGATGCCCAGCGAAATGACGTGCATGAAGTGGCTGAAATCGTTGATGTTGAAGTCGATGGTATCATTGAACAGCGTGTTCATCACCAGCGTTTTGCCAAGCAAGGCAAAGACCTGAAAGGGCAGTACAGTACGAAGACCCGCCTGCATGACGGTACGCAATTTGTGGTGAACAATGCGGACGTGCCGAATGAAGTGTTTGCTGTACTAAACCATGGTGTGGCTGTTCGTGATAAAGACGGCCAGTGGTCAAGCGATCAGTACATGTATCAATTGCCGGTCACCATTGATACCCAGTGGAAGCTGTACAACCTGGGGAATACCCTGGTCTTGAGCGAGGAAGGGAATACCGATTCCAAGTACTGGTTACTGCAGATGCGCAAGCCGTTGGTTGAGGAAAAGCCAGAAGTTCCTGTCGACCCAACGTTGCCGACTGAGCCAACTGATCCGGTAGAGCCGACGCCAGCACCGTAATCTGGAAATGGCGTAAAAACCACAACGACAAAGGGCTACCTGTGTAGCCCTTTTTCTGTTGGGTCCTGCCCTGAGGATTTGGGTGTCAAGGGGGGCAAGGGTGTCGGGGGCGAGACTGATTTAGTCGAATGTCTTTTGATGTTTGCGTACTTGATGTCTGCGTACCGAATACGGTCTGTGTGATGGGAGCCGATCGGGCGGTATTCCGACATGGGGTTGTTTGTGGCCAAAACAAACGGCGAGCATGATGCTCGCCGTTTTTAGCTTTTCCAAACCCGCCCAGAGACGGTACGGGTCAGGTTGGTTTGTTACTTCCCGGCAATGCTCAGCTTGGCAAAGCGGATCTTCGGCGCAAAAAAATCGCGCTCGTAATCGTTTTGCAGCGTGTCACCGACGGCGTCGACTGCTTTCAGCATCTGGTAGAAGTTTCCGGCAACCGTGATGCCACGGACCGGCTGAATGCGCTGGCCGTCGCGGCACAGGAAGCCGCTGGCACCAAAGGAGAAGTCGCCACTGACGGCATCTGCACCGGAATGTACGCCCTGCAATTCCACCAGCTCCAGATACTCGCCAGAAGTGATTTCTGCCTCAGAGCTGGCACCGGTCGCCACTACGGTATGACGTGAGGAAACGCCGAGGCCACCCTTGGCAGAGCGCGACGCATTGGCGGTGTTCTCAATGCCGAAGAAGCTGGCGGTATGGCTGTTGTGCAGCAGACTTTTCAGCTGGCCTTTACCGATGAGGATGGTATCCGTCGTCGCATATCCTTCGCTGTCGAATGCTTTAATCGCCGAGCCGCCCTGAAGATAAGCAATGTCCGAAATCGTCAGCAGCGGGCTGGCGACCTGGGTTTGCAGGGCATCCCGCCACGGGTTGATCCCTTTCATCGCCGAGTGGCCGGAGAGGCACATGCCGAATGCGCCGAACAGGCTGCTCAGGCAACTGAGATCAAAAATCACCGGGTAGTTGCCGGTGGCAATCGGCGCACCATCCAGCAGGGCTTTGGCCGTTTCGTAACCATGATTGATGCAGTAGGCCGGGTCCAGCTCGTCAAACAGACGACCGGAAGACATGCCGCCGTGCATTGCCTGCTTGCCGTCCTGCTCATACAGGGTGTAGGCGTAACAGTAGGTTGAACGCTCCTGATGCTGACACAGCGTGCCCCGGGTGTTGGCCAGAATGATTCGGCTGTCGGACTCGCCAAAGCCGTTATACGGCGCAGACGATGCATTCGGTTTGGCCACGACACCGCTTTCCAGCGACAGGGCGAGGGCGATTTTGTCATCTACGCTGGCCGTGTCTTGCTGGTAGATTTCCTCAGCGGTGGTGGTCAGTTGGCTGTCGTGGCAGCGAATTGCCTGGTGCTCGTCCGGTTTGGTAAAGCGGGCATTTTGCAGCGCCTGCTCGACCATCATATCCAGGCTGGCGGGCTCAAGTGATTCCGAATAGCTGGTGGCGATGCGTTGATCTTTAATCACCCGGACTCCAATCACCTGGCCCGAGGTCACTTTGTACTCATCCAGCTCACCGGCATTGGCTTTGAGGGAAAAGTTGTTGCTGCTGCTGGCAATCACGTCGGCGTCGGCACCGGCTGCGATCACGCGATCCAGTACCTGATCGATGGCGTGTTGAAGCGTTTGTTGATCAGCCATTAGTTACCTCCACCAACAAGAATGTTATCGACTTTCAGCGCGGGCTGGCCCACGGTGGTCGGCACCGAGCCGCTGACTGAGCCGCACATGCCTGCAGCCAACGCGAAATCCTGACCGACCATGCTGATTTCTTTCAGCACTTTCGGGCCGGTGCTGATCAGGGTGGCGGATTTCAGTGGTTTGGTGATCTTACCGTTTTCGACCAGATAGGCTTCCTGCACGGCAAAGTTAAACTCGCCGGTGCCCGGCTGGACCGAGCCGCCGCCCATTTTCTTGGCAAAGATACCGCGCTCGACACTGGAAATCATGGCATCGAGGGAACTGTCACCCGGTTCAATAAAGGTGTTGCGCATCCGCGAGGTCGGCGCATATTTGTAGGATTCACGACGGCCCGAGCCGGTGGGCGCAAAACCGGTTTTGCGTGCCCCCATCTGATCGACCATGAAGCTGGTCAGCTTACCGTCTTTAATCAGTTGGGTGCGTTGGGTTTCCATGCCTTCGTCATCGATGTTGATTGAGCCCCACTCGTGGTTCATGGTGCCGTCATCGACAGCGCTGACCACCGGGTTGGCAATCATCTCGCCCATCTTGTCATGGAACACCGAGGCTTTCTTGGCCACCGAAGTGGTCTCCAGTAAGTGGCCACAGGCTTCGTGGAAGATCACGCCGCCGAAGCCGTTGCCGATAATCACCGGCATTTCACCCGACGGGCAGTGCTCTGCGTACAGCTTTACCATCGCCTGTTTGGCAACTTGCTGGCCCAGTTCACGGGCATCCAGCCGGGTATTGAATTCCCAGCCGGTCAGCGCGCCCGGCGATTCAAAGCCGGTGGATTGCTCGTTGCCGTTTTGGGCAATCGCAGTGGCAGCAACGCGGGTATAGTGACGGGTATCACCGATATGCAGCCCGGTTGAGTTAAAGATTTCGATTTGCTGCTCACGTTGCAGAATACGGCCGATAAACTGGGAGATTTTCTCATCTTCGCTGCGCGCTGCCAAATCGGTGTCGCGCAGGAAAGCAATTTTGGCGTCGAGGTTGGTGCCTTGCGTGAGCGGTAGCTGACACTGGTGGCGATCCGTGTAGCGGCTGAGGTTTAATGCGCCGGCCTGGGCAATCTGATCGCGTTTATCTTTGGCGGCCAGCAGGCTGGTCACGCGTTTCAGCTCTTCTTCGTCGGTACTGTTGGTATAGCCGTACAGGACTTTATGGCCGAAGAACAGGCGGACACCGATACCAAAGTCGATACCGGAATTGACCTTGTCGATATCGCCGGAAATCAGCTCGACCGAGCTGGACTGATGATGCTCGATGAAGAGTTCGGCAAAATCGGCTCCGAGGAATAACGCATGATCAATGACTGCTTTCGCAGTAGCAGGGTTTAGCATACTTGCTCCTTGCTTGTAATGACGTCCGGGCTCAGACAGCCCCGGACAAATTTTCGATGACGCTGTAATGGATTGGATATTTATATGTCTTCAATACTCATTTTTAGCATGAAGTCGGACACAATGGGGCGTCAAGACTCAGGATTGTGCACTGGCGATCGAACACAGAATGTGCTCCAGTTCATCCCAGGGCAGGGGCTCTCTGTCGATCACTTCAATTCGTGACTCGAAGCCGTTCAGGGTCAGCTCATTGACCGAAACCACCTGATTGACCACGTTGAAGGCAAAACAGCCACGCTCGGTGTTGACCACCGCTTTCACACGTTGGGCATTGAGGTTTGAAAACAGGCTGAACAGCTGGGAAAAGTCAAAGATCTGATCAGCGGCAAAACACCAGCCGCAGCTGCGGTATCCCTGACCGTTGTTTTCCCGGCGGATAAAGGGTTGTCCCGGTGCCAGCTCCAGTCCCGGCAGGGGTTCGGCCGAGCCACTGGCGTGGTGGTGATGGCTATGGGCCGCTTCGCGTTCCGTTCGTTCAATCTCGAGCCAGCGGACATCCAGCGCGCCTTGCTCGACTTTCCCGGTCGCGGCTTTGGCCGGTTCACATTCGGCGAGATAAGTCTCAAATGCGGCTAAATCGGCATCGCTGCAGGCGTCCAGCTTGTTGGCCACCACGACATCGGCCAGCGCCAGTTGATCCTGGAAGTTCTGGTTTTGGGTATATTGTGGATCGGCAAAGTGACGCGGGTCGACCAGCGTAATCGTCGCTTTGAGATCGATGTAATCGCGATAGCTGTCGGAAGTCAGTTTGGCGATCACTTCTTTCGGATGGCCAAGCCCGGTTGGCTCCAGCAGCAGGCGGTCCGGCTTTTGCGCCAGCAGGGCGTTGATGCCAACCGACATCGGCAGCCCGGCGACACAACACATGCAGCCGCCCGGCACCTCTTTGACGATGGCACCTTGCTGATCAAGGATGGCGCCATCCACGCCAACATTGCCGAACTCGTTGATCAGGATCGCCCATTTTTCTCCCTCAGGCTTGCGGGCCAGCAGGGAAAGAATGGCCGTGGTTTTTCCGGCACCTAAAAAACCGGTGATAATATTGGTCGGAATACGCTTCATCGCGGGCTCTGCTTCTCCTGTTTGCAAGATCCGGCCATCATATCACTCCTTGGCGGTGATGAAGTGCTCCGGCACGGATTATTTCGGGTGGTCTTGCAGTTCCGGACGATTCTTAAACGCCTCTAATGCTTGCGGATTTGCCAGCGCGCCGACATTTTTGACCGGCTGGTGATGGACCACATTGCGTACCGCAAGCTCGACCAGTTTGCCGGACTTGGTACGGGGAATGTCATCCACTGCCAGGATCACTGCCGGCACATGGCGGGGAGAGCAGTGCTCCCGGATTTGTCGGCAAATGGTTTGCTTCAGGGCATCATCCAGTACATGTCCTTCGGCAAGCTGGACAAACAGCACCACCCGGACATCGTTGTGCCAGTTCTGGCCGATGACAATGGAGTCGATCACTTCTGGCAGCGGATTGACCTGACGGTAGATTTCTGCAGTGCCGATCCGCACTCCGCCCGGATTAAGCACGGCGTCGGAGCGGCCGAAGAAAATCAGCCCGCCGGTTTCGCTCAGCGTGACAAAATCGCCGTGGTGCCAGACATTGGGGAAAGCGTCCCAATAAGCATGCTGATAGCGGCTGCCGTCGGGGTCGTTCCAGAATCCGACCGGCTGATTGGGGAAGCTGTTACAGCACACCAGTTCGCCTTGTTGCTGAAACAGGGAGCGACCTTCTTCGTCAAACACCCGCACATCCATACCCAGCGCCCGGCCCTGACATTCTCCGCGATAAACAGGGTTGAGTGGATTACCGATGGCAAAACAGCCGCAGATGTCGGTGCCGCCGGAAATTGACGCCAGCTGCAGATCGGATTTGATCGATCGGTAAACATAGTCGAACTGCTCCGGTGCCAGCACCGAGCCGGTGGAGCATAAAGTCTTGAGTGTCGGCAGCGCGTGGCTTTTTGCCGGTTGATAGCCTTGTTTTTCCAGCGCTTCGAGATACTTGGCGGAGGTGCCGAACAGCGTGACCGATTCCTCTGCCGCCATATCCCACAACACGTTGCCGTCCGGATAGAAGGGCGAGCCCTCATACAATACCAGCCCGGCGCCGGATGCCAGACCGCTGACCATCCAGTTCCACATCATCCAGCCGCAGGTGGTGAAGTAGAACAGCCGATCGCCCGGCTTGATATTGCAGTGCAGCTGATGCTCTTTGAGATGATTCAGCAGGGTGCCGCCGGTGCTGTGGACGATACATTTCGGCTGGCCCGTGGTGCCGGATGAATAGAGGATGTACAGCGGGTGATTGAACGGCACCGGAGTAAATGTCAGAGGCTGAGGCGCAAAGCGTTCCAGGATCTGCGGCCAGTAAGCGGTTTCGCCGCCTTCAGGCGTTGGCTCTGACTGCTTGGGCCCGGTTGATTGAGCGGTCAATTCATCCACGGTTTGGGTGTAGGGGATGAGCACCAGATCGCGCACACTCGGCAGTTGCGACAGCATCGCCGTAACTTTGTCCAGACTGTTGTGAGTCTTGCCGTTGTAAAAATAACCGTCGGCGCAAATCAACAATTTAGGCTCGGTCTGGCCGAATCGCTCGACGACGCTGTCGACGCCGAAGTCGGGGGACGTTGAAGTCCAGATGGCACCCAGCGAGGTGGCTGCGAGCATGGCGACGATCGTCTGGGGCAGGTTCGGGGTATAGGCGGCGATAACATCGCCCTGTTTGATCCCCCGGGAGGACAGATAAGCTGCAAACTGCGAGGTTTGCCAGTACAACTGTTGCCAGCTCAGGTGCTGGCGACGGCCCGGGTCACCTTCGCAATGAAAAATCAGGGCATCGGCCGCTGCATGACGCTCCCAATTGCTGAGCAGGTTTTCGGCAAAGTTGAGGGTTGCCTGAGGGAACCATTGGGTATCTTTGGCCGGGGTCGGCGTTTGCGGCGGGCAAAGTGTGATCGGGCCTTGTTTGTTGCCCCTCACGCCACAGAAATCCCAGACTTCATCCCAGAAAGCGTCGCTGTGCTCGACACTCCAGTGATGGAGCTGGTTGTAGTCGTGAAACAGGGTATTTTCCTGTTCGCTGAGCCGGACCATAAACTGATATAACAAGCTGTCATGAATGCGATCTTTTTCCGGCATCCACATCAGCTTGGGCTGGTAGTCGCGCTGGATATCCATGGTCTCTACCCCACTGCTTGCTGTCATCACACACTCCTTGTGCTATTTGATCCTGTGTTGATTGATCCTGCCGGGAGGGGCCATGTCCGGATCGGTTGCTGACAGGCCCGGACACAGTCCCGTTGTTAAGCTTTCTGTCGCCGCAGAGACGCTAGGACGGCTGCGTATCCGGATGGGCGCGGCGAAACGCTTCCAGTTGCTGACAGTGTTGCTCTATCCGGGTCAACGTCGGGAAAGGGCTCAAATCGAGTTCGAACCGCCGGGCGTTATAGAGCTGCGGGATCAGGCAGATATCGGCCATGGTTGGCTGGTCGCCACAGCAAAATGGATGATCCTGAGATTTAAGCAGGGACTCCAGCGTCTGAAACCCGAGGGTGAGCCAGTGGTGATACCACACCGTTTTTTCCGTTTGCTCGACGCCGAGCTGGCGACTGAGGTAATTGAGCACCCGCAGGTTATTGAGTGGGTGGATATCGCAGGCGACGGTCAGGGCGAGCTCGCGGCATTTGGCTTTTTCCCAGGCACTGCCGGGCAAAATGGAAGGTTCCGGATATCGCTCTTCCAGGTATTCCAAGATGGCGACCGACTGACCGAGCATCCCGTGTTCGGTGCGCAACCCCGGCACCAAGGCGCTGGGGTTGAGCGAGGTATAACGGGCGGCCTGCTGCTCGTTGGCCAGCAAAGAGACCGGGTTCAGGTCGTAGTCCACTCCTTTGAGGTTGAGCGCAATGCGTACCCGGTATGAGGCAGATGAGCGAAAGTAGTCAAAAAGCTCCATGGCACCTCCGCTTACACCGGCTTGTGGTGGTTGAGATCTTCGTCGTGGTAGCGGTGCTCATAACGTACGACCTTTTGCTCAATCGCCCCGAAAATGGATTGCCCGGCCTCATCGAACATTTCGATTTTGACGGTATCACCGAATCGCATGAACGGGGTGGTGGCTGAGCCTTGGTCAATCACTTCCAGCATCCGGCGCTCAGCCAGGCAGCATGAGCCGCTGCTGCGATCCTTGTTCGAGACCGTCCCGGAGCCGATGATGGTCCCGGCACAGAGGTGGCGGCTTTTGGCGACATGCTGCACTAATTCGGCAAAGTTGAAGGTCATATCGGTCCCGGCATGGGGCTGGCCGAACAGTTCGTCGTTGTAATGTACTGTCAGGCGGTGATGGACCTTGAAATCATGCCAGTGCTCACCCAGCTCATCCGGGGTGACGGCGACAGGTGAGAAGGCCGAGGCCGGTTTGGACTGGAAGAAGCCGAAGCCCTTGCCCAGCTCAGCCGGGATCAGGTTACGCAAGGAAACATCGTTGACCAGCATCAGCAGCTTGATATGGCCGTGCACTTCCTCGGTGCGGGTGCCCATGTCGATATCGTCGGTAATCACGGCGATCTCGCCTTCAAAGTCGATGCCCCAGTTTTCATCCGCCATTTCGATATCCTGGCAAGGGGCAAGGAAACCGTCGGACATGCCCTGATACATCAGCGGATCGGTCCAGAAACTTTCCGGCATTTCCGCGCCTCGGGCTTTGCGGACCAGCTCAACGTGATTGACATAGGCACTGCCGTCAGCCCACTGATAGGCACGGGGCAGGGGAGAGGCGCACAACGCCGGGTTAAACGGGAACACATCCTGCGCCACGCCGTCATTGAGATTGCGGTACAGATGCTGGAGATCCGCTTCAACCTGATCCCAGTTATCGAGGGCAAACTGTAGCGTCGGGGCGATGTCATGGGCATGGGCGGCTTGGGTCAAATCTCGGGACACAACAATCAGTTGTCCGTCGCGGCCATGGTTTAGGGAAGCTAGTTTCACACGCAACTCCTTTATTGCAGAGGTAAATATCCGTATTTCGAGACGCCTGAGCGTGAATTATTTTTTGTTCAACCATGAATAAACATAGTCTTGATTTTCAACACCTTCAGGTAATTCCGCGAGATCCAGCGGCCAGCGGGTGTCGATCATCACGGCAACCTCGTCGGTTTCCTTCTTCGGGTTTTCCATGCTGGCCGCCAGCGCTTTCGGGTGTGGGCCGTGGGAAAAACCGCACGGGTGATGGGTGATCATCCCGGCTTCGATGTTGTCCCGGCTGAAGAAATTGCCCCGGTGGTAGAACAGCACTTCATCGTAGTCATCATTGTTGTGATAGAACGGCACTTTGAGTGCACCGGGATCACTTTCGATCGGCCGGGGCACGAAGGTGCAGATCACAAAACCTTCGGCGACAAACGTGGTGTGTGCTGACGGCGGCAGGTGATAGCGGTGGCTCATCAGCGGGCGAATGTCCCGCCAGTTCAGCTTGAATACCGTGAGGTTGCCTTTCCAGCCCTGAGCATCAAGCGGGTTGAACGGGTAGGTGATGGTATTGAGCTGGTTACGTGCTTTCAGGATCACTTGCCATCGCTGGTCGCTGTTTTGCTGTGCCAGAAATGCTTCGTCAATGCGGGCATGCTCGAGCACCGCCGGATCATAAACGGCGTGTTGGCCGACTAAGCCTCGTTCGGCCATCTGATAACCGCTGTTGGTGGCCTCAATCAGCAGCAGGGTCACTGGCTCGTCCACGTCGATGCGCCAGCTGGTGGCCCGGGGCAGGACAATATAGTCGCCGTCACGGAACGTCAGGTGGCCGTAATCACAATAGAGATGGCCGCTGCCCTGGTGGACAAACAGCACTTCATCCCCGTCGCCGTTGCGGACCAGGTGATCCATCGACGTCCGGCAATTCCAGACCCGGAACTTCACATTGCGGTTATGTAGCAGCAGCGAGGCATCCCAAGGCGTATGGCCGGGTTGCTCCAGCTTGTTGGTGTCGATGGCGCGCGGGCGGAGCGGTCCGTCCCAGCTTACCCAGCCGGTCGGCGGGTTGGCATGATACATATGGCTGGCGGGGCCGAAAAAGCCTTCCTTGCCGCATTCACGTTCAAAGGTCCCGTCCGGGAGATCACAGTGCGCCTGTCGGGAAGCCTTTCCCTCAATGATTGGAAACTGAAACCAGTGCCGCATCGCTTGATCCTTAAGGTTAATGGTTTGTTACTTGATGTACTAAATCTGGCTGAGCCAGACGGAACAAGCAACTCGAAACCGGTATTTTTTCAGCCGTTTTCTGTGCCGAAAGTTTTACATAACTGGCTCATTCTCAAGGTGATATTGAGGCCGATTTCCCCCTGAAGCGCCACAGGGGTCGCGCGGGGGTAAACTTTTTGGTGATGTAAAAATATTGTTACATCGCCTGTTTTTACGATTCTTATCATCGGGTTCCATTCGGATAGGTAAAACACCTAACCTTAATGAAGACGGAAGAAATTCATATAAATCCACAGGGACGTCGGGTTATAAAACACGACAAGAAGCAGGTTCGTTTATGGGTGTAGCCACAAAGTATGTATCCAAAAAGCCTGATGAAAACGGCTTTATTCACTGGGATCCCCAGGAAGATCAAATCTGGCATGATCTGGTCAGCCGACAGCTGAGTTGTATTCAAGGCCGGGCGTGTGATGAATATATCGCCGGGCTCAAGTTGCTTGATCTGCCGCGGGACCGCGTGCCGCAATTGGAAGAGATCAGCCGGGTATTACGCCAGTCGACCGGGTGGGAGTGTGCCCGGGTTCCGGCGCTGATTGATTTCGACCGGTTCTTCAAACTGTTGGCAAATAAGCAATTTCCGGTTGCGACTTTCTTACGCCGCCGGGAAGAGTTCGATTATTTGCAGGAGCCGGACTTTTTCCACGAAATTTTCGGCCACTGTGCCATGTTGACCAATCCGGCATTTGCCGAATTTACGAATACGTATGGTCGCCTGGGTTATGCCGCGACCAAGCAAGAGCGGGTGTACCTGGCGCGCTTGTACTGGTTCACCGTTGAGTTTGGGTTGTTGCGCCGGGGGGATGATCTGCGTATCTATGGCGGCGGGATCTTATCGTCGCCGGGCGAGACGGAATATGCGGTGTCGGGCGAGAAGCCGATATACCGGCCGTTTGATCCGGTAGATATTATGCGGACCCCGTACCGGATCGACATCATGCAACCGATTTATTTTGTGTTGGATGAGATAGAACAACTGTACGAACTGGCTCATCAGGACATTATGAGTATGGTTCATCAAGCCATTGAATTAGGCTTACATAAGCCGATGTTTCCACCGAAAGATAAGGAGGTTGTGGGAGACTATGTCTGATTTACATGAATTGAAATGCGAAGCTTGCCAAATTGACGCGCCGTTGGTGACTGCGGATGAGCGAGTTGAACTGGCTAAGAGTATTCCGGCGTGGGAAGTGCTTTCGCGTGAGGGGATCGACCAGTTGGAGCGGGCGTATACCTTTAAGAACTTCAAACAGGCCTGGGCTTTTGCTGACAAGGTAGCCGAGCTGGCAGAAGCGGAATTTCACCACCCGACGATCACGCTGGAGTGGGGCAAGGTGACGGTCTGCTGGTGGAGTCATTCCATCAAAGGGCTGCACAAAAATGATTATATCTGCGCCGCGAAAACGGATCGAGCGCATGCAGCGCTGACGGCTTGATGCGGGCGCGGGTGGATGGCTGAATTCCATGCGTTCTGTGTGGGATTGATAATGTTCACTATACTCTTATTAAGGACGACCTATTGATTGAAGCTGCGCAGGTGAGGTTATCCGAGCCGCGCGGCTTCACTTGATGGCGCTGTGATCCATCCTTCAGTCAATTTGCTCATATGAGCTTCGTAGTAACTAGACGTTCACTTTATCTTGCTTGAATTTACCTCCCGCCGGGAGGTTTTTTATTGCCGTTCTTAGGCTCCCTTCGCTCCGGGAATGTCTCATCTTTACCCAGGTGTTTTCCTCGCTTTTTCCCGACCTTACCTATACTTAGATCGTTTGGCGCGGGATGGGACGCGATGAAATGAAGGCAAGATATGAGTGATCAATCCTCCCCGGATGTCCTGGTCGGTTGTGAGGAGTGTGGCCTGGTGACCGTGCTGCCGCCGCTGGCCGGCGGGCAGAAGGCGCTGTGTCCGCGATGCGGGCATTTGCTGGCCAAGCATATCAGCTTGCCGTTTCAGCGGCCGCTGGCCTATGGCATTGCCAGTTTGATCATGTTGATTCTCAGTGTCAGTTTTCCGTTTATGTCATTCAGTGTGCAGGGGATCAGCCAGGAAATTACCCTGTTGCATGCCGCAGAAATGCTGAGTCAGTTCCGCAACAGCCTGTTGGCCGCCCTGTTGTTGCTGACGGTGGTGATCCTGCCGGCCTGGTATCTTTCTACCGTGTTGTATCTTTACTGGCTGGCCGGGCGGCGCTATCAGGGCATTGATGTCCAGCCGGTGACGGCGTTTCAGAAGCGGCTGTGCCGGATGATGTCGGTCGCTGAGCCCTGGTTGATGGTGGATGTGTTCCTGATTGGCGTCCTGGTCAGTTTGATAAAGATTTCGTCACTGGCGGATGTCGGGCTCGGGATGTCGTTCTGGGCGTTCTGTATTTACACCCTGCTGGTGGTGAAATGCGTGTCGATGGTGGATCGCACCTGGCTGTGGTTACAACTGGAGCCCATGGTGCCGGTTGCTGGTATCTCCCCCGGTGATTGCCATCATTCAATTAATCATGTCAGTTGCCACTGTTGTGCACAGCTCAATCCGTTGCCGGAGCCGGGGAGCCATCCCCGCTGTGTGCGTTGCCATGGCCGTCTGCATCCGTTTAATCCGAAGCAAAGCCTGCAGCGCTCCTGGGCTTTGTTGATCGCTGCCGTGATATTTTTTGTTCCGGCGAACCTCTATTCCATGATGATCACCGTCAGCCTCGGCAAAGAAGAAGGCTCGACCATCATGGGCGGGGTGATTTTGCTGTGGCAGCTGGGTTCCTACCCAATCGCCGGGGTGATTTTTCTGGCCAGCATTGTGATCCCGCTAGCGAAAATGCTGGCGCTGGGTTGGCTGTATGTGAACGCGCAACAGGTCGGCAGTCAGCGCCAGGCAATTTTGCAGCTCAAACTTTACCGGATCACGGAGCTGATTGGCCGCTGGTCGATGATTGATATTTTCGTGGTCGCGATTTTGGTTGCGCTGGTGCAGTTGCAAAACCTGATGGCGATTTTTCCCGGGCCGGCTGCCCTGTCGTTTGCGTGTGTGGTGATTTTGACCATGTTGTCAGCGATCACCTTTGATCCGCGGTTGTTCTGGGTTGAGAATCGGCCTGCGGAGCGAGCGGCAAACGCGACAACGACATTAACCCAACAAGAAGAGAAGCTGCATGAGTGAGGAAACAGCGCCGGATCAGGCGCAGGTCAAGGCGCTCAGACAAGTGTCGACGATATGGCTGGTTCCCGTGATCGCGTTGGCGATCGGGATCTGGATGCTGGTGCAGTACATGGTCAGCAAAGGTCCGGAAGTGAGCCTGATGCTCAATACAGCCGAGGGGATCGAAGCCGGGAAAACCGAAATTCGGGCGCTGAATGTTCGGGTCGGGGTGGTCACGGACGTACGGCTCAACAAGGACTATTCGGCGATTGTGGCTACGGCCCAGTTGGAAAAAGATGCGGAGCGGATGCTCAAAGATGACACCTTGTTCTGGGTCGTGAAGCCGCGGATAGGCAAGGAAGGGATTTCCGGCTTGGATACTCTGCTCTCCGGCGCTTATATACAGCTTCAGCCTGGGAGAAGTGAAGAAAAGAAAACATCGTTCACCGTCCTGGAAGTACCACCGGTCGCACCGCCGGATACCAAAGGGTTACGCCTGATGCTCTATCACAATGAGGCCGGAAAACTGGGCGTCGGCGATCCTGTATTGTATGAGGGTTTTACCGTTGGGCGGGTGGAAAAAGTCACCTTTGATGCCCAGCAGAAGCGGGCCAATTATCAGCTGTTTATCTTTGAGCCCTACAACAGTCTGATCCGCAAACGGACCCGCTTTTGGCTGACTTCAGGCGTCGATCTGCAAATGTCCGCCGAAGGGTTTAACCTGAAAATCGGCTCGATTGAATCGCTGATCACCGGTGGGGTGAGCTTCAGGGTGCCGCGGGGCAACGATCCGGGCAAGCTGATCACTGAGGATATGACCCGCTTCAGGCTGTACGACAACCTCAAAGAAGCCCGGGAGCGCTTTTTTGATGAGTATCTGGAATATGTGATGCTGTTTGATGAGTCGGTCCGCGGGTTGTCTGCCGGGGCGCCGGTGGAATACCGCGGGATACAGATCGGCACCGTCAGGCAGGTGCCGCTGGAGATGCCCAAAGCCCTGGAAGGATTCAGCAATAAGCAAATTCCGGTGTTGGTCCGGATAGAGCTGGGACGGGTGTACCCGACGTTGGAGCCGGGCCAGTTGGCCCGGATCAAAGCGCAGCTGGAGCAGGAGTTTCAAGCCGGGCTCAGGGCATCGTTGAAAACAGGGAACCTGCTGACCGGGGCCTTGCTGGTGGATATGGAAATTCATCCGGACGAAGTGATGCCGAATATCCAGCGCTACGGCGAGTACGATATCTTCCCGACCAAAGCGGGCGGTTTCGCTGAAATTCAAAAACAAATCAGTGCGGTATTGAATAAGGTCAACGAGATGCCGGTTGAAGATACCTTGCTGACCCTGAACCGGAGCCTCCGGGCATCGCAGCGAACCTTACAGGCCACGGAAAAAATGGCAAATGAACTTGCTGTTTTACTGGCCAGAAAAGAAACCCAGGCCATTCCGGGGGAGATCCGCGAGAGCTTGCAGCAAATTCAAAGCACGCTGAACGGTTTCGGGCCGGACGGTGCGCCGTATCGTAATCTGGAGCAGGCAATTCATCGCTTTGAGCGGGTCATGGCGGAACTGCAGCCGGTGTTGCGCCAGATGAATGAAAAGCCGAACTCGCTGATTTTCTCCGGAGAGAAGGCCAAAGATCCGATCCCGGTGGGACGGAAACAGTTTGAGGGACAACAATGATGCAGCAACGGATTTGGGGATGGGGGATAGGCGTGTTGTTGCTCATGGCAGGGTGCAGCAGTGAGCCGACTGCTGTGAGCAGCACTTATGTGCTGCCGATGACCGGATCACCTGCGGCGTTTCAGCAGCCTATCGAACGGCCGATTCTGGTGGTTCGCCCGGTTGAAATGGCCGCGCATCTGTCGGGTAACGGGCTGGTCTATCAGTTAAGTGACACCGAAGTCGTGCAGGCCCAGCAAAACCTTTGGGCAGAGAGTATTCAGCAGCAACTGACGCGACGGATCAACCTCGACTTGCGTCGGAAGCAAAATCGGTACTGGCCCACGGAATTGACGCCGGCGCTGGAGACCATGAACGCGCCGAGGGTTCAGGTTCGGTTTACCCTGTTTAACGGTCACTACACCGGAGTGGCACAGGTGGCTGGGGAATGGCTGTTGTTGGATGCGCACGGCGGCTTGCAGGGCGGTTATCCGTTTCAGTACCAGATACCGCTTGAGCAGGCGGGGTATGTCGCGCAAGTGAATGCCCTGGCGGCAGGGGTCGATCGGCTCACCAGCGATATCGCCAGTCGGTTGGGATTGGGGGTAACGGCGACTGCACCGGAATGAATCATGACAGGCAGGTGGGCATGGCCACCGCCCGTCATGGGATCAGCTTACGAGAATATCGTCAGCGTGTGCAACGGCGAGTCAATTATAATTTCACCAGCATTTTGCCTTTGTTCTTGCCTTCGAACAGGCCGATAAAGGCTTCCGGAGCCTGCGCCAGCCCCTCATAAATGGTTTCATCCCATTTAATCTTATCTTCCGCGATCCACTGGCCCATCTGCGCAGCAAAGTCGCCGTAATGTTGCCAGTGATCCATGACAATGAAGCCCTGCATTTTCAGTTTCTTCACGATCAGCAGGCCGATGTTGCTCGGACCTGGCTGTGCCTCGGTTGCATTGTAGTCGGCAATCATGCCGCATACGGCGATACGGCCAAACTCGTTCATATTGTTCAGAGCTGCGACCAGGTGTTCACCACCGACGTTTTCAAAGTATACATCAATCCCTTGCGGTGCAGCTTCAGCCAGCGCTTTCGTCAGGTCGCCTGCGGTTTTATAGTTGATGACGGCATCAACGCCAAGGGCCTTCAGGCTTTCAGCTTTTTCATCTGAACCGGCAGAGCCGATCACTGTACAGCCCTGAAGTTTCGCCATCTGGCAGACGACGCTACCCACGGCGCCGGAAGCCGCAGAAACAAAGACGGTTTCGCCCGGCTTCAGTTCGGCGATGCGGAACAGACCCGTCCAGGCTGTCATGCCCGGCATGCCCATAATGCCGAGGAAGCTTTGCAGCGGCAGGGATGTGGACGGGATTGGCGTCAGGTCGCTGCCATCACTGATGACATGGCTGCGCCAGCCGTGGATATGGCTCACTTTGGTACCAACCGGCAGCGCCGGGTTCTTGGATTCAATCACTTCACCGATCGCACCACCTTCCATGACCTCGTCCAGTTTGAACGGCGTAATGTAACTGGCTTGATCAATCATGCGACCACGCATGTAAGGATCAACGGACATCCACAGGTTTTTGATCAGCACTTCACCATCTTGAATCGGCGCTAATTCACGCTCAACCAGGGAAAAGTTATCTGCTGTTGGGGTGCCTTGCGGGCGGGATACCAGATGAATCTCTTGTACTTTCATATGACGCCTTCTTAACGTGTCGTGATATTGTTGCTCCGCAAAAGTTTTGCGCGCAAAGTAATTGTGGGAGTACACTAACGCGAGAACTCATCGTTGGCAAGCCCTTTGCGTAAAAATATTTTGCGCGCAAATTATTTGGTCGGGCGCAGTTTTGTCGTATCATAAGCGGGATAGCGCAAGGAGTTTCCATGTCACAACAATTATCAGATAACGTCTGTTTCGCTCTGTATACCGCGACCAACGCTTTGGTGAGAGCATACCGTCCGGTCTTGGATGAGTTTAATTTGACTTATCCACAATACCTGGTGATGCAGTCACTCTGGTACAACAACGGGGTCAGCTTAACGCAGTTGTCACAGGATACCCGCTTGGATCCCGGCACATTGACGCCAATTGTCAAACGTCTGGAAGGGAAAGCCTTGCTGACCCGAAATGTGTCGCCCGACGATGAGCGCAAAAAAGTCATTAACCTGACCGAAACCGGTTATGCGCTACGGGATAAAGCGAAGAACCTGACCCGCCAGTTAGAGCAGCAGTCGAAGATGGATCCGGACAAGGTTGAAGAACTCCGTTTGCATTGTCTGGAGTTGGCGAAAAACCTCCAACTGGGCTCATAGCGGCTCTCTGTTTCAGGACGCAAAGGCACAATCAGAACGCGAAAGGCACATTGCGGTGCCTTTCGCGTTTTCAGATGCGCCCCAAGTACAGTCTGAGGACACATGTCAGTCCAGAAACAAAGGTTCAGTCCAAGAACCGAGGTACGGCCCAAGGACTAAGGTATAGCCCTAGGACCAAGGTATAGCCATGGCCGGGTATACAGTTGCATCAGAACGAGTGAGTCGTTTGAGAACAGGTCGCAAAATGGCGGGGTCCGCCGTTACTTCGTTTGTAAGCGATAATAGCCGTTAATCCAGCACTCAGGCAGTCCTTCACCGGAAGGAAATGCGAGCTCTTGCTTGTCGATGGTGACCGGATCGGCAAGATCTTCCCCTGACTGAAACTGCACGGTGACATGCCGTGAGAATGGGTTGATCAGTGATGCCATATCGACCACATCGACGAGATCCCCAGTCCGAGCCTCTTTCAAAAACATAGCAAGCCCCTCCACAGTGGCAGATTGATATTGCGTTAACGGTTTAAGTATGGCCGATTTTACCGTCTTTGGTTGCGGGCCGGTTGTATGACGCAAATCAGGTGCTTAGCTCTCATAATCAGCGGTAAATTAATATCATTTATTTTATTCCTCCTAAGATTAAAGGGACGCTATGCATCGATTGGAATAAAAGGCCAGGGTTCTTTCAAGGAGAAGAGATGAGCCTGATGAACAACTTATCGATTAAAACCAAATTACTGCTGCTGGTGGCCTGCCCATTGCTGTTTAGCTCCTGGCTGGGCCTGACCGCACTGTCAGAGCTGTATCACACCGAGACATCGCTGAATATGTACAGCGCGAAAGTGCAGTTTGCCGGCGATTTATCCCGCCTGACATCTGAGACTCATCAGATGAAGCTCAAGTGGCTTCACAAGCAGGATACCGAAAGGGATTTGGCGCGGCTCACGGTGCTACTGCAGGAACTGAATTCGCAGGTCGACCTGGCGTTTGATCCGATCCAACGCAAAGAGATGGCGCGTGTGCTTGATGAGATACAAGCCTTGCTGGATGATTTTGCCGGGGTGGGGGACAAAGATTTCAGCGGTTGGATGAGCTGGATGGCGCTGCTTCATGAGCAATCATTTCAATTGCTTGAAAGTGAGGGGAGCTACACAGCAATCACGGAGGTCGAGCGTCATCTGGCGGCGTTGTATCAGTTGATCTGGTTCCAGTTCTGGGCCGGATTGGACAACTGGTATGCCACCAGTCTGTCCCTGCATCCGGAGTCGGCGGACCAACGCTCTCAGAAATTGTGGGCAGCACGGGAGAAACAGGCTTTTTATATTGAGCGCTTTTTGACCTTATACGCAACTCAGGATCAGATTGAATTTCTTCAGAACAATTTTGATCATCCTGCGTTTATCCAGTACGAACAGGCGCGGCCTCAGGCTCATCCGGGGGATTACTTGTTGGGTAGTATTGAAAATACTGAAGAACGGTTCCAGCAGGTACAGGACGTGACCGGGCAGATCAAGCAACAACTGGTGGTCGACATTCAGGCGTTAGTGCGGGAAATTCGCTGGAAAATGGTGTTGATCGCCAGCCTGATTGTGACTGGATTTATTGGCATGTGCTATCTGGGATGGAATATCACGACGCGATTTCTGTCTGCCGTAAATCGAATTCTGACGACGCTGAGAAGCGTCGAAAGTGAGCCGATGACCCCCCGCAAGGACCTGCGCATATCGGTGGACGGTGATGATGAGTTTACGACCTTTTTCCGTCAGCTCAATGAGTTGATTGATGAGCGGAGGAACAATCAGAAAAAGTTACTTCTCGCCAAAGAGTTGGCAGAGAAAGCGAATATGGCGAAAAGCTCCTTCCTGGCAAATATGTCCCACGAAATACGCACCCCTTTAAACGGCATTATCGGGATGTCCGAATTACTGGAAGATACGACGCTGAATGCGGTGCAGCAGGAATATCTCCACACGATTTCCACCTCTTCACAGACCTTGCTGCTGCTGATCAACGATATCCTTGATTTGTCCAAAATTGAGTCCGGCAAGCTGGTGCTGGTACCGACGGCGACCGACGTGTGCGAAGTAGTGTACGAAACGGCTGGTATTATTCTCCCCAAGGTCAACCAAAGCGGGCTTCACTTCTCGATACAACTGGATCCTGCAATCCCGCGGGCGGTATTGATCGATGAGCATCGGTTACGGCAAGTGCTGATGAATTTGATATCCAACGCCGTCAAGTTTACAACTGAAGGTCATGTGGCGGTTCAGGTTCGCTGTGAGGTGGTTTCTGCGCATCAAGTGAGGTTAAAGTTCGTGGTTGAAGACACCGGGATCGGCATTGATCCGGATAAGCAGACGCAGATCTTTGCCCCCTTTATTCAGGAAGACGGCACGATCACCCGCCGTTATGGCGGAACCGGGTTAGGGCTGGCGATTTGTCGCCAGTTGGTCACGCTGATGGGCGGTGAAATGACACTGGATTCGGAAAAAGGGATTGGCAGCCGGTTTGGTTTTCATTTGACCCTTGAGACGGCGGCCGATCACTTGCCGGTGATCCCGCAAACTGACCCACTGCATTGCCTGGTGCTGGGAGATTGCCGCGACACCGCAGGGCTGTTGCGTGCCGAAATGGCACGATGGAACATGAGCGCAGCCTATGAACCGGCGCTGGAGGCGGGGGCTGAATTATCAGGCTATCAATGTTTTGTGCTTTTTTCGTCGGATGCCCGAACCGTGCGGGAGACGATTGTCCGGCTCAGGGAAATAGCCCCCTCCAAAGCGCTGGTGGTTTGTTGTCAGCACGATGAAGACTATCAGGACATCGGATTGATGTGCGATGGCTTAGTCGTATTGCCGTTGCTCGGGCAGCGGTTTGTGAGGACGGTGCGCTCAGCCGTGCATCACGCCGGGAATCAGCGCTCTTTCGCGACCGCCGCGGTATTGCCGACTCGCATCGAAACGGGGAACGATTTGGTGTTGGTTGCGGAAGATAGTCCGGTGAATCAGCGGGTGGCGGCGCTGTTTCTTGAAAAGGCCGGGTTTGATTTTGAACTGGTGGATAATGGCCGGGCTGCCGTGGAGGCTGTAAAACAAGGAAAGCCGTATCATGCTGTCCTGATGGATTGCATGATGCCGGTGATGGATGGGTTGGCGGCGACGAAAGCCATTCGGGCATGGGAGCTGGAAGTCGGCGCGGCGCGAAAATTGCCGATTATTGCGGTGACGGCCAGTGTCCTGGATGAAGATATTCAGGATTGTTTTCAGGCGGGGATGGATGATTATGTCGCCAAACCGTACCGCAAAGAGGTCTTGATCGAGAAACTGAAGGCGCTGGTCTAGGTCAGATTGTTGATGGACGATAGCATTTGTACATCAATTTTGACGTTGCTTTGTGCGAGATCTCTTACAAATGTGTGGGAAATGTAAAATAACTGAATAGATAATCGCGAGATAGTTGTTGTCAATTTCTATGTTTTTCAGTGATTTAAGCTTTTTACTGGTTATTTTATAAAATAATTCTAAAAAATTGTGATCTCCGCACATTGTATCAAATGAAAATTAACGTAATCTTAACGCCGTCGGAAGGAACTGACGGAACGGAACAGGAATAACGCCAAGGATTATGGCAACCTCAGGATGAGGACGGTAAATCAGGATGATTTATCGACAGGGACTGTGAAGGGAACCTCGGATGGAACCGAGAAGGCAAATAGGAAATTTGCTAGTCAGGAAGACAAAAGGACCGATTCAGGATGGAGTCAGGGACACCTCCAGGAAGGAGACGAGAGTCGAAACAGGACGTGTCGACGGGTCAGGGTAAGACCAACAGGACATCTCTGGGATAGAGAAAAAGGGAACCGCTGAAGGAATCAGCTAAATCAAGGAATGATGCAGGGAGCACTAACGTAGCTGGATTGCTGCATGTAAGACCTAAGGGCGCGACATGATGTCGCGCCCGCTCTTTTTTCGGCAGCGCTAACTTGTTTTCCGGCGTCGCTAACTTGCCAAGACCGTATCCCTGCGCTTCGCACTGGTCAGCAGCATATAGATGCTGGTTGCCAGCAGCACAATAAAGAAGTAGTCCATCAGCCCATTAGACGGGTTGGCGAGGGGCTGCTCCAGAAAACTTCCTGCACCAATCGGCCCCAGGGCAGAACCAATGCTGTAGCTGAACAGCATCACCTGGGTGGCTGCCACAATGTAGGCCGAGTCTATTTTCTCACAAGCCAGCGTGATCGCGATTGGATACAAGGCAAACGCAGACATGCCTAACAGCGCCAGCGCGACAATTAACCAGGTGTAATCGTTGGTTAGGTAGGTGAGACCGACCGCAAACACCCCGAGCAACGACATCAGCGCCAGCAAGAGGGTTTTACTCATTATTACTGAGAGCTTACCGACAATCGGTTGAATGGCCATGCCGCCCAAAACAATGGCCGCCATCAACACGCTGATTTGTCCGGCATCCAACTCGCTTTGTCGTAAAGACAGCGGCATGAGGCCATAGATAGTCCCCATCACAATGCCGGAAACCGTGCAGCCGATGATGGCCGGTTTATTTAACCGGGTGATATCTTTCAGCGACAAGCTCAAGTGTGCCTGCTGTTTCGGCGGTGACTGACGCAGGAATATTGCCGGCAGGGTAGCGGCCAGCAGCAGTCCCAGGACGGCAATGAACGGACCAAAGCCCTGAACGCCAATGACACCGACCCCCAGCTGGCCAAGAGTTGTCCCGCCATAGAGTGACGTCATGTAGATCCCCAGTCGTTTCGCGCGTTGTTTCGGACAGTCGCTGATCAGCAGCCAGGATTCGACCACCACAAAAATGCCGGCCACAGCCATCCCCGCAATCAGACGCGCCAGTAGCCAGGCCTCCCGGTTGGCAAACAACGGCAAGACAATCACGGTTGAGGCCAGTAACAACAGAAAGCCGATAAAGGCTACACGGTGACCTATTTTGCTGATGATTGGCTCGATCATCATTGAACCAATCAATAACCCAAGATAATACGAACTGGCAAGCCAGCCTGCGTATTGACTGTCAATGTTAAAGCTGGCCAATGACAGCGGAACTAAGCTCATTAAATAACCGGCGGCAATCGCAAATACGGTCAACCCGGCCACAGGGACAAAAATCCCGGAGTCGGTCGGGAAAGTAGTGTTCTGGCTCACTACTCTAGTCTCCAAAATAAATCGTTGATTAATAAATCTATCTTATGGTTTCGGAAAACCGGAGCTTAGGGCTGCTGCCGGGTGGACAAGCGCCTTGAAAGAAATATTGAGTAAGATAGACAGGGTAAAGCCGTTCTCCCGGTTGAAGGAATCAGCCGGTATCAGATTGGGTTCAGGTGGAATATGGAGCGGATTTTAAGATTCGTAAAGTGAGAAAAACTAATGCTAATGAGAAATTTGAGTCATCTGTCATAAAATCATTTGTGTTATATCTATCTAAAAATACTCCCCCCATAGTTTTTCTGTACTGAGGCTGATAAAAAACAATGATTTGTATATTAAATAACCGATTCTCAATAGGTTATTGCATAGAATTAATTAGAGTTATAACGAACAAAAAATGAAGCAGGACGCAAAATAATTTTGGTTTCCTGAAGACATCGTGTGCGAGCAAGTCATGCAGTGCGGTTACGTGCAGAGGCTGCATGTGAGGAAGCAGCGTGTCAGGAATGAGTGCAATCAATCCTTGTTTTGGTGCATCGTGGCGGCAAGCTCTCCGCTAAAATATTGAATTTTAGTGGCTTAAAGTTGGCATCGCAGTTGCAGTTAAGTCTTTGACAGTAACAGGCTGGTGAATCGTTGAAGAGGGTAACCAGCGGGGAATGGCTGTCGTTGCTATGGTACATAATCCTTTGTCAGTTGACATCCGGGTGCTGCGCTCTGTAGCGGGAGAACAGCACCCGTTTTTTTAGACTGTTAACGGACCAAGCGGGAGGAGAGCGTCGAATCATCCTCCTGGGTATCAGTCACGCAGTATTAGCGTTTATTCTTCAGGTAACGCTTACGGCGTTCTTCTTTTTTCTTCGCTTTTTCTTCGGCTTTGCGCTCTTCATCAATGGCGACGTTGATCAGCTCTTGGGTGATCATCTCCGGTCGCTCCAGGGTAATGTGACCCAGAGTACCGTTTCGAAGCTCATTAATCAGGATTTCTGATGCTTTGTGCAGATCAACCCGGCCGCCACCTTTCAGGCAACCACGTTTACGGCCAATTTCTTCCATTAACTCGATTTCTGTTTCCGGCAGCTCGTCGTCTAGATTGTAGCGAGCCTTAATTAGCTCAGGGTAGGCTTCTTTCAGATACTCAATGGTGAAGAAGGCGACATCTATATAGTCCATTGCTGTGTCTTTGACGGCACCGGTGGCCGCCAGCCGGAATCCGCTGTGCGGGTTTTCCACCTTCGGCCACAAGATTCCCGGCGTATCCGAGAGAATGATGCCGTTTTGCAGGTTGATTCGCTGTTGCTGACGGGTCACTGCGGGTTGGTTTCCGGTTACTGCGACGGCACGGCCGGCCAGGGTATTGATGATGGTTGATTTGCCGACGTTCGGGATCCCCATAATCATGGTGCGAATCTGCTTGCCCATTTCTTCTCGGTGCGGTGCCAGCTTGCGGCAGAGCTCCATGATTTTATGGACTTCACTGACGTTTTCTGTGGTGATCGCCAGTGCTTTTACACCCTGCTCTTGCTCAAGGTGATCGATCCACAGCTGTGTCATTTCCGGATCAGCCAGGTCACGCTTATTCAGTACTTTGACGACAGGCTTGTTGTTTCTCTCACGAAAGCTCTTGATCAGCGGGTTCTCGCTACTGAAAGGAATACGGGCGTCCAGAACCTCGATGATGACATCGATTTTCGGCAGGACTTCTTCGATTTCTTTACGGGCTTTGTGCATGTGGCCCGGGAACCACTGGATTGCATTGCTAGACATTTGAAAAATAACTCTTTTTTGTATGGCGTGTCGCTGATGGGGTACGTAATGAGGCTCTCACGCAATAACTGACAGGATGATGTCTGGTGTTTGTCAGCCAGGCTTGCTCGTTAACACAGTTGTCAGTTCCATCAGGTGACCGATTAACAGGCCATCGAGACCTTGGTTTGAGAGGGAGTGTAGCGCACTCGCCCCCAGACATAAATCGGTTTCACCATTCCCGTCTACAACTTGGCCGCTCTGTAAGAGAATGATGTGAGAATGGTCTTTAGGATAGAGCCATGGCAGGTGTTAAAAATGTTTTGTCAGGAGTAATTCGGCTGAGCAGCGATTGAGAACCATGGCTGCTGGCGCTGCTGGGTTGTGATGTTCAAGTTATAACTGTTGCATTTTGTATGACTTATTGTGCAAATATGGTTAATATCAACAAAATAATCAACACGTGGATATAATCATGGACATAGATATCAATAAGTACATCGAGATAAGGAAAGCACTCCACCGTAATCCAGAGCTTAAGTATGAAGAATTCGATACCGGGAAATTAGTCGCCGAACATTTAATTGACTTGGGCTATGAAGTCACCACAGGCATCGGTAAAACAGGGGTCAAAGCGGTTATTTATACCAATAGACCGGGGCCGACGATTGCTTTTCGCGCCGATCTGGACGCGCTTCCGATTTTGGAACTCAATGAATTTGAGCATAAATCTCAAAATCAGGGAAAGATGCATGCTTGCGGCCATGATGGGCATACTGCCAGTTTGCTATGCGCTGCGGAATCCTTAATGGCTAACAAAGATGCGTATTGCGGCAATATCGTCATTATCATGCAGCCTGCGGAAGAGGGCGGGGCTGGCGCGAAGGCCATGATTGATGACGGGGTTCTTGAGAATCCGAGAGTCGATAAGATATTTGGTTATCACAACAGACCTGGCTTTAAACAAGGGCTCGTCTTTGTTAAATCGGGTTCTGCAATGGGGGGGAATACAAGTATTTCCGTTGAAATCACAGGGAAAGGGGGGCACGCAGCAATGCCTCACTTAACACATGACCCTATCGTTGCAGGCGCAAGCTTTGTGACGCAAGTTCAAACCGTGGTATCAAGAAAATTATCACCCCTGAACGCGGCGGCAGTGACTGTTTCGGAATTTCATTCAGGACAGGGACATAATGTCATAGGCTCCAAAGCTCATCTCAGCTTAAGTGTACGTTCAGATACGAAGGAAACCGACGAGTTGTTGGTTCGTGAGATTGAAAAAACACTTAAATGTGTCTGTGAGCAATTCAACTGTACTTATGAATTCAACATCCTTTTATCGATTCCGGCTTTGGTCAACCATCGCCAAGAAACCACAGATCTGATGGATGCATGTCGGTTTAGTTTTGATACAAATAACTTGTTGGAAATTGATTATATGCCAACGATGGGGGCAGAAGATTTTAGTTTCTATTTGTTAGAAAGGCCGGGCTGTTACTTCTTTATTGGCAATGGTGAAGATTCTGCTTATTTACATAATCCTCATTATGACTTCAATGATAAAAATATTGCCGTAGCAAGACAAGTCTACATGGATGTGGCTCAATTTTACCTAGGGAGATATAAATAGTGGAAAACGTACAGCACAGGCCAGAGACAATTAAAGATAACCGATTTTTATCATGGGTTGAGACAACGGGTAATAAACTGCCTCATCCATTTTTATTGTTTGTCTACTTAGCCATATTTGTCATGGTGATTTCGGCCGTTTTAAATTATTTCAATGTCAATACGTATAATCCAAAAACAGCAGAAGCCTATCCAATTAAATCTTTGCTATCCGGTGATGGCATCGCTTATATGTTCACTAATTTTGTGAAAAATTTTGTGAACTTCCCGCCTCTAGGCACCATCATCACGGTGATGCTGGGCATTGGTTTAGCTGAGCGCGTTGGTTTGCTCTCGACTTTACTGACACAAACGGTGGCGAAAGCACCGCGTCATTTACTGACGTTTTTCGTGTTTATTGCCGGGATCTGTGGCTCTATTGCTTCTGACGCAAACTATCTTATTTTAATTCCATTAGTTGCAATGGTGTTCCATAGTGTCGGGCGCAATCCATTAGCGGGTGCTGCAGCAGCTTATGCGGCCGCCGGGGCGGGTTTTGATGCCAGCTTGTTTATCACGGTTGGTGACGCTCTATTTGCAGGCATTGCAACCGATGCAGCCAGAATTATCGATCCTGATGCGTATGTCAGTGCGGTGGATAACTATTACTTCGTCGCTTCCTCTGTGTTTGTTCTCGCTGTTGTCGGGACGTTTATCATTGATAAAGTGGTCGAGCCGCGCCTGAATAATCTGCACCCGTTGTCAACAATGATCAAAGAAAGACCCACGGCTGAAGTTAACATGACGGCTGAGGAAAAAACGGGTCTTAAGCGGGTGGCATTGTTTACGCTTGCTTATCTTGCTTTTGTGATGGCACTTGTTTTGCCTGAATCCTCGGCGCTGAGGAATGCTGATGGTGGTTTGATTCCGTCGCCTTTTCTGAAAAGTCTTGTCCCATTCATGTTTTTTTACTTTCTCGGTATCGGCATCATTTATGGAAAAGCAGTCCGTAAAATTGAAAAGGTAGAAGATATTCCGGACCTAATGGCCGACTCTGTGAAGGCTCTCGCAACAACGCTGGTTCTGTTTTTAGCCATTTCTCAGTTTATTGCTTATTTCAAATGGACGGGCATTGGTAACCTGGTTGCATTTGAAGGCGCACACTTCTTACAGTCTGTAGGTTTCGACGGGTATGCATTGATCATTAGTTTTATTTTTATTACCTGCATCTGTAATATTTTCATGACCAGCGGAAGTGCTCAATTTGCACTATTTGCCCCGATATTCATCCCGATGTTAATGCAATTAAATATTGAACCTGCATTCACATTGGCGATGTTCAGAATTGGCGACAGTTCGACGAATATTATTTCACCTATGTCACCGTATTTCAGTGTGGCACTGGTGTATATGCAAAGCTATAAACCCGAACTCCGTATTGGGACCTTAATGGCAACGATGCTCCCGCTCGCCATTGGCTTCCTCGTGTTCTGGACGGCGTTCTTGCTGTTGTGGACCGGTCTTGGTCTTGATGTGGGTCCTGGTGTATCTATGTACATCAACTAAGGTATCCGTTTCTCCAAGAATCAAACTGCGGGCACTGAGTTTGCCCGCGGTTTAAATTGCGCTGATATACCCCATACATCTCAAAGCTCATGGCTAAGCAATACATGACGGACTGTTATACCGCCATTCGGCATTAACCAGGAAATTTTCCCGGATAATTGCGAGTGATGCTGAACAGATCTCACCGTTACAACAGATTCATGAATTCTGGACATCAATCTCATCATTAAGTTGAGGGTGGAATGTCCGGCTTTTTGCATACTTAATGTACGTATTTGCTTACTCTATGATTCAGCTTGGCTTGTGAGCATTCATCACGATTCATTGAGCAGGAGATCACTGTGTCTATTAGAATGGATAAATCTGTACTGCAAACGAAAGTGGCTTCGGGAGCAGCGGCGAGCTCAGAGGTTTATGCAGCCTTAAACTGTAAGGTTTGTGGCGAAAAGTTACATCTCCTGTTTTTGAACCGTGCCACGCTGGTGTTTTGCCCGGGTGCTGATTTGACGGGCTTGGAAACCGTGGTCTTACGACTGAGAAATTCCGAAACGGAAGAACGGTGTGTGGTGTCGTGTCGTAGTATGTCCGGCGAAAATCCCTTAGAAATTACCCAGATTGATTGAATGGGGGACATTAAGGATTTCTGGTTGCCTTTGATAACCGCTACAAACTGACAAAAGGCGGACAATCAAAGGCTGGTAACCCGATTGCCCGGAGTGCATCTATGTAGCAATTCCGTTTGATTTGAGCTGCATGGCGGGCATCGATGGGTTGTTGCGCAGCCACGGCGCAATGGTTCACCGAAATCGTCGGTTGATCGCTGGTGAGCTGCAAAATCTGAAACAGCAGCTGGATGCGCTGCACATGGGATTCACTGCTGATGACTGTCACAGCCCGGATGTTGCGCTGCTGAAGCAGTGCCAAGCTGAACCGGGCATTATCGATCGTATTGGTTGCCAGAGGCTCTTCAATAATCCGCTGCGCATCAATGCCCTGCTCATCAATACCCTGCTCACACAACCACAGCTTCATTTGCCGGGCTTCCGTCTTGCCCTGTTGCGGCATGCCGCCGGTCACCAGAATCGGGCTGGCAGGGAAACGTTGTGCCAGAGTTTTCGTCAGAGCCAGCCTGGCGATTAAAGCTGGGGCCAGCGTACCATCCGGCTGGAGTTTGTAACCCGGCGTGACCAGCGCGTGACTGGCGCTATGATGTGTTGTTGCCCGGCACGGTGCTTGGTATGGCGGGCTCACTGCCAGATGATTCGGGCTTGTCACGAGTGGCCGTGACAGAACCATTTCGATTTGCGTTAGGAACCGGTCGAGAAATTCGGCGTATGGACGATCGCGTTGTTGCAGACGGGAGAAATAGTGTGCCGTCATTGCATGGTCTTGTTGGTAGTGAGACCAGGTAAGTAGGTAGGTGAGGACCCGGCGTTGCTCGGCTGGACTCTGGCAGTGCGTCAAACACTGGCGATAGCGCTCGAGTGCTGTGTCAATGTTCCCTTGAAAGGTGTGCAAGGTTGCCAGAGTCAGTAAGGTATTGACGTGCGCAGGCTGCTGCTGATACGCCTGATTGAGAAAATAAATAGCAGCCTCAAGGTTGGACACCCGACGATGGTGTAACGGAACATTGTTGCGATCCGGATGTTGGTATGCACTCAAAGCGCGCTGAAGCAGGTCTTGATGTGTCGGGTGAACAGCCATGGCTTCGTTCTTGTCGGGACGGTCGATGTGCTCATGGTAGCGTATTCTCACGATGTGGCAAAATCCGGCTCTGTCAGAAATTCAATGATGTTTGCTGATTTAATGCGGGGCAGCGTGGCGATTTTGTCTACTGTTAATGCTATGAGCTGACAAGAGGCAGAGGGAGATGCATATGCACAATCCATTTAAGCAGCACGGCGCATTTAGTTGGTCGGAGTTAATGACCGATGATCCGGTGAAGGCGGTTGCGTTTTACACCGATGTCATTGGTTGGGAGGTGGAAGCCATGGAAATGCCCGATGGGGTCTACCATGTGCTGAAGGCCAATGGGGAAGCCGTCGGCGGCATTATGGCCAAGCCGGAAGGGTATGAACATATCCCAAATCACTGGGGGACATATATTACCGTGGATGATGTGGATACGACGCTTGAGCAGGCGGAGGCCATGGGAGGAAAAGCGGTGTACCCGCCGATGAATGTGCCCGGTGTTGGCCGCATGTGCGCGATTGCTGATCCGGACGGCGCCATTGTCTCGGTGATTACCTATGAAGAGAAAATGTGACTTGCGCTAAGGCTTGAAGTGGTTTCGAAGAAGCTTTCGGACGTGGATCAAAGATCAAAGCCGCCGGTTGAAGGGCGGCTTTGATGATCCGGCGTTGAATGTTCAAACGCCGGAGACCGGGTTACTATTCCGGGATTACTCTTCCCATTGGACCAACTGACCTTTCGGCCAGTTGGCACCGATGTCGTGATATTTCTTCTCGAGCAGGTGGCGTTTAATTTTGAGCGTCGGCGTGAGGATACCGTTCTCAATACTCCAGGGCTCTTTAATCATCAGAACGCCTTTGATTTGCGCATGGGATTCCAGCTCTTGGTTGATGGTTTCAATCACATGGCGTGCTTTGCGCTCATAGCGCTCGCGATCGAAATTCGGGAAATCATGCGGGATAGCCAGCAGGATGGGAGCAGGCAGACCGGAGCCGATCACGCACATCATTTCAATATTGCTGAGTTCAAACAGACGTTTCTCAATCGGCACCGGGGCGACAAACTTCCCTTTTGCTGTTTTGAAAGTATCGTTTTTCCGCCCTTGAATTGTGAGATAGCCCTCGTCGTCCAGGAACCCGATATCGCCGGTATGGAGCCAGCCCTCGGCATTGAATGCTGCTCGGCTGGCTTCTTCATTTTTGTAGTAGCCGGAGAACATCCCGGCCCCCCGAACCAGAATTTCTTCATCGTCGGCAATTTTGATTTCGATTCCTGGTCCGGCGTTGCCGACCGTGCCGATTTTCTCACTCCGGAACGGATGGTTGAGGGTGCTGTAGGCAAATGACTCGGTCATCCCCCAGGCTTCGGTGATGTTCAGCCCGATATGTTCATACCAGCGGAGCAGGGCCGGTGACACCGGCGCAGAGCCGCATCCCAGAACCCGCGCTTTATCCAGCCCAAGACCGTCCGCCAGTTTGCGCTTGATGACACCGGAGATAAACGGAATTTTCAGCAGGAAATTGAGTTTCGCTTGCGGCAGCTTTTCAAGGATACGTTGCTGGAACAGGGTCCAGAGCCGAGGTACGGAAATGAACAGGGTTGGGCGATGCATTTTCACGTCGTCAATGAACGTCTCGAGGGATTCCGGAAATGCGACCTGGATCCCGGCCATGACGGATGAACCGTAGATATAGACACGCTCAGTAATATGGGCCAGCGGCAGGTAAGAGAACAGACGCTCATCTTCCTGCATCCCGATATGATCGACCAGACGTTGGGCCGTCCAGGCAAAAGCGCCGAATGTCAGCATGGCCCCTTTAGGCAAGCCAGAGGTACCGGATGTGTAGACAATGGACATCAAATCGTCGGGTTTGTGTTCGGGCCGTTCGTCGCTCGGTGCATGTTCTGCCATCAGGGTATCCCAGTCATATCGGCAAGAAAGCACATTCGGATAGGGAAATGCAATAGTCGGCAGGTCCGGATGGTTGGCGAGTACGGCATCGGTGGCTTTATTATCATCGAGTTTCCCGACGAACAGCGCTTTCGACTCGCTGTGACTGATACAGTGTTCGATGGTGTCAGCGCCCGCGGTCGGGAAAATGGGAACGCTGATATAACTGCCCAGCATCATCGCCAGATCGGCGATGAACCATTCAGCGCAGTTTTTCGAAATCAGCGCGACGCGATCGCCCGGCTCGATCCCCATGCTTCGCAATGCGCTGACCAGGCGCAGGGCCTGATCCAGGACTTCGGCATAGGTAAAGTCGACAAATTGTCGGTTTTTAATTTGGCGGAGATAGATTTCATCCGGGCGCTCCTCTGCCCATTTTAATAACATTTCATGGGGTAAAGATTGCGTCATGAGGGTGTCCCTTAAGCGTTCTGTGGGCAGAGGTAAAGTCATCTTATCATCCTTGCTTTGTTATATTGTTGTTAAAGTAAAGGGGATCGCACTGGTCCGTCAAGTTTATGTTTTGAATTAAACTCCTGTAATTAAGTATGAAAATGGCCTCTAACTTGTCAAATAAAAGTTACATCCCCTTCGCGCAAATTGTTTCAAAATGCTACTAATGTACATCAGGGTTCTTCGGGTGAATCACCTATGGATACCTGATGGGAGGGAATACATGAAGCAATCGGATGCGTGAAGCAAGGTGATAAAAGATTGGGGTATCTTAAGTCGAGCCGCAGCGGTGACGGGGATGGATGCCTGGCGTGTTGATGAAGTGTTTGAACACGGACAGTCGAGATCACAGAGAGCGATCACAAAATCTAAGTTGCTGATTTGCATTGTGATGATGGCGATGCCAGGTATAATTGCGCCATTGAAACGGCGGGCTCCGCTCGGGCTTGATCGCGGCTCAGCGGGTTCATCGTCGGGTTTAACAACAGAACGAGAAAACAATGATTAAATACATAATGTTATTGCTGGTTGGAATCGGTGTTTATATCGGTGTGACCTACAAAGATCAGATCGAAGACTTTGTCGATTCCCGCCCGGCGGAAGAAGTGCAAGACTTGCTGGAAGAGGCGAAAGATCAGGTTTCAGATCAAGCTGAGCTTTTGTCGGATAAGCTGGAAGAAATGAGCAAGTAAGTACCATATACAAAAAAGGCAGCCATTTGGCTGCCTTTTTTGTATGCGCGTGAGTCAGTCTTATGACTTGGCTGTTTCCGCGCTCGCCATCTTGGCTTCTTCAGCCTTACAGGCAGCAGCGGTGAAAAGAACATCCGTCGAACTGTTCAGGGCTGTTTCAGCAGAATCCTGAATTACACCGATGATGAAGCCAACCGCAACCACTTGCATCGCGACGTCATTCGGAATCCCAAACAGGCTACAAGCCAGTGGGATCAGCAGCAGTGAACCACCCGCAACACCCGAGGCACCACAGGCAGAAATGGCAGCGACCACACTCAGCAGAATTGCTGTTGCAACATCAACTTCAACACCCATGGTATGTACGGCAGCCAGCGTCAGGACGGTGATCGTGATCGCCGCACCGGCCATGTTGATGGTTGCGCCCAGTGGGATGGAAACAGAGTATGTATCTTCGTGCAGATCCAAGTCTTTACACAGTTGCATGTTTACCGGGATGTTTGCCGCAGAGCTACGGGTAAAGAATGCTGTGATACCACTTTCGCGAAGACAACGCAGCACCAGCGGATATGGGTTGGACTTGGTTTTGTAGAACACGATCAGTGGATTCACGATCAGCGCGATGATCAGCATTGAGCCCAGCAGCACACCCAGCAGGTGGCCGTAGCTTGCCAATGCGGCAAAACCGGTTTCAGCGAAAGTGTTGGCAACTAAGCCGAAAATCCCGATTGGCGCTAGGCGAATCACGAAACGAACAATCAGCGTAATGCCGTTAGACACATCATGGAACACTTGCTTGGTCGCTTCACTAGCTTGATGCAGGGCAAAACCTAGAGCGATCGCCCAGGCAAGGATTCCGATGAAGTTACCGGTCATCAGGGCATTTACTGGGTTATCAACAATCTTAAACAGCAGCGTATTCAGAACTTCCATAATACCTTCCGGCGGCGTGGTTCCTGTTGCGCTGGCTACCAGAGTCAAATGGGTCGGGAAAAGGAAACTCATAGTAACGGCAGTCAATGAAGCCATCAGGGTACCGAACAGGTATAGCACGATAATCGGCTTCATATTGGTATGGGCGCCTTTTTTCTGGTTCGCAATTGAAGAAGCGACCAGGATAAAGACCAGTACCGGCGCGACAGCTTTCAGCGCGCTGACGAACAGGTTGCCAAGAAAACCGACTTTAACGGCAGACTCAGGGGCAACGGAGGCGAGAATAACACCGGCAATAATGCCGATAAGGATTTGAATCACCAGGCTACCGTTGGCAACACGGGCGAGAAAGGGTTGTGTTTGGTTCATATTACGTCCTGCGTCATTTTATAATATGTTACGGAAGGATTAAATTTTGCTTCCGAGACGTTTTTTAACAGGAAATACGATTATTTTCCACCTTTCTTTTCATATACCTTCGCGTTACATGGATTTAACACCCTTTCAATCTGCGCTCATTAACTTCAGGTGTTGCAAGCCTGTTTGAAAACTGTTCGTTAACATAATAGTGAGAAGGCTGGGGAGAATGTTAAAAAAGCTCACGCGGTGGTGAGCTTTTGCTGATGGCAGCGCAAGGCCGACTTGGGAGAAACCGTCTAAATTACCTTTCGGGGACTAAAGGTTCCAGTGCAGACGGCTTGTTGGATGCGCAATTTTGCTGCGGTGATTGCTTTGTGATTGCGTCAATCAAGTTGAGCAAATCTCGACTATTCCAGCGTGTATCCGAGACCTCTGACGGCCTTTGGTAGTGTGCTGCCATCATTTCATGGACGGCTTGCGCCAATTGCGGTTGCTGCGGATGGCCTTCATGATGCCGTGACCATCGCTGGTAGTGCAGCAGAGCCTGAAGCGGTTGATTCGCCTGAACCGCCTGACGCAAATTATCCAGAGGCGACTGCTCGATATCACGGGATGGTGATGGCCCGGCCTGACTAATGGTGCGGCGGCGCGCATTGAACCACAGCCCGGTAGAGAGTAGCCATAAGCCGGCAAAAAGTGCGGTCAACCATGGCCACCAACCCGCATCCCGGATGACTTCAGAATCCGGACGCAGTCCCTGAACTTCCGGTGAGCTGGTGGTTTCGCCTTCGGTTTGCAGTGGGAGCGCAACATTATTTTGCGGATCGCCTTGTAACACCACCAGCGTCAGGCCATCGAGTTGACTGACCTGTTGGGTGCTGGTTGTCGTATTCCACCAGTTGACAGTCAGGGGAGGCAACGTCAGGCTGCCTTGCGCCCGAGGAATGATCACTTGCTTCAGGGTCATGACGGTATAATCGTTGACGTGACTGTAAACGGGTTTCTCATTGTACACTTTCACCGAGCCAGGATAATCCAGGGAAAGATTCGGCATTTTGCTCTGCTCGGTATTCTTCATTTTCAGGGTGATGGTCCTTGTGATCGGATCACCGACACGGATCTCATCATTTTCAGGCTGCCATTGTTGTGTCAGTTGCAGATCTTCGGTCGGCAGCCATAGCCCGAAATAGCCGGACGGAATGTCTTTGACTTCCAGTTCAAGATTATCGGCTTTCTTCTCAATGGGCATCCGCAGGGTGGAGCCAAATCCCCGGCCTTGTTTCAGGATGTTGCCACGAAACTCAGCGCCCCGAAGTTGGTGCAGGCCCGGTTTATTTGCCGTGATTTGATATTCACGGGTGACTGCCAGATAGCGGCGACCATTGAGCACCGGCTCTGCCTGGCGATCTTCTCCGACCTGCTTCACCTCCAGACCTTCGGCTGAAGGCGGCACCAGGGTGGCCTGGCTCATTTGCTCGCCAATCAGCAAACGGACGGTATAACGAACGCTTTCGCCCAGGTAGAGCGAACTTTTATCAATCTCGGTGGTGATCTTGATATCCGGCTGGTCGGAGACTTGCGCACTGCTTTGGGTTGATGTGATGACAATCGGATCGGTTGCCGTGGCACCAATCTGAAAGCTGGGGATCGTAAATTCCCCCACGGCTTTGGTTGCCAGCGCAATGCGCCACTCCGTTTGCCGGGTCACGACACCATTGATCATATTGGTTTGGCTGCTGGTGCGTGGCGTGCCGTAGTTGAAGTCCTGGGACAGTCCGGATAAGTCCAGCGCATTGGTATTGACGCTGTCATCGATACTGATGGTCAGCTGAAACACCTCGTTCACCGCCACCTGGTTTTTGGACACTGTGGCGACGCCTTGGGCAGCGTATGTCGGCCAGCTGACAAATATCATCAGGATCAAACCGAGCCAACAGGCATCAAGAGATCGCCGACCGCCGGTACGGCGCATGTGTGGGGGAATGTTGGGTCTCATCATTTTTTTGTACCATGCATTGGTTTCTTACCATGAATTCTCTGTTTCAGGGGTTGTCTGCTTTTCTCGCGCTTGCAAGATCAACTGGGCACGGATCAGGGCACTGGTATCATCCGGAACCTGCTCTAACTTTTTCAGAATCGGATCGCTGGCTGACAGGGAGCTGTGCGGTGACGCATCTTCTATTGGTTCGGCAACGCCTCCCTCACGCTGTTGCTCCGTTGATAGCTGTTCCGCTGATCGTTGCTCCGTTGTTTGCTGCTCCGCGGATGATTGCTCTGTTGATGATTGTTCAGTTGATGATTGTTCAGAGCTATGTTGTGCTCCGGGTAACGGATTATCCGGCGCGTTCGGTTCTCCATCATCAGCAGCACGGGCCGAAGGCATGGGATCTGGCTGCGCTTCTGATGATTGTCCGGCATCGTCCGAGGATTGTGGTTGACCTTGCATTGCCGCTTGATTTTGACCGGACGTCTGCGCATTATTGTCCTGATTCTGCTGATTCTGCTGATTCTGCTGATTCTGCTGATTCTGCTGATTCTGCTGATTCTGCTGATTCTGCTGATTCTGCTGATTCTGCTGATTCTGCTGATTCTGCTGATTCTGCTGATTCTGCTGGCTATCACCTTGGGGATCAGAGGATTGCTGCTCGCCGGATTGATTTTGGCCCTGTGCTTGGTTTTGATCCTGCTGTTGCTGTTGCTGTTGCTGTTGCTGTTGCTGTTGCTGTTGCTGTTGCGCCTGTTTTACCTGTTCCAGGTTCCGGCGGGTGTCTGCATCGTCCGGGTTGTTCTCCAGCACCGATTCATATGCCGAAATAGCCTGGTCATAATGACCGGATTGCGCGTAGGCATTCCCCAGATTGAAGCGGGACTGGTCGTCCGTGAGTGGTTTCAGCGTTTCAATCGCTTGTGCATACTGGCCGGCTTTGTATTGTGCGGCGCCTTTCCAGCGAGGGTCCGTAAACAGGTCGGCGGCTTGCGCATAGTCCTGCTGGTTGAAAGCTTCGTGACCCTGCTGGTTGGTATTTTGCCAAGGGGATGCCATGGCCGGATCCAGCGGGATCACGCATAACATGACGGCAATGACCAGTCCGCGGCGAAACCCGAATAGGGACAGAAATACCACCGGAATGAGCAACCAGAACCCACCATTGATGCGCTCCTCAATTGTTTTTTCCTGACTCTGTTCGGTTGTGGCCTGCGGATTGGCAGTCGCAGCGATCAGGCGTTCAACATCATAGTTGGTTGGCTGAAACAGCTGGAGCTGGCCGCCAGTTTGTTTGACCAGGGGCAGGAGCGTGTTGAGATTGACCTTGGCAACCACTGTCTCTCCTTGGTTGTTAGTCAGCAAACGGCCTTCCGGTAACCGAATCGGGGCGCCCTGAGGGGTTCCGATGGCCAGCACGGAGAGCCGGTACTGACTGTCTTTCAGCAGCGCCTGGACCTGCTCGGATTCCTGATGACTCAGCCCATCCGTGATCAGGATGAGATCCCCCGCCGGATGGCCGGCTTGTTTGAGCAGGGTGATCGCTTCTTCGATACCGGCCGCTGCGTTACTGCCCTGAAGCGGCATAATGTCCGGGGACAGATACGGGATCAGGCTGGCCAGGGTATGACTGTCCCGGGTGAGCGGACTGACGACATAGCCATCGGCAGCGTAAGCGACGAGTCCGGTACTTCCTTCGCTCCAGCCGGGCAACATATCCAGAGCTTTAAATCGGGCCTGGGTCAACCGGTTGGGCGTGATGTCCGTGGCATACATTGAACGGGACATATCCATGATCAGCACACGTGCGCCCGCGAGATGGTAGGCCGGGATCTCGGCTTTCTCCCAACTGGGTCCAGCCAGCGCCAGGACACTGAGCAGCCAGCCGGCTGTCAGGATCCCCCATGGAGGGAAAGCGGACGCCGACGGTTGTGCTTCGAAATGCCGGCTCAGGTGCGGCGCAATCAGTGCAGTTTGTTTTCGATTGCGGCTGAGCCAGGGGAGAATTGCGAGCAGCGGCAGCAATGCCCACAGCCACTCCGGGTGCAGAAGCGTCAAGTCAGCCATAACGCCTCCTTAGCATTGCAATTAACACGGTAAGCAAGAGTGCCAGCGCGAGCGGGTAGCGAAAGAGCTCTTCGCGCGGGCGCCAGGTTTGTTGCGCGGTATTCACAGGTTCCATTTGATCAATCAGTTGATAAATTTGTTCCAGTTCCTGAGGGTTTCTGGCTCGGAAGTATTGCCCGCCAGTCAGTTTGGCAATTTCAGTTAAGGCTTTTTCGTCCAGATCCTGTGACGGATTGACGGTTCGGGTTGAAAAGAAAGTACGCTGTTGCATCATCTCGGCACCGATCCCGATCGTATAAATGGTCACGTCACTGCGCGCAGCCAGCTCAGCCGCTTCAATCGGCTGGATCACGCCGGCAGTGTTGCTGCCGTCACTGAGTAAAATGATCACGCGTTGTGGGGCCTGGCTGTCGATAAACGTTTTGGCCGCGATCCCCAGTCCTTCACCAATGGCGGTGCTTTGACCGATTAACCCCAATACACTCCGGTTTAACTGTTGCTTCACGGTATCGCGGTCAAACGTCAGGGGCGTTTGCAGATAGGCGTGCTGTGCAAATAATACCAGGCCCAGCCGATCGCCCTGACGCCGCTCGATAAAGTCAGCGAGCACCTGTTTCACGGCGGTGAGCCGGTCGATGTTTTCACCATCCGGGGTGACCATGTCTTCGATCGACATGGATCCGGACAGATCGACCGCCAGCATCATATCTCGGTGCTCAGGGTTGATTTCAATCGGATCACCATACCAAACCGGGCGTGCCAGGGCGCCAATCAGCAAACACCAGGCCAGACCGACCATTAGTTTGCGCCAGCGTGTGTCTGGTTGCCGGTGGCCGATCCCATCCGGCAGCTTGGGTAAGCGGATGGCGACGGGCTGCGCGGCAGGTGGTGTATATCGGTAAATGAACCAAGGGAGTGGCAGCAACACCCAGGCCCAAATCCAGAAAAACTCAAACATGCCTCTTCTCCGCAACCGTGGATTGTTGAGTGGATTGCTGACTTTGCGGAGCAGGCAAACGCGCGTTTCTCAGCCATCGTTCGGCTTGCTGATAGCAGCGCTGAAAATCCTGCGGCTCAAGCGGTTGCTTGGAAAAGATCCCGTAGCTCCACTGTTCAGACAAGGCGGCGAAGCCCTGTTCTGATGGGGTTAAATGGGTGTCCAGAAACGCCAGCCATTGTGCGCCGGTCAGGCTGGCAACCTGTTGGCGAGGGTAATAGGACATCGCGGTTTGACGGAGTAATAAGTTAATCGCGTTCAGCGCATCGGGTTGATTGAAACCCGGCAGGCGTCGCAGCGCTTCTTTGCGTGCGCTTTGCTGTTGTTTGATTTGCCGGATGTAGCGAATGCACATCCACAGTCCGCCGATCAGCAGACACAAGCCGATAAACAGGCATACCCACCAGCCCCAGGCGAGCGGCCAAAGTCCGGGCGCATCTGGGAGATGTATATCTGCCAGGGGCAGGGGGGAAGGGAGGTCGTTGACCGCTGGTTGCTCAGTCATGAAGCGACTCCTGCAGCATTTAATTGAGAGATTAACGGGTAAGCAGCGGAAATCTGATGCACCGGGATTGCGAGGCTCTGGGTCAGAGTTTGGATAAATTGTTGGTGGTGCTGATATTGCTCCTGAAGCTGCTGGCGGGTGCTGGTGGCCGCAAAATTCACCCACAGTGTTTGGCGACTGTCCCTGACATACTCGGTGCCCCGGAACCGGGTTTGGCCTTGCTCCAGGGGATCGGAAACCTGAACAAACTGGATCCGGTTGTGTTGGCGCAGTTGGCTCAGGCGACGTTTGTCGGTTGGTGTCAGGAGATAAAAATCACTGATCACCACGATGTCGCTGCCTTTCGGACACAGATGGTGAAGGTGTTTCAGGGCCGCTGAGAATTCAAGCGGCGTTTGCTCTTCCACTTGGCTTGAAGCATCAGGATGGTGGGCTTCCAGAAGGGCATTGATCACCCGGAGCGGACCTTGCTGGCGCGCAGTCGGTTTACACTCGACCAGTTGAGTTCCGGTGTAGATGATTGCACCGATGCGATCCTGTTCTTTGATCGCCAGCCAACTGAGTAAACTGGCAAAGTGGGCGGCCTGAACCGATTTCAAGAGCAGGGTGGAGCCGAACTGCATGTTTTGGCTGAGATCCACAAGCAGCATCACCGGCTGCTCCCGCTCTTCCGTGAACAGTTTGGTGTGCGTTTTGCCGGTGCGGGCCGTGACCCGCCAGTCGATGGCCCGGATATCATCCCCCGCCTGATACGGGCGAACTTCAGCGAAGTTCATCCCGCGACCTTTCTTGCGGCTGATGTGCTGCCCGTTCAGTTGCGACCAGATACTTTGTGCCGGTGGCAGCCAACGCACCGCCTGATTCTTATATTGCAGGAGCTCCGCGAGACACAAATTCACGCCGTCACTATGGGCTGGCAGCGCCGGGGTCGGAGTGGTGTCCGTCATGCGCACGCAACCTGCTCGATGATCTGACGAATCAGGGTATCGGTCGCGATGCCTTCGGCCTGGGCTTCATAGCTGAGCAGCAGGCGATGGCGCAGAACCGGGTAAGCCATCTGCTGAACGTCTTCCGGCGTCACGAAATCCCGGCCACAGAGCCAGGCGTGGGCGCGGGCACAGCGATCCAGTGCCAGCGTGGCCCGTGGGCTGACGCCCAGTTGCAGCCAGCTGGCCAGTTGATCACTGTAGCGCTCCGGCTCTCGGGTCGCCATGGTCAGACGGATAATATAGTGCTCGACTTCTTCGGCCATGTGGATATTCAGGACTTCCTGACGTGCTGCGAAAATGTCTTTCTGGCTGATCTCAACCGGCTCGGCTGCATGAACTCCCATGGCTTCACCACGGTTCAGGCGCAGAATTTCCAGTTCGCTGGTCGCGTCCGGATAGTTCACATTGAGCTGGAGCAGGAAACGATCCAACTGTGCTTCCGGCAGTGGATAGGTACCTTCCTGTTCGATCGGGTTTTGCGTCGCCATCACCAAAAATAATGCAGGCAAGGCATAGGTTTGACGTCCTGCGGTAATCTGTTTCTCAGCCATGGCTTCCAACATGGCGGCCTGAACTTTGGCGGGTGCGCGGTTGATTTCATCAGCCAGCAGCAATGAGTTGAAAATCGGGCCGGGTTGAAATTTGAATTCGCCGGTTTCAGGACGAAAGATGTCTGTCCCGGTGAGATCGGCCGGCAATAGATCGGGGGTAAACTGAATCCGGTGGAAGCTGCCCTCGATGCAATCGGCCAGTACTTTTACGGCTCGGGTCTTTGCCAGTCCCGGAGGACCCTCGACCAGAATATGGCCATCAGCCAGCAGGGCAATCAGTAGTTGCTTGACGAGATCGGGTTGACCAATCACCTGGCTGTCCAGGTAAGTCTGCAGGCGTTGAAACGTCGATGTTAACATAGTGTGGGTTGAATCCTTTAACTACAAAACAGTCAATTAAAAGGTGAGTTTTCTGACCAGAACATCTGGCGAGAGTTCATTTTCGACAGCAATTTATTTTTAGGTTTTTTTTGTGGTGAAAGAAGACGTATCACCGAGGTTGTGCTGTAAATTATAGCCTCTACATAGGGTTAGCCGCCGGCAATTTCAACCATATCGATGGAGAAAGACTGTCCCTGCCTTGGCTGACCGCCAGTTTGCGGGGTAAGGGGAGGGGGCAGAACCGTTTTGAATGATCAATGCCACCAGAGGGACTGATTTCATGAAACGAGCTTGGACTCTAAAGAATAAAATCACATATCAAATAATCCTTTAGAATGAACACTTATTAAAAATAAGGGCGCGGGTGCAGGTTTATTATTGTGAATGACATATTCTTGTGCTGCCTTCGACTAATTTTATAAAAAATAACTGTTCACCTTAGCACTAATATTGTGCGTTTGTGCATGAAATGAGTGCAACTAAGATGAATGTTTCATGAAGTTGTATTTTATCTCCATAGATAAGACATTAATTTTAACCAGTAAAATTATTGGCATCTTTGATGCATGTAATTAATTCGTCAAAGACATTCATTGAGTAATTTCATGGTAATGATCTGACACGCGAATTCTTTGATGGAATAATGGTACGACCATTGATGCTGTGTGTTGATATTGGCATGCCTGTATGTTCTTATAATATTTATGCAATATGTGGGTCACGGTATTGACTTAATTGACCGATACGATGCATGAAAAGTTTAGGAAAATAATCAGGTAATTCAATTAGGTTGGTTAATCCTTGAAACTGAGTGCAATTCGCTTTTTATTTTCAAGGCAGCAACAGCATCATCAATGATGGAATGGAGTCTTCTGTAATGAGCAAAACAGCATTAGTAACTGGTGCAAAAGGTGGTATTGGATCGTCAATCACAAGTGCGTTAGTCGACGCCGGGTATCGCGTGATTGCAACTTATTTCCCGAACGGGGAAGAAAAAGCGAAACAATGGTTCAAAGAAAATAACTATTCAGAAGACCAAGTTAGGTTATTTCCTCTGGATGTTACGGACACAGCCTATTGTAAAGAAGCATTATCGACCTTATTAGCAGAAGAAGGTCATGTTGATGTTCTGGTAAATAATGCGGGTATCACACGAGATACAACGTTTAAACGAATGACTGCCGAGCAATGGAATGAAGTCATTACGACGAACCTGAATAGCCTTTATAACGTCACGCATCCGCTCTTTGCGTCGATGTGTGAAAAAGGGAACGCCCGGATTATTAATATTTCTTCAGTCAATGGTCTGAAGGGACAGTTTGGTCAAACAAATTACTCAGCGGCAAAAGCAGGAATGATTGGCTTTACCAAAGCCCTGGCGGCCGAAGGTGCGCGCTCGGGTGTAACCGTAAACGCCATTGCACCAGGTTACACCGGGACACCGATGGTTGAAGCCATTAAACCGGAAGTCCTGGATTCCATCAAAGCAGAAATTCCGATGAAGCGTCTGGCAGCACCAGCCGAAGTGGCAGCAGCCGTTACCTTCCTTGCCAGCGATGCCGCAGCGTACATCACAGGCGAAACACTGTCTGTGAACGGCGGTTTGTACATGCACTAATTCGCGATACAGGTTATTGAAAGGACGCAAAAAATGACAAAAGTTTATATTGTTGCTGCAAAACGTACCCCTCTGGGGAGCTTTAATGGTTCTCTGAAAACTGTTCCTGCACCTCGTCTGGCAGCGGTGGCGATTCAAGCGGCACTGGAGCAAGCCAGTGTGGATCCGGGCCTGCTTGATGAAGTGATTCTCGGCAACGTGGTCGGCGCAGCGCAGGGCATGGGACCGGGTCGCCAAGCGGCCTTGTATGCCGGAGTCCCACAAGAAGTGCCGGCTTATACGCTGAATATGGTGTGTGGCAGTGGGATGAAGACGGTGATGGATGCCGCAGCACACATTAAAGCGGGTGATGCTGATTTGGTTGTCGCCGCGGGTGCGGAAAATATGTCGCAAATTCCGTTTTGCGTCCCGGCATCAATTCGTGACGGCCAGAAAATGGGTGGCCTGGAGCTGGCTGACCTGCTGATCCACGATGGCCTGACGGATGTTTTCAACAATTACCACATGGGCGTGACTGCTGAAAATGTTGTCGAAAAGGTCGGCCTGACGCGCGAGCAACAAGATAACTTTGCACTGGCCAGCCAGCAAAAAGCAGTGGCTGCGATTGAGCAGGGCAAGTTTGTTGAAGAAATTGTTCCGGTTGAAGTCACTGTTCGCCGTAAGACGTCTGTGGTGGATACGGATGAATATCCAAAAGCGGATGCCAGCATCGAAGGCTTGGCAAGCCTGCGTCCTGCATTTAAGAAAGAAGGCGGGAGTGTGACTGCCGGGAATGCCTCTGGCATTAACGACGGCGCCAGCGCCATCATTGTTGCCTCTGAAGCCGCAGTCCAGAAGTATGGTCTGACACCGCTGGCTGAAATTGAGAGCTATGCGCAGGCTGGCGTTGCACCGGAAGTGATGGGACTCGGTCCTGTTCCGGCGGTGATCAAAGCCCTGAACAAGGCCGGGTTAACCATTGGTGACATTGGCTTGTTCGAGTTTAATGAAGCGTTTGCTGGTCAGGCACTGGGTGTGCTGCATGAACTGGCGGACGAGTTGGATACACAGGTCGAAGATTTAGCTGAGCGTTCAAACGTCAATGGTGGTGCGATTGCACTGGGCCACCCACTGGGGGCATCCGGCAACCGTATTATTGTCAGCCTACTCCACGAGATGCGTCGCCGCGGGACCGAGTATGGGCTTGCCACGCTGTGCGTCGGGGGCGGTATGGGTACAGCTATCGTACTGAAGAACGTTGAAGCGTAAGTGTTTAGTTTGTATCTGGGCTATAGGTGGCCCGGGTACTCCATTCATACTTTCTAATTGAAGGAAAACCGCTATGTATACGGAAATGTTTAAATCTTTCTCTGAGCAAACAGAAAAAACTCTGGCACCATACGTGAAGTTCAACAAGCTGTTCACCAAGAATGTTGAAGAGCTGACTGAGCTGCAACTGGCGGCCGTTCGCGCCTACAGTGATCTGGGCCTTTCTCAACTGAAAGCGGTCAGTGAAGTGAAAGACATTCAGTCTTTTGCTGAGTTCAACAGCCACCAGTTGGAAGCGCTGACAAAACTGTCTCAGCAGCTCATCGACGACAGCAATAAGTTTAGTGCTATTGCACAGTCGTTTAAGACTGAAGTTGAAGAGTTGGTTGCGGAAAATGTGAAGCAAGCCACGCCTACTGCATAAGTGAAATGACCACTCAGCCGCCCCTTTCTGTGGGCGGCTTTTTTAGTCCTAACACTGAGGTCATTGTAATGAACTATAACTTCTTTGCGGACTACTTTGCCAAGCTCCAAGACATAAACCAGGCATGGTGGAAGGAACTTGAATCTGGCAAGGCAGCCATAAATTCTCCCCTTAATAAAGCGCTGAATGAAATTAATTTAGAAGATAGCGTCGAGTTTCTCGAAAAAGCAGCAGCGCAGCCATCTGTTTTAGCGAAAGCGCAAATGGAATGGTGGGAAAACCAATTGAAGATCTTGCAAAACGTCACGCTGGCGAATGGCGATGCATCTGATCTTGTTCAGCCCGAAAAAGATGATAAACGCTTTGTTGATCCGGCATGGGAAAATGAAGCCTTTTACAGTTATATCAAGCAATCTTATCTGCTGTTCAGCAACACCATGAAGCAAACCATTGATTCAATTGAAGGTGTTGATGATAAAGCGAAAGAACGGTTGCACTTTTTCTCTCGTCAGGCGATTAACGCCCTGTCACCGACGAACTTCATCACGACAAACCCGGAGCTGGCGAAGCTGACGGTAGCGACCAATGGTGAAAACCTCGTCAAAGGGATGGAGTTACTTCAGGAAGACATGAAGGCCAGTGCCGATGTGTTGAAGATCCGCATGACCAACGACAGCGCATTTGAGCTGGGTGTCAATGTGGCAAACTCTGAAGGCCAGGTGGTGTTTAAAAACGACTTGTTTGAGCTGATTCAATACAAGCCGTTAACCGAAACGGTGAATGCAACGCCACTGTTGATTGTGCCGCCGTTTATCAATAAATACTACATTCTGGATCTGCGTGAGAAGAACTCCATGGTCCGCTGGCTGGTGGAGCAAGGGCATACGGTCTTTATGATGTCTTGGCGTAACCCGGATGTCAGTATGGCAAATGTCGACTTTGAACATTACGTACTGGACGGTGTTGTCCAGGCTGTTGACGTGGTTGAGGCCGTGACCGGTGAAAAGCAGATCAACGCTGCGGGTTACTGCATCGGTGGTACTTTGCTGGCGGTTGCTTTGGCTTACTATACCGGGAAACGGATGCGTAACCGGATTAAGTCGGCGACGTTCTTCACCACGCTGCTGGACTTTTCTCAGCCGGGAGAGATCGGGGCATATATCAATGACCCGATCATTTCAGCGATCGAAGCTCAGAATGAAGCCAAAGGGTATATGGACGGGCGCTCGCTGAGCGTGACGTTCAGCCTGTTGCGTGAAAACAGCCTCTACTGGAACTACTACATCAACAATTACCTGAAAGGGAACAGCCCGATCGACTTTGATCTGCTGTACTGGAATGGGGATAGTACCAATGTTGCTGTCGCCTGCCATAGTACGTTGCTGCGTCAGTTCTACCTGGAGAACAAGCTGATCGATCCGCAGGGATATCAAGTGGGTGGCGTGAATATTGATCTGTCGAAGGTCAAAGTGCCGGTCTACTTTATCTCAACTCAGGAAGACCATATCGCTCTTTGGCAGGGAACCTACCGCGGCGCGAAGAACTTGAGCAGTAAGCTGACCTTCGTGTTGGGTGAGTCCGGTCACATTGCCGGAATCGTGAACCATCCGGCGAAGAACAAGTACGGGTATTACACCAGCGATAAAATTGTTGAGGATCCGGAAACATGGCTGAAGTCGGCCGAGCGTCAGGAAGGCTCATGGTGGAATCACTGGAATACCTGGATGACCCAGTTCGAATCCGCAGAGCCTGTGGAAGGACGTACACCAGGGAACAGCCAGTATCCGGCACTAGCCCCTGCGCCGGGGAGCTATGTTCTCCAAACTTTGCCGATTGAAGTGTCGAATGCCGTTGAAGCGTTCCAGCAGCCTCAAGGTGCATAGTTTCGATCCGTCAGTTTCTCTTATTTTAAGCCAGCGTTTATCGCTGGCTTTTTTTATGGTCTTGTTTATTCAATGGTTGTTACGTTTTAGATTACTTGGCGATAAAATGCCTTTTTCGCATCATGACCAGACAACGTGTCTGAGTGGGTATTTATGACTTTGGATCGCCGCGCCGACCTGATTTTAATCGGCACAACGATTCTGGCTGCAGCCGGGTGGATTTTTTCGAAAGAGGCGATCCAGGGTTTGCCACCGTTCGGTTTTATCGGGGCGCGTTTTGTGCTGGCTTCTCTGTGTCTACTGCCGTTTTGCTATTCCGGCTTGAAGCTGGTCAACCGTCGTGAGTTGATCCGGGCGATGGGCGTTGGGTGTCTGCTCGGGTGTTCGCTGCTGCTGTGGATTTATTCTATTTCCGTCAGTGACACCTTAGGCGAGGGGGCATTTATCATGAGCCTCTCGATGTTGTTTGTTCCCCTGATTGCCTGGCCGCTGTTTCGTCAGCGGCCGCCACAGATGTTCTGGTGGTCTTTGCCAGCTGCAGTCGGTGGGTTGATGCTGCTGTCGCTTGGTGGCGGCGGTTGGCAACAGTCTGCCAGCCAACTGTGGTTTTTGTGTGCGGCATTAGCCCTGGCCCTGCATTTTAATGTCAACAGCCGGGTGGTTCGTCATGTGCCGCCGTTGCTGCTAACTTGTATTCAGCTGTTTGTCGCCGGCGTGATGGGATGGATCGCGTCTTTGAGTGTCGAAACCTGGCCGGAGAGTATTCGCCTATCGACTTGGGGATGGTTTGCCATGAGTGTGCTTCTGGCGACCAGCTTGCGCTATGTGATGCAGACGACCGGACAGACACATAGCACAGCGGCGAACGCGGCGATCATCATGGTCCTTGAGCCGGTCTGGACCGTGGTGCTCAGTATAATTTGGTATGGGGAGGCCATGCCGATGCATAAATTACTGGGTTGCTGTCTGATATTGGCAGCCTTACTGTTTTACCGCAGAGGTCCGACGCTCTTGTCCTGGTTGAAAGCTAAAACACGCTGAGATAGGTTTTTTGTTCCGAACTGTGCCCCGGAACAGTGCCCCGGAACAGTGCCGATGGACATTTCTTGTTCTCATGGGGCCCGTTGATGGGAGATGTTAAAGAATTTTTTTGCCTGAATTTTTTTCTTATCAGCATTCATCCAGCGATTCCGTCTGAATTGGTTTATGAACCAACCGCTTACTTTGATACTTCAGATATCAACACCCTCATAGCTGATTAATTTTTCAAATATCATCGTCCCATCTTTTGAACCCATGTCATGATTAACGACTATATTGTTAATAAAGATTGAAAATCTACCGACCGTTTGATGGGGTCTGATGAATGAATATTCACGCAATTTTTTTAGAGAATTTAATTTGCGGAGGTAATTGCCGCCTTGGTTATGAATCTGTAGTTGATTGAGGTATCGCGGTGGTTCGTTTGTATGCAGTTTTCTCGTTTAATCATCCAGTTGTACATGGCATGATTTTGCTATCATTGTGTGTTTTTTTTGGCATCAGTGTCTATCAGTTGCTTGTAAATGAAGTCCTGATTTTCTTGCCGGCTATTTTCCTGCTGATCATTCCGATTTTCTTCTTTGCTAAAGTGTCGGATTATCGACGCAAATATCTACATGACTGATGGACGGCACCGAGCTGAATGTTGCCATTATCGCGAAGAACGTTGTGCCTTCCATAACCGACGTGCTTTGGTCGTCCAGGCGTAGACGTATTGGACGCCGCTGATGACGACAAGTAGGACGACCGTCATGAGTCCAAATGAAAGAAGTGGTTCGGGAATGTGCGGGAACAGCTGCTGGCAAATAATCAGCAGGGCCAGCACAATCTGTCCCAAAGTACATCCTTTCCCCCACCAACTGGGTTTGAGTTGATACGGGCCGAAGCAGAGATAAAACAAGCCGGCGCCCAGCAAGATGATGATGTCTCTGAGGACCATCAGCGCGACGACCCAGAATGGCATCAACCCAATCTGAAAAAATGCAATGTAAGCACAAAGCAGCATGGCCTTGTCGGACAGCGGATCGACCATGGCACCGTAGCGGCTCATCGCCGTGAGTTTGCGGGCAAGCCAACCATCCAGTCCGTCAGTAACCCCGGCGATGGCGATCACCCACAGGACTGTCGGGAAGTTCCGCTCCAGGATCCCGAAGTAAATCGGGATGGCTAAAAACAAACGCATGGTTGTCAGTACGTTTGGTAGGTGTTTCACAAGGCTTCGTGACATGTGTCGTGGCGATTGATCAATAGGTGCTTCTTTCAGTGTAAGCCGAATTGCGGCTGTTGCAGGCCATGGGTCAGAGATCCATGCTTTCGAGTTGCCTGAGCAGTTGTGCCGCATCATCTTCAGAAATCAGGCATTGTTGCACATACTGCTGAAGATGTTCTGCTTGAGCGGTATGTAAGAAATTGTGCACTAACTGCTGCTGTACCGCCGTGGCCGTGTTGGGTTGCTGGTGTTCAATCTGGCTGATTTGAGTCTCGCATTCTTGTTGCCATCCTTGCCAAATCCCGGCCACATGTGAAGCGACAGCTTCCGGGATCTCTTCATCTTCAATGATCTGCGCCAATTCATTCAGAACATACTGACAGCTCATCAGTCTGGCCCAGGCCATTTCATAGATCAGCGCCTGACGCTGCGGATGGGCGTGAGATATTGGTTGCCACAGTCGGGTCAGCAACCCGGAAAGCCGTTTAGGCAAGTGGGAAAAAGCAGGCCGTTGATACTGGTGGCGGATCGCTTCCATCTGCTCATCGAGGGAGTTCTTCAGCTCTTGATAGACACTCGCCTTGATTAAGCCTTGGTCAAACAGCTGATAAAGATAGCCTATTTCGAGGCTGGCACAACGCAGCAGCAGTCGATTCCAGAGTCCAATCGGACCGACCTCTGCGCTGAACCAGGATTGAAGTTGCTTTTCCTGCTCTGTAATTAATGGGTCTAACCGGGCAGAGAGTGCTTGGGGGATACCCCCGTGGGCCAGTTCGGAGTTGAGCAGGGACTGCAATACTTTCCGGCTGTGGTGAAGCGTAGACAGGGTCAGCTCGGCGGTGGCGATGCTGTCGCTAAGCTCCTTTTCTTTTAATTGGAAATGGCGGGCCAACGGGGTGATGAGAATACCTTGCAGCAGAATGGTCAGGAACACCACCCCGGTTGTGATGGAGAGCAGGGTTTCATCGCCCAGCACGCTCACCAGGCCCATGGCCAGCGCCAGGGTCACGGCTCCCCGCATGCCGCCGACAAACATCAGGTGGCGAAAGGCCATGGGGGTGGATTTTGCCTGGCGTTGCAGATGACCGATATAGGGCAGCAAGCCGTAGGCGATTGCGGCGCGGGACAACCAGATCGCGGCCAGAACGATGATAGAGATGGTGATGTTATCCCAGAGCAGGCCTAAATCCGTCCACAGCCCGACAATCAGAAAGATGCTGGCGGAGGCGATGAACGACAGATAGGACCAGAAATGGTTGAGGTATTGCTGAGATTTTTTGGAAACCGGAAGCGGCGCGTGGGTCGCCAGTGAAATCCCCGCCACCGCTGCGGCAACAATGCCGCTGACTTCCAGGGCTTTTTCCGCAAACAGGTAGCAACCGAAGGCCATCAGTAGGCTGAGGCTGATTTCGGAAAAAGGGTCATCCGGCATTTTTTGTAAACTCCACAAGGCCAGCCGGGCAAACAGCCACCCACAAATCACCCCACCCAGCAGCGTGATGGTGAACAGTCCGCTGCCGTGTCCTAAGGTTTGCCAAAATCCGTGAGACAGGGCAAAGCTGAGTACCAGCACTTTGGTCAGGGTGATGGCGGTTGCGTCGTTAAACAGGCTTTCTCCCTCAATCAGCATGATGAGATCTTTTGGGGCATTCAGCTGGCGGAATGCGGCAATCACGGCCGTCGGGTCCGTGGCGCTCAGAATAGCGCCCAGCAGCAGCGCATATTGCCAACTCAGCGGGGTAAAGTAGTTCACGATCGCTGCAACGACGATAGAGGAAATCAGAACTCCGGGGATTGCCAGGACAAAAATGGCGATGCGGTTGGCGGCGAGCTTACTGATATCCAGGTTGTAGGCGGTTTCGAAAACCAGGGTCGGCAATAAAATATAGAGAATGACATCATGGGCCAGATCTTTTTCCGTAAGCGGGTCAATCGGTAGCGAAAAACTGGGTTGGATCGCATGCATAGCGAGCCCGGCGAGGATGAGGGTGATCGGGTAGGGGAGCCGGCTCCAGCGGGATACCTCTTTCGCAAGTACGGCGGCCAGTAAAAAAGTAAACAGCGCAAGAATGAATGCAAAGCTGGAATCTGTCACAGCAAGATGCCTTTTCTGAATGAAACCCCAAAATAACGCCAAAGTGCTCAGCAAAGAAAGGCCGGTTAATTCAAGCCAATCAAGTCAATTACCTTTCTACATTAGTGTGTTACGTATCTTTCTGCTGTTACTTGTCGCACGAAAATACAGTTTGCATCAGGCAAATAAAATTTATTACTCGTGGGGTTGTATATCGCGCGGCAGCTTGGTAAGTTGTCGGTATGACTATGAATTCTGTTTCTTTCATCATCACTTGCTTCTGGTGGCGCTCTCTACGATAGAGCGGCGCTGAATCACGTGTGTTCAATAGCCGCCGGCAGGCAGCTATTGACGAATCATCATCATGGTGTCTCCGGCGGAACATAAAACCGGAGTATTATCATGACCCACCATCAAGTCGCTTCAACCCAGGCAGGCACTGCCGAGAAAATATTGACCGGAGACCGGCCGACGGGCCAACTTCATCTGGGCCACTTCGTCGGCTCGCTGCAGCAGCGAGTGCAGTTGCAGCATCGCTATGAACAAACGATCCTGGTGGCCGATTTGCAGGGGTTAACCGACAACGGTCATCGCCCGAATAAAGTGGCCGAGAACATTCTTAATGTTGTGGCGGACTACCTGGCGGTCGGGATCGATCCCCTGAAAACCCGCATTTGCCTGCAATCGGCGATCCCCGCGTTGGCGGAGCTTGCGATGTATTACGCCAACCTGGTCACGGTGGCGCGTTTACAGCGTAACCCAACCGTGAAAAATGAAATTGCCGGGAAAGGGTTCGGGGCTTCAATCCCGGCAGGTTTTTTGACCTACCCCATCAGTCAGGCCGCGGACATCACTGCATTTAAAGCAACCCTGGTCCCGGTAGGTGACGATCAGCTGCCGATGCTGGAGCAGACCAACGAGATCGTGCGCAAGCTCAACCAGATTGCCGGGCAGGAGATCCTGGTCGAGTGTAAGCCTTTGCTGAGCAATATGCCCCGGCTGCCGGCCCCGGACGGCAAGCAGAAGATGTCGAAATCGATGGGAAACTGTATTTATTTGGACTCTGATGATCGGGCGATTGCGCGTGCCGTGAAATCGATGTATACCGACCCCAATCACTTGCGGGTTGACGATCCGGGGTGTGTGGCCGGAAATGTGGTTTTCACCTATCTGGATGCCTTTCATCCGGATCCCGGTTATGTGGCTGAACTGAAACAACAGTATGAGGCGGGCGGGCTGGCAGATGGCACCACCAAGCAAATCCTCACCGATTGCCTGCAAACGCTGATTGCACCGATCCGGGCGCAGCGGGCGGTGTATATGGCTGATAAAGCGCAGCTGGTGGCGATCCTGAAGCAGGGCAGTGAGCAGGCTCAAGAAGAAGCCGATGCTGTGCTGACACAAATCAAGCGTGCCTTTGGCCTGAAATTGTTCTGAAACGATTTGCCCCGCAGGGCTGAGTCCTTGCGGGGCGGATGGATCACCAGGCCGACAGCAGGAAAAACAGGGCCATACTGAGCACTGTGGTCAGCAGGACATTACTCAGTTTCCAGGCCAACAGAACAGCCACAACGGCAGCGACCAGGTAGGGATTGTGCCACGAGATTGCCACTTCTCCCTCGGGGAGAAAGACAATGGGCGAAAAAATGGCGGTTAGGACTGCCGGACTCGAATAGCTCAGCAACTTTTGGGTTTCAGCACCCAGCTTGATCGGTAAGCCGGGTGCCAGGAACAGATAGCGGCTGGCAAAGACCAGCAGAGCCATGGCGCCAATTGAAATCCAAATCATGCTTCTTCTCCGGTGGGTTGTTGGGGAACCGGACTTTTCCGGAATCGATCATAGCCATAACCCGCGACCATGGCAGACAGGCTGGCCAGCATCAGTCCCCCTTCAATCTGATAAGCCTGGCAAAGTACGGAAGCGATCATCGCGACCATTACGGAGACCAGAACTGATGTATTTTTGATGGCCGGAACCACCAAAGCGATGAAGGTTGCCGCGATGGCAAAGTCGAGGCCCAGGGTGTCGAGATTGGGGATGAACTTCCCAGCAACAATCCCGGCAAATGAAGCCAGATTCCAACAGAGATAGAACCAGAGTCCCGCCCCGAGTGCGTACCAGCGGTTAAATTGTTTAGGAGATTGGTGGCCACACAAGGCGAACAGCTCATCAGTCAGCAAGAAACCCAAGCCCAAACGCCACTTGAGCGATAATGGGCTGATTTTATTGCGCATACTGATGCTGTAGAGCAAGTGGCGCGAGGTAATGATCAGCGTTGTCATCAGCAGGGTCGCAAGTCCGGCCCCGACTTTCAGCAGGCCGGTCGCGACCAGTTGAGCCGACCCGGCAAAAACGATGGCAGACAGGGCCTGACTTTGAAAAGGATCCAGCCCGATTTCGATCGCAAAAGAACCGGCCAGAAGGCCCCAGGGGATCACGGCAATACACAGGGGGGTGACTGCCATTGCACCTTGTCGGAACAGGGCAAACTTTGGTTCGGTTTGCGTTTCATTCGGATGCTTTTCTGACGGTGCTTGAGTTAGTGCGATGACATTAGCCCGGTCGTCGGTGGTTTCGGAAGTTGGTGTTTGCATGGTGTCTCAATGTTTTCGATTGATTGAGTTTGTACCTTACTAGATGAAGGCAATGCAAACTTGTACGTTGTTGCGCAGGTGTTACGGTGGCGAAGGTGGTGTGAAGCTTATATGACGCGCGATAGACACCGCGCAGGTTGTCGGTGTCTATCCGGCGGTGATGCTGCGGTTACTTCCCGCAGCACTTTTTGTATTTTTGCTGGCTGCCGCATGAGCAAGGATCATTGCGGTTGGGTGTTTTTTCAAGCGTTGTCGTTTTTGGCGTCTTTAAGAGGACATCCAGCGCTTGAATATTTTCAGGTTGCTCAGCATTCACTTCAATCGTTGCAAACAAGCCATGCTCATTCAGGCGTGTTTCCAGCTGTTCTTTTCTCTCATTCGTTTGGACGGAAAGTGACAAAGGGTGAGCTTTTGAGCCAAGTTTCGTTGTGCGCTTGGTGTTGTAACCGAAGCTTTCATGTTTTTGCTTTTTCTCGATTCGACCCTTGAAGAAAAACTTTGACATTGAAATTACCTGTAGCATTAGATGTTGAGGGGAGGGTTATACAGTAAAACATGCAACGGATAAATCTCTTTTCGGAGGGGGCTTCTTAATTTCCGGTGATTTTAAACTGAAGTGAAGGCACGCTCCGGCGGCTTTATGTTGGTCGTATTGGGTTGGTTGAAAGCGGTTATGTTCAGGTTGCGCGCTTGATGAGGGTCTCGTATTGGCCGATGGGTCTGGGATCACATGCCAGATTCGCTGTTCAGGGATGGACTTGTTTGGCGAATTGTCCCGGTGTGATCCCCATGGCTTTTTTGAAGTGGCGATGGAAATGGCTCTGGTCGTGAAAGCCGGCTTCCTGCGCCGCATCTGACAGAGTATGTCCCTGGCGGATCAGCCTTTTGGCCTGGCGCAAACGCGCCTGGATCTGATAGCTGTGCGGCGGCAGGCCAAAGGCCTTTTGAAACGCACGAACCAAATGATAGGGACTGAAGGAAGCCAGGTAGGCCAGTTCCTGCAAAGATACATCGGCACATGGAAAATCATCGAGAAACTCTTTCACCAAATTAACCTGACGTTGGGCTTTGGCGGGTTCATCCGGCAGGCAAGGTTTGCGGCCGTGTTTGCACATGAGTTTGGTCAGGACACTGTAGAGCAGCGTTTCCCGCAGCAGGCGGTTGGTTGAATTTTCGAATGTTTTGAACACCAGCCGGAGTTGGCTGGCCAACTCCGGGTCATTCACAACCGGGGATGGGAAGTAGGGTGCACCACTGTGAGAAGTGCCCAATGCCAGTTCCCGGCTGATTACTTCAAACTGTTCCGGTAGAGGGTACATGGCTTGATAGGACCAGCCTTCTTCCGTCGCGGAGTGCCCATTGTGGATTTCATCTGCGTTGACCAGGATGATACTGTGTTGCGGGGCGACGTGGTTGCCGCCGGTACGGTAGAACTTTTGGGCGCCGTTCTCGATCACCCCGACGGTATAGCCTTCGTGGCTGTGACGGGAAAAATTCTGGCGGTGATATTGCGCGTTCAACAGCTCAATGCCACCCAATTCTTCGGCTACACGATAAGTCGCCTGCTCTCTGGGCGGGGGCTGAGTGTGGGAAGGAACCCGGGTTGAAGTCATACGCAGCGCTATCCTTGGTCAATATCCTTCCGGGAGTATATCGAAGATTCTTGGAAGGCGTTTGTACAAAATTGCGCAACTTGGTAGTCAGCTTTCCTGATCCCTGCTATGTATAGCAAATCGCTCGGGGGAATCTTCCCCCATCACGTTTCGATAAGTGAGAGAACAAATGCGCATGCATGTGCTTGATGTAAAGGCGGGTAGCCTGCTGCTCGGGGTGCTGGCCGGGACGGCGGTTCCTGTTGCGGCCGCGCAACAGACCCATTCAACGGTCACGCCGAAAGTAGAAATTCAGCCCAAAGGCGTCGATCATCGGATTTGCTGGTATGGCGGAAAAGAATACTCTCAGGGCGCGATTCTCATCGTGGGAAAGACGCAGCTCCAATGTCAGCCCGAGAATCAATTTGAAACCAATGGCCGCTTGTCCTGGCATCCGCTGGTGCAGCCGTCATCGGGGAATCCACCGCCGTAAGGTATTGATGATTCAGTCTTCACTCCGGCGGTAAACAAAGCGGATACAAAAACGCAGTGCTGTCATGCACTGCGTGATTCTCGCGGCTATTACCGCCGCACAGGGCGATGGCGGGTTAGCGAACCATACGACCTGAGTTTGGCGCTACCTTGCCGGTGCCGCCCTGATGGTGCTCCGTGCTGACCCCCATTTCCTGCATCAGCAACTCTTTCATCGCCGCAGACTCGCGTTCATTGGTGGGTTTCCAATTTGCAATCACTTTCGCTCTATGACTCTTCATCGGACGATTCCTTTTATTCCATGTCAAACTGACAATTTATGCTTAGGTGAGCATATTGCGTTTTCATTGTCATACAAAGTGAAGGGTTTTACCAGTACAAAAACGCAAGATATCCTATATGCGCATTCACTAATAATAGATGCGAATGAGTGACGGGTCACATCAGACCAGTGTTGTCATTCAGCCGAAGGTCTTAAGAGGCAGATTGGTCCGAAATGGCAGGCAGGGGATAAAAGGCGGCCACCACCGATGGTGGCCTGAAGTTTCTGTGTTTCAGCAGAAAATTATCGCGCCAGTGAGCGACTTTTCAGTTCAAAAATCAGTTTTTCCGCGCTGCATTCAAATCGCAGTCGGGCATGCAGTGACTCGCTGTCGTCTTCAATCGGGGTCACTTCATACTGATAATTTGCGTTCACCTCAGCGGCCAGGGCCAGGTAACGCTGGAGTTCGGCTTCGAGGATCGCTTTGCCCTGACCAGTAATCTCTACCTCAGCGACATCATCACCTTCTTTGATTATAAAGCCCATTTCAGCGGAAACACCGCATGCATCGCAGGGTTGGTAGTCCAGTTCTTCGTTTGCCATAGGGATCTCTTCATGATCTGTACCGATATACCAGTGAGTGTAATGTGATGTGATCGGGATCGCTATGACTTAAAACAAGTTCCGGCTTGCTGGAGGAAGAAAAAGACCCGTCGGAGACGGGTCTGTCGGGAAGGTTGCCGGGTGATGGAGGATTCGTGTTCGATCTTAAACTGTTCGAATTTGTGTCCGAATTATGACTTCTATCGCTCCTTCGATCATTTCGTGGTGTCTGTTTTCGCAACTTGATGAAAAAGTAACCATGCCTGGCAGGCAGCAAAGCTGTGGGTTATATGGCCTGAAAAGAGAGAAATAGGACTGTTTTTCGGGTTAATGCCGACAATTCGATGATTTACGGGAGATTTTAACTATGATGCAGGGTTGGGAGCAATGACGTTATTGGGGGTGTTCCGGAGAATGAGTGAGCGAAATCGCGTCTTTGGGGGCTGATGGTTCAGAACGGGGGGTTATGGCATGCGATGAAAGAGAGTACTCAAAGTACTCTCTTTGGTTGGCTGTGCATGGCGCAATGCCGTCGCACCCCAGGCTTGCGATCAATTTTAGTCCCGACTGCGGTTCTGAACATCGTAGCTATAATTGACTTTCACGATTGCCTGATAGCTTGGTGTGCCGGATGCAGTAAGGTATTTCTGCACTGCGAGCTGGGCGTGTTCGACGCCAACTGATCGTGAGCGCAGACCATCGTCATAAATTCCAAGTGATTTTTTCAGCTGCTGCGACGAGGCTGTTTCGATTGTCTTGGTGAAGGCAATGCCTTGCTGTGTCACTTGCGCTTCGTTATCACCGGTTGCTGCGGTGAGGTAGCGGGTGTCTTGATAGGACGTCCAGGAAAAAGCGTTTGCGGACAGACTGATCCCCGCGAGTACAACAGCACTAAGTAGCTTGATCATGATTCGCTCCTTGGCTTACGACATCGGTAAGCCGGGTTGGTTGATAGAACCTGGGATCAAGACCTTTCTGTTGCCGAAATATTTCAGAAAAAAGTCATTTTTTATTTAAAATAGAGATAGTTAGGTCTATACCAGATGTTGGGGCACCCAATTGCCCCAACATCTCAGGGAGTTACTCCGACAGGTGCGGGTAAAGTTCGTCAACCTGGGTTCGGATTTGCTGGAACGGATAGGCCTCCAGTTTGGCAAAACCGCTCATTTGCCGCGCCTTGAGTTGCGTATGTAAAGGGGAGGACATCCCGCTGAGAAAACGGGTGACTGCCGCGGAGGAAGGCCGTTGCTGACACGCACTCAGAAACGGGTCGCACCACGCCCGGAGCATGTTGGCTGAAATCTCCGGCAACGTATCTTCGGCTGGTAGTGTTGCGGGCTCTCCCCGGCACACGGAGCAATGGCCACATTGTTCGGGCGCACGGTGGTCCGCAAAGTAATGGGCCAGCGAATGGCTGAGGCACTGTTCGCTTTCGAAGAAGCGGATCATATGCTGGATCCGGCCGATTTCGTTGGTTTCTTTATTCCTAAACAGTGTATACAGGGTCGTCGCCAAAGATGCCCGATCAAACTGCGGGTCAAGGATCCGGAACACGTCAGTCATCTGTTTGCTTTCCAGGATGATCCAGCCTTTCTCATTGAAATAATCAATGGCGGCTACCACACGCTTCCGATCCGTTTGAGCCTGTTGCCACAGCGCATCAAAATCAACCGTATGCCAGGTTCGCGCTTTTGGAGAGCAGGCAAAGATCTGGCTGACGAATTGACGCCTTTCTCCCTGGAACTGCTCGATGATGGCCTCCGGCGCCAAAATCGGCTTAAAGCGGTAATCGGCAAAATAGGTGTACTGCGGCTCGATAATGCCGTGTACTTCCAGGTAGACCAGCAGTGTCTTGAGTGGCAACAAACGGACATTGGTTTCTCGGGATAGACGTGACAGGATCACTTCCCATTGGCCGCCTGCACTCTGGATTTGACCCAGAACGGCATCAATGGCGGTAAGATCCGGTGTATCCCCATAGACAAAGTTTTCCAGCACGTTGAGGCTGGATTTATTCGCCAGCACCGTACAATGCGACGTCTGGCCGTCACGCCCGGCCCGGCCGATTTCCTGACTGTAGTTTTCAATGGATTTGGGCAGATCATAGTGGATCACCCGGCGGATATCAGCTTTGTCGATCCCCATGCCAAAGGCGATGGTGGCGATGATGCAGTAGCAGGCACCTGACATGAAATCCTGCTGGATCTGCTGGCGACGTTCGGCATCCATCCCGGCATGATAGGCGCGGGCCTCAAAGCCTTGCTGATTGAGCCACAGGGCTAAATCTTCGGCGGTTTTCTGCAACGTCACGTAGACAATCGTCGGCTGGGTCGGTGATAACTGCGCGAGGAGCGCATGTTGTTTCTGGACTTCTGCAACCGGCGTGATGGTTAAATCCAGGTTCGGCCGATAGAAACCAGTGACGACGACATCGTCCTCGGCAATACTGAATTTCTCACGCATATCCTCAATGACGGCCGGGGTAGCTGTCGCGGTCAGCAGAAGAACCTGCGGGATCTTCAGCCAGTCACGGTGCTGCGGCAGTTTGAGATAGTCCGGACGGAAATTATGTCCCCACTCGGAGATACAGTGGGCTTCGTCAACTACCAGAAGTGAAATCGGAATGGTGGCGATGAACTGGCGAAAGCGCTCGTTGTTTAACCGCTCGACGGAAATCATCAGCACCTTGATGTTGCCGTCCCGGATGGCTTGCATCACTTGTTGGTTTTCTTCCCAGCTCTGAGTGGAATCGATGGTTGCTGCCGGAATGTTCTTGCTGTGCAGAAATGCCAGTTGATCCTTCATGAGGGCCAGCAGGGGCGAGATGACCAGAGTGAGGTGGGGCAGCTGGACCGCCGGAAGTTGGTAACACAGTGATTTACCGGAGCCGGTCGGAAAAATAGCACAAGCGGACTGACCGCTTAAGACCCGGGTGATCACAGCGTCCTGACCGGGACGGAGGCTGTCGAAACCAAAGTAGTGTTGCAGGGTGTCTTGATACATAACGCGAAATGCCTGGCTCTGAAGGAAGCCCTGATGGTAACGCAGCCGTGCATCCGGTGCACGTCGGAGAAGATAAAAATGACGGTTTTCCGAGGGGCTTTCGGGTTGAATGCTCAGGAATGAAGCCGGTATTGAAATGAGAAAATGTGCCGCCACTCAGGGGCGAATGGCGGCAGGGCGGTTATTTTTCCTCGAAGCGTGCAGCAAGCTGATGGAAGTCATCGACTTTCTCTTTCAGCATCAGACTGGTGTGTTCGACCTGGCTGACTTCGTCGAGGTTTTGCTGCGAGGCTTGGGCAATGGCATGCACGTGCTGGCTGGTTTGCGCAGACAAGTGTTCCTGCTCGGATGCCGATCCGGACACCTGGCCAATCAGCGCGCTGATGGCCTGCATGTTCTGTTCAACCTGCTCCAGGCATTCTGCGCCCTTCGCGGCAATATCGACACACTCGTTGGTTTTATCCCGGTTGCTTTCAATCAGTGACTGCCATTCGTTGATGGTCAATAGCATCTGCGCAATGCTGGACTGGATTTGCTCTGTCGCACTTTGGGTGCGGGAAGACAGCGCGCGGACTTCATCGGCAACCACCGCAAAACCGCGGCCATGCTCACCGGCGCGGGCGGCTTCAATCGCGGCGTTCAACGCCAGCAGATTGGTTTGTTCCGCAATCCCATTGATTTCAGCCATCACAGTGCTGACCTTGCTGGCTTCGCCGCTGAGCTGATGCGTGGCTTCGGTGGCCTGCTCGGCCTGCGCCGACAGGGCTTGCAGGCTGCCTTGGGTTGACGTGAGCTGATCCCGGGTTTGATCGCAGTGAAAACGCGTTTCATCGAGCAAACTATTGCTGTCCGAGGCATGGGAAGCGACGGTGCGGGCTGAGTCAGCAATGCTGTTCATCGCATCCACGACATGGCGGATGTTACTGTCCTGGGTGGAAATCGCCTGGTTCACCCGGTGAGCGGAATCGCTCAGCTGATCGGCCAAATCATGCAATGGGACGGCAGAGTCGGTCATCCGGCCCAGCACGGTACGAATTCGGGCAGATGCCATTTTCAGGTGGTAGTCCGCGACAGAGAACTGGCCGTCGCCGGAGAAAATCAGGCGGCTGATACTGTCATATTGCTGGCGGAGCTCTTTCAGGCGTAGCGGGGTTTCAATCAACTCCTGGCGAAACAGCAATCCAAGCACGGCCAACGGCGTGAGACTGAGAAGGTTCTGGATGTTGACCCCATCATCGAGAAAGCCGCTCAGGGCCGGTAAAGCGCAGGCGATACCCAGCGCACCATATTTCACACTGCTTGGCAGGGCAAACGCTTGTTTTCGGCCGCGTTGTTCGGCTTTCAGTAGCTGTTGGTAGGCCGTTGTCGCGACCTGGACCCATTGCGACTGCGGCTTCACACGGACGGACTGGTAGCCGGTGATTTGGCCTTGTTCGTAGATTGGCGTGACGTAAGCATCTACCCAGTAAAAACCACCGCTTTTGGTTCGGTTTTTCACCACCCCACGCCAGGCTTTGCCTTCGCGTAATCGGGTCCACATATCCGCAAAGGCAGCCTTTGGCATGTCCGGGTGGCGGATAATATTGTGGTTCTGGCCAATCAGTTCTTCTTCACGGTAGCCAGCGACCCGGCAAAATGAAGGATTACAATAGGTAATGACCCCTTTGAGATTCGTGGTCGAGACCAGCTGCTCTCCCTCCGGAAAGGTAACTTCTTGAGCAATGTTGGGAATGGTGTGACTTGCGGACATTCTGAGTGAGCCTGACATTAACGATATTTTTTATAGGTGTAGTTGAGCGAAGGTATAAAAGCACAGAGACTGTGGTGTATCAATATATTAATGATAATACATATAATAATGTTAATTGTGACACGAAAAAAATGATTATTTCACATTGGCGCTGACGGAAAAATCACCGCGTGAAGACATATTTTATACGCTGTAATAACTGTGCCATTCCTTCTGGAATTGAGATTCAATTGCATTTATATAGTAACCATTCGCTCAATTTGCTGCAATGACTTGGTTTTGTTTCACAAAAAACAAGAAGATAATCGTATATGTGCCATGTTGTATAGGTTTATTTCTGGTAGCAATGATACCGAATCGCTAATGTGGTGATTCAGTGTGCAATCTTCATACGCTCGAGGAAATAACAATGGCATGGTTTAAAGGCCTCTCTTTTCGATGGAAGTTTGTGGTGCCGATTCTGGTGGTCGTAAGCTTGTTTACAGCCTTGTTTGTCTGGGTCGCAATGGCTTCCAAGCAACAGGGGGAAACCGGTGCTTTGCTGACCGATGAAATGCAGCCGGTCCTGGAACAGATCGAAGCCGGATACCGTGATATTTATCAGGTTGTTGCTGCCGGGCAGGGGATTGTCCTTGCTGAGCATGATCCAGTGCTGGTGAAAAGTAATCAGCTCAAGCTGGAGCAAAGTGCTGCAGCGGCGCTGCCGGCACTGCTTTCGGCAAGGCGGCTTGTTGAAGTCGGCTTTGTTCCCGAGCAGTATGAGGCGCGACTTCAGTCGCTGGAGACCTCTTTTGAAGCCTGGGTCAAACATTACCAGGCAATCGCCCAGCGTCCGGCAAATGCCGAGGCGTACTACACGCAGCACCAGATGGAGATGAACGCGGCGTTGAATCGGCTGAGTGAGGATATTCAGGCGATGGAAGCGGATATTAAGCAAGCTCAGGGGCAATTGTTACAGCTGTTGGATGCTGAATTGGCGACGGTGACCTTCCTGATGGAGGCCGGGATTGTGGTTGTGATTGTGCTGTCGTTGCTGGTGGCCTGGGTCATGTCCGGGTGGGTCAGCGCCCCGATGAAACGGTTGACCCTGGCCATGAAGGACATTGCGGTCGGGCATGGGGATTTAACCCAGCGGATTGAAGCGGACGGAAAAGATGAAATCGGCGAACTGGCCAATGCCTTCAATGAATTTGTTTCCCGGATCCACTGTACCATGATTGAGGTGGCGTTGACCCTGGAGGCCGTTCGCTATGAAACGGTGAAAATTCAGGAAGAAACGCAGGGGGTGGTTACAACAACATCCCGTCAGCAGGAAGAGAGTGCACTGGCGGCGACAGCTGTTCAGGAAATGAGCCTGACCAGCGACAATGTTAGTCAGCATGCCAACGAAGCCGCCCGGGCGACCCAGCAAGCGAGCCAGGAATCGGCAACCACGCGCTCTGTCCTGACTGAAACCGTCAACTCGATTCACCAGCTTGCCGGTGAAATCGAAACCTCGTGCGAAGTCATTGGCCATCTGGAGCGGGATGTCGGCAATATTGCTTCAATCCTGGATGTGATCCGGGGGATTGCGGAGCAAACCAATCTGCTGGCACTCAACGCGGCGATCGAAGCGGCCCGGGCCGGTGAGCAGGGACGCGGATTTGCAGTGGTGGCGGATGAAGTTCGGACGCTGGCCAGTAAAACTCAGGACAGCACCGGGGAAATCCGGGTGATGATCGAACGGCTGCAGCAAGGCGCCCGCGCCGCCGTGCAGGCCATGGAGTCGAGCCGTACGAGCGGGACATCCACGGTCGAGAAGGCCAATACCGCCAACCAGTCGATTGATGCGATCAGTGAATCAGTGAATGTGATCAATGAGATGAACCTGCAAATCGCGACGGCTGCGACTGAGCAAAGTCAGGTCAGCGATAGCATTAACCATAATGTGCAGGAAATTGCCAAGATGAGTACCGAAATGGTCGACAGGGTTCGAGCAACGGAGCGGGCATTTTCCTCGTTAACCCAGCAATGCAGTCAGCTTGAAGAAATGGTGGGTCAGTTCAGGACCTAATCTGATCAAGCGTGCTTCGTTTGGCCGCTGACGCATTTCTTTGCGGGGTGCCGGGAAACCGGCGCCCCGCAGTTGTATTCGGCGCAAACGGTTAGGCAATCGTTTTATTGTTTCTGTCAGTAAACGCAGTGTTTCGGTTTCAATTGTGTTTCTTTCTTGTGACACGCAGATAGAGTCAATAAAATCCGGCTGAAACTAAGGGTATGCGATATGGATGAACAGGGTCCGGCGACGTACCGGCCCGGGTCGAACATGTCTCTGAATCGTTATACTTCGTACGAATCTGTCAGCCAAAGAAGAAAAAGTTATGAAACTGGAAGCCGTCGATTACACTGCCGATAATGCCGAAGCGCTATTTGTTGAATCCCTACGCAACACAGGATTCGGGGTTCTGAAGAACCACCCGATCCAGCAGAAGCTGGTGAGCTCAATCTATGAGCACTGGAATACCTTTTTCAATAGCGAAGAGAAGCAGGACTACTATTTTAATGTAGCGACGCAAGACGGCTTCTTCCCGGCTGAAGTGTCTGAAATTGCGAAAGGCCATACGAAGAAAGACATCAAAGAATATTTCCATTTCTACCCGTGGGGTCAGTGCCCGGAAGCGCTGCGCGAAGAGCTGCAGAACTACTACGATGAAGCCAACAAGCTGGCTGCCGAGTTGCTGTCCTGGGTTGAAAAACATTCGCCTGACCATGTCTCCGCGCTGTACTCCCAATCACTGTCCAGCATGATCGACGGCAGTGACAAAACCCTGCTGCGAGTTCTGCATTACCCGCCGCTGAATGGGGATGAAGAGCTGGGGGCGATCCGTGCCGGTGCTCATGAAGATATCAACCTGCTGACCGTACTGCCGGCAGCCAATGAGCCGGGCTTGCAAGTGCAAACCAAAGAAGGCGACTGGCTGGATGTGCCATGTGACTTCGGCAACCTGATCATCAATATTGGGGATATGTTGCAGGAAGCTTCAGGTGGTTACTTCCCGTCCACGACTCACCGTGTGATCAACCCGGAAGGAACTGACAAGACCAAAGCGCGTATTTCCCTGCCGCTGTTCCTGCACCCGAAACCTGAGGTGGTGCTGTCTGAGCGTCATACCGCGGACAGCTACCTGATGGAGCGCCTGAAAGAGCTGGGTGTGATCTAACCGGCTGAATCCGGGGTGTCGGCTGAATCCGGCCGGCACCCGATTTCCTTATTCTTTACACATTTCATCCCTAATTCCTCCTCAATATCTTCTTACGATCATCATCATTCTCAAATGGCTACTCATGCGGCGGCCATGGATTGATGTTTCTTCAACGTAAGGATGAACATGAGCAAGTATATTGCGCTAGTTGTATCACTTTTCAGTATCTACTTGTCTGTGATCGCTTCAGAGCTCTGGTTAATCAGCTTTTCCGTTCTGGGCTACTTCCTGGTCATTATTGCGTTTATTGTGGATGCAACAACCAGCCCGCACATTGCGGTCGTGCAATCCGTACGTTACGAAAGCACGTTGCCGACTGATCCGCAGAGTCATCACTCAACCGACATGCTCGCGCCCTGAGCATAACGCACGGCTAATCACAGGAATGAATGATGTTGAAATATATCGCTTTGTCGCTGTCACTAATTTGCTTGTTGTCTTCTTTGTTTCTGGGCGAAATGGTGATTTCGCTGCTGTTTCTGGCGGGCTTTGTCGCCTTGCTGTACGCGGTGATCCGGGATGTGTGGGGAGCATTGCGCCGTAAGCGCCAGGTGTACTTCATTTACTACTGATCGGCGTGAGTCCGTATGACCCGGTGACGGAATCATCATTTATTAACCTATTCATCAAGTTAATAATGACGCCGACAAACCAAAACAGTATCTTATTCATCCTTGTAACAAATGTGGCCCGAAAACGCTTGGATACGGGTCTTTAGAATAGTGACAAACAGAATATGGGAAAAATGATACGGATGTTGACCGGGAGCGTCCGAAGCTACATCCGGTTAAAAGCCATCATCATGATTGTGGTGACGACCCTGATTGGCTCTGTCACCATGGTGGCGCTAACCAAGATCTCCATGGATAACGGGCTGATGCGCTACGTGAACAGCACGGAGCAACAACGGGTAGAAAAACTGATCGAGTTACTGGAGCAGGACTTACCCGGCTACCTGGAACGCAGAGCGAGCCCGCATCACTGGTGGCCGGCCATGGTGAATGGCACCAAGCAGGAAGATGAAGAGCCGCAATGGCAGCCGACACCTTTGTCGGAATATTCCAAAGAATTTGATGTTGAGCTTTTACCGGATCCGCCGGGTGGTGTGATCCGAGGTGATCGCCGACCACCGCCACCCATGATGGCGGGATCTGAAATGGCCGGGGAAGGACCCGCGGGGCTTCCACGACCACGGTTGGGGGATGTCGTTCCGAGTGATTTTGAGCTGCGGGTATTTCTGCTGGATGCGGAAAAGAAAAGAATTATTGGCCCGCTGCAGCATGAAGATCAGATCCTGCATCCTTTACATCATAACGGGGACATTCTGGGTTATCTGGGGTATATCCAGCCCGAGACCCTGGCCGAGGCGACAGAAGCGCAATTTGTCGATGAATTCAATGCCAGCCTGATTTGGATTTGGGCAGTGTCTTGCGGCCTGACGTTGGCAGTTGCACTCCCTTGGGCCCATTCGCTAATCAAAACAATTGAAGTGTTTAACAATGGGGTCCGGCAATTGGCACTGGGAACTTACGGCACTCGGGTGAAAATTCAGCGCGAAGATGAGTTGGGTCAACTGGCCAGCGATATTAACCATTTGGCTGCGGTCTTGGAGCAAAATGAGCGGGCGAGGCAACAGTGGATTGCGGATATTTCCCATGAGTTAAGAAACCCGCTGGCCATCATGCAGGCAGAGGTTGAAGCGGTCCAGGATGGTGTCCGTCAAAACGGCGAGTCAACCATGAAGTCGATTCACCATAACGTGACTCACCTGTCGCACCTGGTGAATGATCTGTATGAGCTGTCGCTCAGTGATATCGGTGCGCTCAGCTACGATAAGTATCCTGCATCGCCGATCGCACTGATGGAGCAATGTGTCGATTTGTACCGGGATGCCTTTGATGAAAAAGGGCTGTCGTTATCCATTCGCTACATCGGTGAGCGCGACATCATGGCGGGGCTGACCATGGAGCTGGATCAGATCCGGGTTCAGCAACTGTTTTCGAATGTATTAAAAAATTCGCTGAAATATACCGACGCCGGCGGGAAGCTTGAAGTGGTGTGCCAGCACCTGCATAACCGATTACACATCGCGTTTAATGACTCTGCGCCGGGATTGTCAGACGGTGACTTGGCGCAGATGTTCGAACGGCTGTTCCGTGCCGATCCGGCCCGGCAACGCAGCAAGTCTGGTGGGGCAGGGTTGGGCCTGTCTATTTGCCGGAGTATTGCCGAAGCCCACGGCATGCGGTTATCCGCGCAACATTCAGATCTTGGTGGCGTGAGCATACAAATCGGTATTACCCTGGAGCAGTAATGGAACATATTTTAGTTGTGGAAGATGAGGTGCAGCTGGCTGCGCTGACAGAAGACTACCTCAAAGCGGCGGGCTACCAGACCAGTGCGCTGCATGAAGGCACTCAGGTCGTAGCATGGGTCAAGGCCAATCAGCCGGATCTCATCTTGCTTGATTGCATGTTGCCGGGGAAAGATGGGATTTCGATTTGCCGGGAACTGCGCACCTTTACGCAGGTGCCGATTTTGATGGTAACGGCTAAAGTCGATGAAATTGATCGCCTGATCGGCCTGGAAATCGGGGCAGATGATTATATCTGTAAGCCGTGCAGCTTGCGTGAGGTCGTGGCGCGGGTGAAGTCTGTGCTCAGACGCTATGCACTGGTGCCGCAGCATTTAACTCCGGAGCGTGAGCAGGAAACACAAGCTCAGGCGTTGCAATTGGACAAAGCGAAGTTCAAAGCCACCCTGAACGGCCTGGATCTGGATCTCACTGCGGTGGAATTTGCCATGCTGGATATTCTGGCTTCGTCACCGGGCCGGGTTTATTCGCGCAGCCAACTGATGGAAGCCATTTACCGGGACAACCGGATTGTCAGCGAACGGACCATAGACAGCCATATCAAAAAACTGCGCAAGAAGTTTACCGAAGTTCAGCCGGACTACGAACTGATCCATTCGGTATATGGCGCCGGATATAAACTCGAATTTGCCTAAGAAAACCCTGAAGAAAACAGAGAATCAAAAACAACGCAGGCAGCCTCGGCTGCCTGTTCGCGCTATGCGGGAACGTAAGTGGGCCGGGCAATCTTTCTCAGGCTCAGCAGAAGCCAGATGGTGAGCAGGCTGCTGCAAACGGGGAGGGCGACCCAGACACCTTCGGTCCCGGCGAGTGCGGCAAAACTGAAGATCAACAGACTGATCAAGACCAACTTCCCGCCGGTCAGCAGCGATGCTTCCTTCGGACGGTTAATCGACTGGAAGTAGGTGGCACCCACCAGTAACAACCCTTCCATCGGCAGTCCCCAGAAGTAGAGCTGCATTCCCTGAATGGCATCCGGCAAGATACTGGTCTGCGTGCCGGCAAACAGATAGACAAAATAGTGCGGGACACTGTAAATCACAGCCACGCCACAGAGCGCAACCAGTAAAGTGACGGCAAACGCCAGATTCCGGGTTTGAATCACCCGGGCCGTCTGCCCGGCGCCGGTGTTAAAGCTGGTGATCGGTTGGATACCTAGGGCGATCCCTTCAAAGATCAGATAGAAAAATGCCTCGGTGTAGCTGACCACCCCATAGGCGGCGACATCCATCGCATCCCCGACCCAAAGAAACGCCTTGTTGTGCAGGGTCAGCACCACGGACAGGTAGAGATACATCAGCAGGCTGGAAAAGCCCAGTCGGCTGATCTCCCAGGTGCTGTGCCAGGTTAATCGCAGCGTGGCTTTGCGGATCCGGAGCGTGGCTTTGGGGCTGAAAAAATGTTGCAGGCAGAGTAAAGCGGTCACCGCCTGCGACAACATGGTCGCGATGGCGGCACCGGTCAGCCCCCAGGGGATCACCACGATAAATACCCAGTCGAGGACAACATTCAGGATCCCGCCGAAAATCATGATCAACGTGACCCGGTTCGGTTGCCCGTCGTTACGAAGCAGGGCCGAAAATGCCATCGCTAAAATCGGAAACAGCCCCAGGGCGAAATACCAGAACAGGTAATCGGAGGCCATCTCGAGAATTTCACCTTCTGCACCGAGCCAGCGCAGCAGGTGATCGCCACTGGCGATCCCCAGGGCGCAGACGATGATCGCGGCAAGGCCGCACAGCAATAAGGTTTGACCGGCAATTTGTTCGGCGCTGCGTGTTTTGCCTTCACCGAGCCGGATAGAAACCAGCGCGGAGGCGCCCATCCCGATCATGGCTCCCACGGCATACAGAATGGAGCCAATCGGATAGCCCAGCATGATCCCCGCCAGTCCCTGCTCGCCGATAAAATGGCCGACAAACATGCCGTCGACCGTGACATAAATCCCGGTGACCAGCATTGCGGCAATGGTCGGCACGGTGTAGCGAATGAACAGCTTGAGAATGCTGTCATCGCGCAGGGCGAGGTGAGACGGGGTTGTTGTCATGAGAGTGGATACAAGGCTGTCAGTAACAGATAGCGGTGAACCGTTTTACTGCCGCTATGGCGTTTGAGCGGATGGTGGATTTGACGCTCACCGTCGGGGAGTGTCAGGCGTTGGGTCAGAGTCTGCGGCAGGCTGTGTTCGCACCCAAGCAGGCGAATGCCATCCGCCAGATAATCTTCTGTATTTTCGGGGAGCTGCCCCAACCACCAGGCGGGTATCTCTTTGCTGGCCTTGCTGCGATCGAACCAGTGATCGGCGACCAGAATCAGGTAGTGCGGATGCGCGTGTGGTTGATTCAGGTAAGTTGCCTTCACCGTTTCGACGGCGGTAATGAGTGATTCCCGTCGCGCCAGGTTGGCACTGACCAGCCGGTGCGCAATAACCCAAAGCGTAAAGTGGGGGGCATCGAGGCGAAATACCGGTTGGTCCGCTGTGTTTTGGTGTGCGACCACCTGAACTTGCGCCGGAATGTCAGCCTGATTCAAGGTGGATACAATGCGGCGGCACAATGCTTTACCGAGATGGTCTCCACGCATTCCCCGGTTATGCACCGTCGGATAATGCTGCTCACAGAGCTGCAAGCAGTCAGCTTTAAACTGCTGAATACTGGCGGAGAGAAGATCATTGATCAAGAAAGCTAAACCTCATCAAACCCGGCCGCCCGTCAAAAAGAGTGTTTGATGATAAGTGATGCAGGCAGCCCGGAAACTCGCGAAGTCTTCATCCTATCAGATAATGTGCGCGGGCCAGATGATTTTTCTGGGGTTTCGTGAGCGAAAATGCAACCTGGCACCCAATTTGCGTATCCAGGTTGCCCGGAGGGTTCAGCTGCGTTCTGTTGACGTGGGCCGTATCGGAAGTCCCGGAAGCCAGCGGCGCAGGGTTTTATGGCGAAAGCTGAGCAAAATCAGGGCTGTGGCGATATAGAGTGCGGGCTCAATGATGCCGGATTTGACTGACCAGTAATAATGGATTGGCGCCAGCAGGATGACGAGGTAAACCCAATTGTGAAGCTTTTGCCAGCGCGGCCCCAGCCGACGCTGCATTCCCTGTGTTGAGGTGATGGCAAGCGCCAGCAAGATCAGCCAGCAGATTGCCCCGAGGGTGAGGTAAGGCCGGGTGATGATTTCGCTGACCAGCAGCGAACTATCGAAACCGAGATCCAGTGCCAGATACACGACCAGATGCAAGACGGCCCAGAAAAAGCTGTACAGCCCCAGCACCCGACGCACTTTCATCAGGGCGCCTTGCCGGAACTTCCGGGCAATCGGAGAAACCAGTAAGGTCAGGATCAGCGTATTGAGGGCCGCTTTCCCGGTAAAATGGCTCAGGCCTTCCGTTGGATCAGCCCCGAAGCCTTCTGTCAGGGTCCGGGTGATCAGCACGGCGACAAACGCCAGTGAAATCAGGTGAATGATCACTTTCAACCCGGTGATATGTGATGCCGTGAGCTTCATTAAAACTGCTTCCTTAAGTCCATGCCCTGATACAAACGCGCGACCTGGTCTGCATAGCCGTTAAACATCAGGGTCGGCTGGCGACGGCTGCTGAACAGGTTGCCTTCCCCGATGAATCGCTCACTGGCCTGGCTCCAGCGGGGGTGATCGACCGTCGGGTTCACATTGGCATAAAAGCCGTATTCATGGGGTGCCAGCAAGTTCCAGGTGGTGGGTGGCTGGCGGTCGGTGAGTTGGATCCGCACAATCGATTTGATGCTCTTGAAGCCGTATTTCCAGGGAACGACCAGGCGAATCGGGGCACCGTTTTGCGGCGCGAGGGTTTTTCCGTACAGGCCGACGGCTATGAGTGTCAGCGGATGCATGGCTTCGTCCAGGCGCAGCCCTTCCACATAGGGATAATCGATACCGCCGCCCAGGCGTCTTGAGGCTTGTCCCGGCATTTGTTTCGGATCGTATAAGGTCTGAAATGCCACATATTTCGCATTGCCCATTGGGTTGGCTAAACGCAGCAGGCTGGCCAGGGGAAATCCGATCCAGGGAACATTCATCGACCAGGCTTCGACACAGCGCAGGCGGTAGATCCGCTCTTCTAGCGGGAACTTACTGAAAATATCTTCGTATCCCAGGGTGAGAGGCTTGTGCACCAGCCCGCTCACCTCAATCGTCCACGGATTAGTCTGGAAGTTGCCTGAACGGGCAGCCGGATCGGATTTGTCGGTTCCGAATTCATAAAAATTATTGTATTTGAGGATCTTCTCTTCAGGCGTCAGCGAGAGCGAACGATTTGAATAAGTGGAGCTTCGGGTTGCCAGTGACCGGCGTTTGTCGGGTGCTGGCTTGGATTCAGAGCCCAGCAGGCTGTCAAATAACCCGGCATCAGCGTGGCTGGCCAGCGGGATCCCGACCAGGGTAATGCCCAGCTTTTTCAGAATTTCTCGCCGTTGGCGGTAAATGGGCTCAGGGGTGACATCACTTTCTTTCAGGGACCAGCTTGGGGATTTCTTGAGATACATAATCGTCCTTTGACCTGTACACGTCATGCAAATAGTTGATGTAGAAGTAGACCCGGTCACACACATATAAATTTCATGATATTGCCCTTTGAAATTTTGTTGAAAGAGGTTATGTTGCGCCGCGTTACTGAGAATCACAGCTTCAGGGAAAAAGGATGTACAGACGCGCATTATTATTGGCGATCACTTTAACCGTACCGCAGCAGGTTTTCGCAGCCAAATCACCGTTGACGGCTGGCGTTTATGTGGGGAATCCGTCGTCCGGGCTGACGGCGAAATACCGGCAGGATGCGCAGTTTTCGTTGGGATTAGATACATTCAGTGTCACAGCCGATGCGCTGTGGAATGTTGCCGATCTCAGCAGCGGGGCACTCTATTCCCCGTTCCACCTGATCACCGGGGTGCAATGGGTCGATGATGAACAATATCAACTGGGTGTCCGTGCCGGGTTGGGAATGGAAATACCTTTCGACAGTTTTGATATTTATGCCGAAGGGGTCATGGCACAATATTTCCATGAGGAAACCGACTCTCAGTTTGAAGGGGCGATCGGAATCCGTTTTCCGCTGTAATCATGGCATCGCGACGCGCTTAATCGAAACTGCTTGATCGAAATACGTCATTTCTCTAAACACGCCCACTTCTTAAAACAGGGTTGCCGGAGCGTATCACCGGCAACCTGATTGAATTCTGAATATGACCGACCTCTACGCTTATCACGCCAACCTGGAATTGCAGCATATTTACCTGGAAACGTCCGCAGAACGGTTTCAGTATCTTGAGCTGTATCTGGAAGGCTATTACTGCTATCGGCATCAATGTGTGACTCGTCAGGGCAAGCCGGACTGGACGCAAATTTTCACTCAAGCAAAGCGATCCACTGCGGCAAGCCAGGTCGCCGATCGCAAGCAGTTGGTGCGGTTGTTCCGTCTGCCGTTGTCTGTATTGACCGGCAAACTGAAAACTTTGGTACGGGATGAAGAACTGACCCTGGATCGCCTTGAACAATGCCTGGATGAACATCTGGATTATGTGATCCTGACGCGCCAGGAATGGCAGCAGTTAAAAACGGCCGGGTTCGAGAATCGGATGCCGGTGGACTATTACCGACCGGACTCGGCATCCTACCAGCAAGTGATGTCCCGTTTTCAGACCTTAGGGATCGCGTTCCCGGTTTAAACCGGTAAATGACCGGTTTTCATCAGCATCAGGCATCCGCTCGTCGTGACCGGCTGGTGCTGGCTACCTGCGGGATTGCGGATCCAGGCGCCCGGGCCGTATTCCCCTTGTTCGTCATGGTAATCGCCGGACAGGATAAACACTTCTTCCCCGCCGTCATGGCGGTGGCTGTGCAAACTCGCGTTGCGCTCCCAGCGAACCAGGTAGGTTTGCTCATTGCCGAAACCGTGCAATGGCATCGTGTATACCTGAGCGTCAATGCCGGGTTGCCAGCTGGCATTGTGGGTGTCGAGCCGGAAAACATCATGGTCAGCGCTCGGGAACATGTTGAGCTTCACATACAGCAGGCAGCCGCTGTCGCTGCGGGGAGCGTGACAGGAGCCCGGCGGATTCCGAATATAGGTGCCTGCCGGATAGCTGCCGTACTCATCCTGAAAGACACCTTCAAGAACGAAAATCTCCTCGCCCTTCGGATGATAGTGCGCTGCGAAATGGGTCTTCGGCTCATAGCGGACCAGGCTTGTCACCTGCCCGGATTCTGCGGCTTCCCGTTCGAGCGGGATCCGCCACACGCCGGGTGCCGGGGAGGCCAGCCATTCCTGCGCCTGGGTATCAATTATGACACGTTGGTGTCGGTCCATGTTGAGGGGGGATAACGGATTCATGGGGGGCTCTTTATCCGATGTTCTCCTTATTGAGTTTATACCCAATCGGCCGGGAGGCACGATGCTCATGAGAGAAGGAGGTATGTATTTTACATCGGGTGGTCGGCCAGATTCAGAGGATGAATTTTCAATCAAGTCGAATGGCGTTGCAGCGGTTTCAAGCGTTTCGGTCACATGTTTTGACCGGGCGATGACGAAGCGCGGTGCGGCGCTTGGTAGGATCACGGAAATGAAGAAGAGCCGGCTCAGACCGGTGTGCTGTGTCTTAATGTTGAGAAGTCGTTGGTACAAGCTCAACATCATGATTCTTTCGGCCATACTTATCTGTATCTTTGATGGAGGGTTTTCGTGTTTCGTTCGTTATTTTTTTCCCTGATCTGCTTATGCTCCGTGACGGCGCAAGCCATAGAATATCAACGCCCTGCCGCTGACAGTAAGCTGGTGGGGGTGATGGAATACTATCAGGTGAATGAAGGCGAGAGTCTGGCCGATATCGCCAACAAATTCGATGTCGGCTTTCTGGCGCTGATGGAAGCAAACCAGGGCGTGGATCCGTTTTTGCCGACACCGGGGACTTTACTGACGGTGCCGACCCAGTTGATTTTGCCGGATGTGAAACGCGAAGGGATTGTCATTAACCTGGCGGAACTGCGCCTGTATTACTTCCCGAACGATGACCCGGATCGGATGTATGTATTCCCGATCGGGATCGGCCGGGTCGGACGGGAAACCCCGGAGATGACCACCTCGGTCAGCCAGAAAATCGTGGATCCGACCTGGACCCCAACAGCCAATATCCGACGTGAATACCGTGAAAAACGCGGTATCGAACTGCCTGCCGTGGTTCCGGCCGGACCTGAAAACCCATTGGGCGAGTACGCGATGAGACTGGCGCATGGCGGCGGCCAGTATCTGATCCACGGGACCAATAAGGACTTTGGTATTGGCATGCGGGTCAGCTCCGGTTGTATCCGGATGAATCCTTGGGATATCGAGTGGCTGTTCCCCCAAATAGCGAAAGGCACTCGGGTCAAAGTGATTAACCAGCCCCTGAAACAAACCGTAGAGCCGGACGGTTCGGTCTATGTTGAGGTGCACCAGCCGTTGTCGCGTTCAGAATCTCAGGTGGGTGAGCATAAACCGGTGTCTGCGACCAAAACGCTGAAGGCCGCCGTGCAACACGATGTAGACGCGGAAACACGCCTGAGCAGTGCATTGGTGATGCAAACCGGCATCCCGCAAGCCTTGATCCGGGAAGCGGCCCTGTAATTGCCTGCTCATCCTTGAATTCAGTCTTCAATTCAGTTTTGGGCTCAGTTCAGTATATTGACCAGTCCGACTTGATTGGTGTTCGGTAAAGCTTCACCCGATCTTTTTATTTTAACGGACCCGCGAGAGCGCCATGCTCTCGCTACCGTTCATCCTTGGGTGTTTCCATAACCACCAGCGTGGAGATGGCATTCACCTGAGGGATCTCCCCCAGCACATCTGAGTGAAATCGCTTATAGGTACTTAAATCTGCGGTTTCAACGCGCAGTAAGTACTCGCTGTTTCCCGTAATGTTATGGCATTCCGTGACTTCCTTCGCCGTTTGCAGTCGCTGCTCGAAATCGAGCTGTGAGCGTTTGCCATGGCTCGAGAGACCGATGGTGACATAGGCGATAAAGCCAATGCCCATTTTCCCCGGGTCCAGTACGGCCCGGTAGCCTTTGATGATCCCACTGCGCTCCAGCTCCTGCACACGTCGCAGGGTCGCGGAGGGCGAAAGCCCGATGCGGTCGGCCAGCTCCACATTGGATAATCTGCCGTTTGATTTCAGCTCGCGCAATATTCTTTCGTCAAATCTGTCCATGTTGATTATATCTTGCGAAGTTATAGAGATTAGCACACAGATAGACACAAAATTGCGACTACCTCTCGTTAATATATACCGAAACAACCTCAGGCGGCGATGGCCGGTGAGATGAGTTGGGTATACAGGAAATGTCATCAATAAGGAATCAATATGGATTATCAGCACCTTCTGGCTTTGACGAGCTTCGCGTTTGTCTCGACGGTCTCTCCGGGACCCAACAACATTATGTTGATGGCCTCCGGGGCCAATGTCGGTTTTATCCGCACCATTCCCCACATGCTGGGCATTGTGATGGGGTTCAGCCTGATGGTGATTTTGGTCGGGGTCGGACTGATGGGGATCTTTGCGGCTTATCCCGTCGTGCATCACGTTCTGCAAGGGGGCTGCCTTCTTTATCTGTTTTATCTGGCTTTCAAAATCGCCCGAAGCCATCCGGGCGGACAACGTGAGTTGGATTATCGCCCGCTGAGCTTTTTGGCGGCAGCTAACTTTCAGTGGATTAACCCGAAAGCCTGGTCGATGGCCCTGACCGCGGTGAGTGTTTATAACATTTCAGCCAATTGGCAAGGTGTGGTGCTGGTCTCGGCGGTGTTTGCGGTCATTAATCTGCCGTCAGTCAGTATCTGGACGGTGGCAGGAAAGCAGTTGCAGCATCTGTTGAACAACGCGGACCGGATGAAATGGTTTAACTATATGATGGCGACTTTGCTGGTGGCTTCAACCTTGCCGATGATGGATTTTTAACCTGACCGCCAGTTTTGCCTACTTTGGTCGGACAGAAAAATCCTGAAGGTAATGCACTTTGGTAAAATTTCTGTCAGTTTTCTTGAGGATGTCGTCCTTGCAGTTGGGAGACTGCGCATCAGGGGATATGCTTAAATAAATGATAAATGAATGAGTATTTTTAATGCGCAAAATTCTTCTGGCTTCTCTGGTGGGTGTGGCACTGGTGGGGTGTAACTCGAGCGATTCTGGCAGCAGTCAAACTGGGACAATGAACCTGGCTTTTTCCGATGCACCGGTTGATAACCTGGCCAAGGTGTGTGTGGCGTTTGATGAAATCAAAGTTCACCATGCCAATGGCAACGAATCCAGTTGGGGAACCACCTCTTTTGCTTCGGACCAGAGCTCACCGGAGTGTATTCCGGCAGGTTTGTCCATTCCGGTCGATACGGACGGTCATCCGGCGTTTATGGTGATCAACCTGATGGCTTATCAGGGTGCGAAGGCTCTACAGGTACTGAGCGATGAGCAATTGACGGCTGGTCAGTATACGCAATTGCGTCTGTCGGTCCTTGAGAAAGGCAGTTATACCAACGGCACGCCATACTCGCATGTTGTCACGGATACCAATGCTGTTGAGGGCATTCGGGTGCCGAGTGGCGAGCTGAAACTGGATGGTTTCAATGTGGAATCGAATGCGACCCAAGCCTACACACTGGAATTTGATTTGCGTAAAAGCATGGTCAGCAATGCCAATGGTTATCAGCTCAAGCCACGCGGTGTCAGATTGGTCAATAATGATGCAGTCGCCACCATTTCAGGCCAAGTTGCAATGGCAAGCCCAGCCTGTGGCGGAAACATCGATGACGCGTATGTCTATGTTTATCAAGCGCCGACGGGCGGCGTCTATGGCGATCTCGGGTCTGCGACTGAGCCGTATGCATCAGCAGGGGTTGACTCTGAGACGCGTGCGTTTGAGATCGGTTATCTGCCGCTGGGTAGCTATGATGTCACTTTGGTGTGTAATGGGTCTGAAGACGATCCGGAGCTGGGCGGTGATTCGCTGACGTTCGACAGCCAGGTGTTTGCCGATGAAGTGCTGACCGCTTCCGGGGCAACTTATACGTTCTAATGCGCTAATTTTACGCGTATTTCAAGTGATTCAACCCGCCGGACCGGCGGGTTTTTTTCATCCTGAAAATGAGTTGCCGTATCTCGATGGCCGTCAGCCCAGCATAAAATGCTTTGATTCTGAAGAACGGTATCTTTTCGCTGGTTTGTCTCACTTATTTCTGAGTGATCGCTACGATTGGATATTATTCCGTTGAATTCGCCAGGAACAGCGATGTCAGGTGGGTGGCGGGGATGTGCTCAATAAAGCAAAACAGCACGTTATGATGTCATTATTTCCGACGTCAACATGCCGAATGTAAATGGTCTGGAGTTGGAGCGTCAACTCAGAGCCACTGCGCAATATAAAATCACGCCAATTTTAATGTTGACCACGGAAATATCTCAGGAGAAGAAAACCGCTGGGGAAACAAGCTGGTGCAACAGGCTGGATTGTGAAGCCATTTGATCCCGAGACCCCACCAGAGCCATTAATTCATTGCGCAGCAAAGTTCTTTAGCTGAAGGGGATGTCGAGCTGTTCTAAACCTCATCTCATCTAAACTTACCGCCTGCCGCCCATCTCCCGGCTTGATGCCGGGGGATGGGTTACAGCTTTCGGATACAGCTTTGAGTGCTTAGACTTGTCGGTGGCGCTGTGCCCAGGTACCGATAAATACAAAGGTTGTCACGACCACTCCGACCAGCCAGACGTCGGGGAGATGGCTTAACTGGCGACTGAGCCACGGAGCGGCCGAAACAATCAGGAAGCCAAACCCGAACGCATTGATGAGAATGAAGACGGCGGTGCGGAGAATAAAGTTGGTGCCTGAAAGTTGTCCTCGCAGCAACCGGTTAATATCGGCCCCGAAAACCACTAAAAGGCAGGCGACCATGGCAGTGGCGATGTCGCCCATCCAAGGGCGGATAAACTGGCCGAAATCTGATAATAATCCGATGATTGTATCCATAAAACATAATGTAAAAGCCAAGCGATGCCTGAGGATACGGCGTTCTGAACCGATGGCCTATGGCTACAAAGCAGGCCTGTAAGCAGGATCACAGAACCACCCGGAGATATTTGGTCGGGAAAAGAAAACATGAAGAAAGCTGAATTGCCTGAGAAAATCTGTCCGATCTGCGGCCGGCCATTTCGCTGGCGCAAAAAGTGGCAAGATTGCTGGCCGGAGGTGCGTTATTGTTCTGAGCGGTGCCGACGGAAGCGTCAAAGCGGGCGAGGACATTCAAGCGGTCGGATAAATTAAAGCAAGCGGGCATATCCGAGCAACCAGACACATCACAGCAATTAAACATATGGCGATCACCTCACTTGGCTGCCAACTTCAGCCGGGTTGAGGTTATACTGTTGATCAGCAACTCATTGTGAACAGACGTACAGTTTTATCATGTTAGCGATTTCAAATACGGTGCATTTGGCGGATTGGGAAATAGAGATTTCCGCGATCCGGGCTCAGGGCTCGGGTGGCCAGAATGTGAATAAGGTGTCCAGTGCCATCCATCTGCGGTTTGACATTAAACGGTCATCTTTACCTGCTTTTTATAAAGAGCGCCTGCTGCAACTTACCGATCAGCGCGTTACCAAGGATGGCGTGATTATCATCAAAGCGCAGCAATATCGGACACAGGAGCAAAATCGGGAAGATGCCTTGATGCGATTGCAGCAGCTGATCCAGTCAGTTGCGGTGCAACAGAAAGCGCGTAAGGCCACCAAACCGACCAAAGGTTCACAACAGCGCCGGATGGACAAAAAATCTCAGCGCGGGCAGGTGAAAACGATGCGCGGCAAGGTGAAGTTTTGAGCAGGTTAACAGTTTTGCGCTTTATCTCGTGAAAGGCGGCTCAGAAGCGTTTAGCTTCTTGGCTAACGTCATGAAATGTATAGGTGATACGGATGTCGGAAAAGAAAAACCATCAGCTGCTGCAGTTGTATTTACGTGAGTCTGAACGGGTTCGACTGGTGGATTTGCCAGCATTGCCGGCATTGGATGTCCAAGAGCAGGCCGACATGGCGCACTGGCTGGCAACCAAACGCCAGTTTTCTGAAGCAGAAGTTCCGGCGCAGCCCTGGCTCAAAACCTGTAGTGCCGGTCATGTCACGGAATTGGTTTTTCATCCGGATGGCTCTGTCCGGGAGACGGCATTGTTTCAGCGTCAGCAAGGGACGGGCACCTGGCAGGTGACCGACGGCGTCCTGGAGATTGCGCTTCATCGTGGTGATGATCGGTATGATTTTTCCGTGATCGCTAACAAGCAAAGCAGTCTTCATTCCGCCATTGAGTACAAAAACCATGCGCTGCATTCTTATCTAAAACTGGCACAAATGCGTCCGGTGAATATCTAAGCGGTTATTCTGGTTATTTCTCAGTTGAAACTAATTTTTATTTCAGTATCTTGGAATAATTATTGAGTGAAGTGAGAGTCAGGCTTGTGAACACAAAGACGAATGCAATGAAATCGGTCGCGGTAGTTGGCGGGACCCATGGGAATGAATTCAGTGGCATTTATCTGCTGCGAAAATGGCAGCAGCAACCGCAGCTGATCGCCCGTGAAACCTTCACGACCCAAATGGTGTTTGCGAACCCGAAAGCGTTTGAGGAAAACAAACGTTACCTGGATGTGGATTTGAATCGTCAGTTCGGACTGGCTGATTTGAACAATCCGGAGCTGGCAAACTACGAGCAGAGTCGTGCCAAGGTTATTAACCAGCAACTGGGGCCGAAAGGGAATGCAAAAACCGATTTTATTATCGATCTGCATAACACCACCAGTAACATGGGACCAACGCTGATCCTGCTGCAATCGGATGCGTTCAACCGCCAGCTCGGGGCTTATGTCAAAGTGCAAATGCCGGAAGCGGTCATTGTGCTTGAAGATCAGGTCTCTGTTGAAGAGCATCTGTTCCTGAGCTCGATCACCCCGCAAGGCGTGATTGTCGAAGTGGGGCCGCAGTCGCAATCGGTGCTGCGCCAGGATGTTCTGGATTGGATGGACACCATGACGCGCCATATTCTCGATTTCATCGAGCTGCACAATACCGGGGCGATCCCGGCGCTGCCGGCGTCCTATGAAGCATTCAAATATGAAGAGACCCTGAAGTTGCCGGAAGATGAACAGGGTGAGCGTATTGGCATGGTTCACCGCAATGTGCAGGATGCAGATTTTAAACCGCTGCTTCCGGGTGACCCGATCTATACCTTGTTCGACGGCACGGAAGTTTGTTGGGAAGGCGACTATGAAGCCTACCCGCATTTTATCAACGAGGCCGCGTATTATGATAACAATCTTGCGATGTCTCTGGCCCGGAAAGTGATTGTCGAGGTCTGATCCGGTCTGAAGAAAGATGCAGGTTGTACCCTGTTAAGAGCAGCTTTCGAAATGAAGCTGCTCTTTTTGTTTTGATTCCGGGTTCTCCGCAGAGGATTTGACGATGACAACGCAACAATTCCCAACCCCACCGCGGCCCCCAACCCCACCGCGGTCTCCAGCGCCACTTCCCCCAGCATTTCCTGCGGGGCGGCTCTATGTGCTGATTGGGATCACCATGCTGGCATTTGCCGCCAATTCGCTCCTGAATCGGGTGGCGCTCACCGCCACGAATATTGATGCGGCGTCGTTTACGGCCATCCGTCTGTTGTCCGGGGGCGTGATGTTATGGATGCTCACCCGAATCAAATACGGCAAGGTGGCACTGCGGGGAGATTGGTACTCGGCGTTGGCGTTGTTCGGATATGCAGGGGGCTTTTCATTTGCGTATCTGAGTCTGCCGACCGCAACCGGGGCGCTGCTTCTGTTTGCAGCAGTTCAGATCACCATGCTGGGCTACGGCTTATGGACCGGGGAAAGGTTCCTGCGGCTACAGTGGGTCGGATTTACTCTGGCGGTCCTCGGGCTTGTGGTGTTGCTGTCCCCGGGGCTGAGTGCTCCTTCGTGGACCGGGGCCGGGTTGATGTTAATGGCCGGGGTTGCCTGGGGGGTGTATTCGCTTCGCGGCAAAGGCACCGGTGCCCCTTTGCTGGCGACAACAGGTAATTTTATACGCAGTGTTCCGCTGGCGGTGATCCTGGTGGTGGTTATGTCATGGTCAGTCACAATCGATGTTGCCGGGGTCGGTTATGCGGTGCTCTCCGGCGCATTGGCGTCCGGAATGGGCTATGCACTCTGGTACCATCTGTTGCCCGCGATCCAGGCAACCACCGCCGCGACGGTCCAGCTCAGTGTGCCGGTGTTTGCCGCAGTGGGTGGCGTCTTGCTGCTTGGCGAACCTTTGTCGCTTCGGCTCCTGCTATCATCACTGGCCATTCTCGGGGGGATCGCACTGGTGTTGCGGGCGCCGGGGAAGCCGCGCCCTGACTAGCGGTTATTGATCAAAAATGTGGGTATGGATCGGCAGCGGGTTTCCGAGCCATTGAGCCCGCGAGGTGTGATCGGCCAGCTCTTCATCACTGACCGGATGGATCAGCACCGTCAGACCTTGTCGGTGTTGATCCAGCCACTCAATAAATCCCAAATCATTGTTGAGAAAGTGGACTTCGAACATCGGTTTGTCATGCGGGCCGACTTTTCGATGGACCAAGGGAAAAATGGCCGTAATGTCGGAACGTTCCTGACGAATGCGCTGATGGACCGCTTCGGCGGTGGTCTGCTCTGGCAGATCAAAGTAAACATGGGCATGAAACATGGCTTGCTTCTCCTGATATTGTTCATTCTCGTGCAATCGGTGATGCCAATTGCATTCCCTGCCTGAATCTGAACCGATGGTTGAGACCATCTGATGTGCGGGTAGGGATTTGATGCGAGCTATTGTATATCAAGGGCATATAAAGACCAGCAGCAGAACTTGACGGAATTGTTCGAAATATCTGATGAACGCTCGAACACGTTGCACCGGGTTAATCTGACGGCGGGGTTGATGCCTCCAGGTGGCGATGTTTGATGAAATGAATCAGCCACTGGGTGACCGCGAGGTGGTCTGTTTTTCCGGCCAGGGACTCGAGGGCAGCCCGGACTGTGGCTGGGGGGTAACTGCTATGGCGCAGGGTGATTAAATCCTGCAGGTAGGTCGGGGTGAATTCCGGATGTCCCTGGATACCGAGAAAATGGGTGCCGACCAGAATCATGGCATAAGGGCAGCTTTGGCTACCGGCCAGAACCCGGGTATCCGGCGGGAGCTGGACAATTTGATCCTGATGACTGACCAACAAGGCATATTGTGGGGCAGAATGGGTTAGCCAGCTATGCAGGCGGGTTTCGGGAAGGTTCAGCTCGGCTCTCGCCAGGCCAAGCCCCCAGCCGGATTCAGCGCGGCAGACTTCTCCGCCGAGCGCCCGGGCGATCATCTGGTGACCAAAGCAAATGCCGACAAAAGGCAGGTGCTGCGCGTAGAGTTGATGGACGAACGATTCAAATACCCGGATCCACTTGATTTCGTCGTTGACCCCGAACCGGCTGCCGGAGGTGATGTAACCGTCACATTCGTCCAGCGCTTGCGGATACTGGCCTTCGGTTACCCGATAAAAGTTGAGGGTGATCGAGGAATCGACCTCGGAAAACAGCCGGGTAAACATTTCCGGGTAGTTCCCGTGGTGATCGCGTAGCGCTTGTCTGACGTCATCACAGAGCAGGACCCCGATTCTCATTGTGTTCTCCTACCATGTGTGGCTGTTGCGTGGATGTTGTGTGGGTGCTGTGTGGTTTACCGGCGTGGCTTGGCGCAACACCGCAACGCCCGCGTGGTCCCGATTCAGATGATCTCAAAATAGCGGCTGAGCTCCCAGTCCGTGACATGCTTTCTGAACTCCCGCTCTTCCCATTCCCGCGAGGCGGCAAAGTGCTCGACAAAGGCATTTCCGAACAGGCTCCGGGCAGCTTCCGAAGCTTTGAATTTCTGGGTGGCATCCCACAATGTGCGCGGTAGCTCCAATTCAGGCGCATGGGGTTGCTCGTAAGCATTGCCCACGACGGCTGGATAGGGTTCCCAGCCCTGGGCGATGCCGTAAAGCCCGGAGCCGAGTGCTGCCGCCAGCGCCAAATAGGGATTGGCATCTGCGGCACCAATCCGGTATTCAATTCGCTGGCTTTTGGCCGAGCCGATGATCACCCGCAGTGCCGTGGTGCGGTTTTCGATCCCCCAGGTCGCATCCGTCGGGGCCCAGAAACCGGGGATCATCCGGCTGTAGCTGTTTACCGACGGGGCAATCATACACAGCAGCTCCGGCATCAGGCGTTGCTGGCCGGCGAGAAACTGGCGCTGGAGTTGGCTCATGCCATCGGTCTGATTGGCATCGTAGAAGACCGGGGAGCCGTCTTTGTTTTTCAGGGATAGATGAATATGGCCGCTCTGACCAGGATAGTCATTGCTCCATTTGGCCATGAAGGTCGCCATCAACTCGTTCTTCTGCGCCAGTACCTTCATATAGGTTTTGAACAGCGCCGCTTTATCACCGGCCGCCCCGGCTTCATCCACGGCAATGGCGGCTTCAATGACGCCCGGTCCGGTTTCAGAGTGGATCCCTTCAATGGGGAAATCCATGGTTTCGCCCATGGCGAGAATGCTTTTGTACAACCCTGAGTAGGTTGAATTTCGGATCATCGAATAACCGAACCAGTCCGGGGTGATTGTCTCCAGGTTTCGGAACCCTTTTTCTCGGATTGAATGCGGCGTTTCACGGAACAGGAAAAACTCATATTCGAGCGCGGCCAGGGCCTTGAATCCCATCTCCGTGGCGAGATCGGTGATACGTCGCAGCATCGCCCGCGGGCAGATTGGCTCGGCACTGCCCGCAAACTCGGCAATAAACAGCAGCATGCCGTCTTCATCCTGCACATCCCGGCAACTGTCGGGAATGATCCGGACCGGTGCATCCGGGTAACCGGTATGCCAGCCGGTGTACCGGGTATTGTCGTAGAGCTGATCTTTCACATCCCAGCCGAGTACGACATCGCAAAAGGCAAAGCCGTGGTCCAGGGACGAAAAGAATTTGTCGACGGACATATATTTGCCTCGCATGACGCCGTCGTTATCAAACAGCCCGACTTTCACGTGACTCAGTCCGCGGGCTTTGATGATTGCTTTGGCATCATCAGCGGTCTTTACGTCTCTTGGTTCCATATGGCGGGTTCCCCAATGCTGCACCACAGCCGATTGATGTGTTGGTTGGTCCGGAGCCTTGCTGTCTGCAGTCGCCGCTGTTCTCAGGCAGTCGGTTACAAGGATTTCCAGGTGGCTGATATATTTAACCTAGGAAGGTGACACATATTCGTCAACTTCCCCCTGTTGAATTCTCCAGTGCTCTATGCACGGTCCGAGGGAGGTGGTGGCATGAAACGTGTTCCTGAGCCTTTTCGAATTAAAATGGTCGAGCCGATCCGCATGACCACGGCGGAAGAAAGAGCGATTGCATTGAAAGCGGCAGGCTATAATCCGTTTGCCCTGAAAAGTGAGGATGTCTATATCGACCTGTTGACGGATTCGGGCACCGGCGCGATGAGCGATACCCAGTGGTCCGCACTGATGATGGGCGATGAGTCTTACGCCGGAAGCCGCAGCTATTATCGCCTCAAGGACGCGATTGACGACATCTTCGGTTACGCGGATTTTGTACCGACCCATCAGGGGCGGGGGGCCGAACAGATCCTGTTTCCCTGTCTGGTTGAAAAAATGCGCCAGGTGCGGGGCGGCACCCACCCGGTCTTTTTGTCAAATTACCATTTTGACACCACTACCGCGCATGTTGAGATCTGCGGGGCAAAAGCGATCAACTTAGTCGATGAACGGGCTTTTGAGACGGCCCGGCCTTTTCCCTGGAAGGGCAATATGGATCTCGAAAAGCTCAACCGCGCGATTGTCCACTACGGCGCGGAAAACGTGGCCGGGATCATCATGACCATCACCTGTAACAATACCGGCGGGCAACCGGTGGCCATGGCCAATTTAAAGGCGGTCTATCAGATGGCGCAGCAGCATGGGATTCCGGTGATCATGGACTCGGCCCGGTTTTGTGAAAATGCCTGGTTTATTCAGCAGCGTGATGAGCAGTACCGCAAGGTGTCCATTCAGGCCATTGTGGCCGAGATGTTTCGCTATGCCGATATGCTGACGCTTTCAGCCAAGAAAGATCCGATGGTCAACATTGGCGGCATCTGTGCGGTGCGCAATGATCCGGAGTTGTTTCGCCACGTCCAAGCTCGGTGTGTGCCGATGGAAGGGTTTGTGACTTATGGCGGCATGGCGGGTCGGGATATGGAAGCCCTGGCACGCGGGCTGTATGACGGGATGGATGAAGACTGGCTGACGTATCGTATCAGTCAGGTGGCCTATTTGGCGGATCGGCTGCTGGAAGGAGGCGTCCCGATCCAGAAACCGGCCGGAGGGCATGCCGTGTTTGTAGATGCGAAAAGATTGTTGCCGCATATTCCGCCGGAACAATTCCCGGCGCAGTCGCTCTGTAATGCCCTGTATCTGGAAGCCGGGGTCCGGGCGGTGGAAATCGGCTCACTGCTTGCTGGTCGTGACCCGGTCACAAATCGACAAAAGGCGTCCCCAATGGAGCTGATGCGCCTGACGATCCCGCGCCGGGTTTACACCAATGATCATATGGATTATGTCGCCGAAGCGTTGATTGCGGTCAGTCAACGGGCGGAATATTTGTCTGGTCTGGTGTTTGACTATGAGCCGCCGCTGCTCAGACACTTCATGGCAAGGTTCAGGCCATTAGGGTAACTTTGTGCTCCCTCCGTTCCACCCGGCTGAGAAAACGGTTTTTATGTGCCAGCGTCTGTGTTCCAATACGGTGATCGACCGCATTGATTTTTAAGACGTTCGTCAGCACGAGCAAGGAACTTCTCTATGTCACTCATCATTCCTATGGTGATTTTTATGCAGCAGCGTCTGGCTGAAACCGGTACCCCGGAGGAAGCAAGCGCGATGCAGGCTTATATGAAAACAAAGCAGCCGTTTTACGGGGTCAAAGCGCCTGAGCGCCGCGCCATTTTTCAACAGGCCCGGGAGCACACGCAGATCCGTGATTTTACCGATTACCGGCGCCTGGTACTTTGGTTATGGTCCGGCGAGAACCGGGAAGAGCAGTATCTGGCAATGGATGCCGCTGAGCACTACAAGGCGTTTCGCACCCTGGAAGCTTTCGACATCTACGAGGAGATGCTGCTCAGTGCCACGCACTGGGACACGGTCGATAAGATTGCCGCGAGTTTGATTGGCCCGTTGGTGAAAGAACATCGCGAGCTGGAAGCAAAGCTGCTGGCGTGGCGGGCGTCCGACAATCTATGGCTCCGCCGTGCGTCTCTACTGGTGCACCTCAAACACAAAACAGAGACCAATGTGCCTTTGTTGAGTGAAACCATTCTGATGCTGGCCGACGAGCAGGAATTTTTTATTCGTAAAGCGATTGGCTGGGTCTTGCGGGAGTACGGGAAAACGAATCCGGATTTTGTGAATGCGTTTGTGAAGGAGCATACGCAGCGCTTGTCTGCTTTGAGCCGCAATGAAGCGTTGAAAATCCTGTCCCAGTAACGAACGTTTTGTTCCAGTAACGAATGTACTGCCTTTGTATCATTGCATGATGACAGCTCGCTTTCGGGGTAAGGGGCAAGGGGCATGAACGAAAAAGCCAGGCGAGTGAGCCTGGCTTTTTGATATTCGGGGATATTGCTTTAAAAATGGAGGTGGATCACCGACTCCGCAACACAGCCCGGACGACGGACACCTTCGATTTCGACGGTCAGTTCCTGAACAATTTCCAGGCCACGCTTAATTGGCGTCACGCTCTGAATTCGGGTGCTGGCCCGGACACGGTTACCTGACTTCACCGGGTAAGGGAATCGGATTTTGTTAAAGCCGACATTCACCGTCATTTTCGCCGTCGGGAATTTCTGGTTTTCCGGGTCGACGCTGTCGGTCAGCACAGAAAGCAGGGACAGCGTCAGAAAACCATGGGCAATGGTCGTCTTGAACGGTGATTCCGCAGCTGCTCGCTCAGGGTCCGTGTGGATCCACTGGTGATCTTCGGTTACATCCGCAAAGCTGTTAATTCGTGCTTGATCCACCATGAGCCACTGCCCGACATGGATGACTTCACCCAGAGTCGCGTTCAGCTCTTGATACAGTGCTTCCGCTTCCGGCTTCATCACGATGGCGACTGGTTGTGGCACAGGCTCTGCGGCAGCCTTCACTGCCGGTTCAGCTTTCACTACAGGTGCAGCTTGCTCAACCGCGTCATCATTCGATGCGAGATTATGACTATGAATAAATGCACCGATTTGCGTATTATTCGCCTTCTTCATGAGCTCAAGCCAGTAGTCACGCAACGAAGGTGAAAGGAAGTCTTTCAGTTCAAACTGTTGGCGTGATAGATCATCACGTTTTTGTTTAAAAAAATCGACTACATTCATGACCGTTTGACCTTATTAATATTCGTCTTGAAGTGGCTAAGGCGGCTTATTCTAGCCATTATTGAGAACAATTAAAGTTATTTTGTGCCGTGGATCGCATTTTTGCCATCCGCGATTAATGAAAAGTTCATATTAATCATGTAGATATGTCTTTTGTTATTTTAGTGTAAATAATCTAACCTGTCCGGCAGCTGAACGATTATTTCTAATAAAACACTATTTTCAGCGAACACTTGTACCAGACTAACTTATTTTTAGCGTACACATGTAAGCAGAAAGAATTAACCTGAATACAGTGAAAGCAATAAAATGCGCAGGCGTAAAAATAAACAGCAATATAGATCATAGAGCAAATTGAAGTATATTTCTTGAACTATTTTGGCATGAAGAACTTTTTTGTTCTATAACCTGGAACCTTCTTGCTAACGCGTTTAATTCTCAATTCAGAGAAAAAATAAAGGCACCGTCAGGCACTACGCTTAGTGAAAACTGACGAAGCAGGTGATCCTGTGTTGCATAAGCTGTGCGGGTGGTGCCCGGTTATGCTCCTGCTGGTAGCGTTGTCTTTCGTCCCTGCCAGGGCGAAAGATGAGCTGGTCTATGCCCTGGACAGTTATGTACAAAAAGCAGTGAAGCAGGGGATCCCCGGCGCGTCCTTGGCCATTGTGGTTCACGGTAAAGTGCGATTGCTTCGCGGCTATGGTGTCACGCGATTGGGCGGCAATCAACGAGTGAATTCTGCGACGGTCTTTCCGCTGGCGTCGATTTCAAAAACCTTTACCTCGACAGTGGCTGCCATCCTGGTCTCCAGGGGACTGATTGAGTGGGATACCCATGTGGTCCCTTATCTGGAACATGTCACATTCAGTGATCCTGAATTGGGCAAACATGTCACGCTGCGACATTTGCTGTCGCATTCAAGCGGCCTGGTGCCGCACGCCTATACCGATTTACTCGAAGACAATGTGCGCTACACCCGGATCTTGCAAATGCTCAACCGGGTCCGTTTTGTGTGTGAGCCGGGAAAATGCTACGGCTATCAAAATGTCCTGTATAACCTGGGCGGAGATATGCTGGCGATGGCGTCGGGAAAAGATTATCCGACGCTGGTCCGGGAATTGATCTTTATACCGTTGCAGATGAGCCATGCTTCATTCGGGTTATCCGGTTTTCTCAATAGTCCCAATCGGGTTGAGCCGCATGTCAAAACGAAAAAGGGGTTTGCGGCGGTGAAGCCGGCGGCGTATTACTACCAGGTCCCGGCGGCGGCCGGGGTGAACGCCAGCGCCCAGGATTTGGCGAAATGGATGCTGGCTCAGTTTGGGCACCAACCGACGGTATTGCGTCCTTCAGTACTAGAGGTGATGCACAAGCCCCATGTGAGGGCGAATCAATACCGGTATCGCGCCAAGTTAAGCAATGTGTATTACGCCCTGGGCTGGCGGACATTTGATTACCAGGGGACGGCCGGGTTTGTGCATCATGGCGGGTGGGTGAAGGGGATCCGCACTGAAATGGTGTTCAACCCGATCACCCAAACCGGGATGGTATTCCTGACCAATTGCGAAACCGATGTGGCTCGGGAAATCGTGATTCAATTCCTCGATCTGTATCGGCAATACATTGACCAAAAATAATCATCACAAGGTGCTAAATCTCATTGTGTCCACCGGCCAAATGGCCTTAAGATGTTGCCGTCGATTGCGCAGGTGCAAACGGCAAATTCTATTCATTGAAGGAAACGAAACATGGTTAAAAAACGCCAGTTAAAACCGACTCATACCGAACAGCCTGTGGCTGTTCATACGAGTTTTGCAACGCAGGGGACTGAGCTTGGTCGCGGCACCATTCAGGATAATGCACTCAAAGCCGCAGTGACCAGCACCTTGTTCAGAACGCGGGTCGAGAAAGCGAAAAAAGGCAAAGGTAGTTTTCAGCGCAAGGCGAAGCACGCCGGACGAGAGTCCTATTCAATCGCCGCTTAAGTCTTTGACTTGAAGCGATTGCATAGGACTTTTCTCCGGGTTAGTGATGGGAAAGTTTTCTGCCCAGCAGAAATGACCGGGCAGAATCCACCATAAATCCCTGCTTGAGCACATTGCGACCCAACAGCATCCGAAACTTCATCGATTCGCGGTCCGTCAGGGTGATTTCAGCGTTTAAGCGCTGATCCCCAAGGGCGATTTCTGTTTGGATCACATAGCGCATTTCGCGATGGCCGCCCGAATCGGTGACTTGCCGCTGGTCACAAAGCCGTGCGTGGCATTCAACTACCGTATTCGTGTCGTTTTGCCATGGGTGGATAAAGAATTGAACCCAGTCCTCCCCGTCTTTCTGATAGGGCTTGACGATGAAGGCATGCAAGGCGCTGGTCTTGGCGCCGGTATCCACTTTGGCTTTGATTGACGAGATCCCCAGGGCTGGCAACGCCAGCCATTCTCGCCAACCGACAATGGTTTGCGTCGTTTTCATGGCGTGCCTCCGGCACTGACTTTTTCGGGTTCGTGTTTCTTGCTCTCTTTGTCTTTCTCTTTTTCTTTCTTGAGCCGGTTGAGCTCGGCATACCAAAACGCCATAAAGTCTTCGGTGAGCTGTTGTTCAATTTTGACCGCTTCCTGAGTCGGGCAAAAAATCGTGATGGTCATGACATTCTTACCAATATTGGACGTGCTCACCCGGACACTCGGCGCTGTCCCCTCAAGTTGGATCCCCAAACGTTTCTCGATGAGTCCGGTGTAGCGTTGCGCCACTTCCTGGAAAGGGGCACAGTATTCATTGGCTTTGTCCAGAATGTAGGTTTTGGCATCGAACACATTGATGTCCGCTTCACGGGTGAGGGTGAATGAATGGCTGATGTAGCGGCGCATGAAGTTGAGGTTTTGCACCGGACTGCCGACAAACTGATGGTTGGGGATCGACAGTGACTTCCCGGTATAGCCGTAGCTGAGGTTCTCCATGTCGATTTCCAACAGTGTGGTGCTGAACCAGTCACTGCGCGCCACTTCGCCGTAGTTCGAGCCGATTTTGATCCAGTCGCCAATGACGAATGTCCGGTTACTGGCGATATAAAGTGAGCCGAGGAAACATTGAATGAATTCACGGGTCGCAACCACCAGAGCAACAGCGAAGGCGGCGATCGACAGGGCCATATAGCGCAGCTCAGACAGCCAGATGACGATTAAACCAAGCGCAATGGCCAGGTTGGTCAGGTTCTTGATGGTGTTGATCCAGCGCTTGGGCTGTTCGTCATCACCATTCGGGCGCTGATCCAAGTGGCGGACCGCCAGCCAGCGGATGACCCAGGCGATGACAACCAGAACCAGTGACGCGATGAGTTTGTTACCGGTGATCAGCTCGTTCACCTGAAGTCTCCTTTGTTCTCCGGCCGTGAATGACGGCGGTTGTTGTCTGCTTGACCAAGCTATCCTGGCACAGGATAGGTTGGGTTATTGAAGTTCGGCTATTGTAAGTCCGGTCAGACAACATGAGAACTCAGTTTCAGTAACAATTGTTGTGCGAGCTTTCCTGACCTTGTTGGCTCGCCCGTTAGCCTTTGCCCCGGGTCCGGGTGGTTCGCTGTTTAGCGTTAGCCTCAAGGAACATAATGATTTTGGATGCAATGTCGCGTTCCGAGGCTTTTTCGATCCCTTCCAGACCCGGCGAGGAATTCACCTCCATCACCACCGGACCATGCATGGATCGCAGCAGGTCGACCCCGGCGAGGTTGAGCCCCATGGTCCGGGCGGCACGCACCGCTGTGGAGCGCTCTTCCGGTGTGATCCGAACCAGGCTGGCCGAGCCGCCACGGTGCAGATTGGAGCGAAACTCACCTTCCTTCCCCTGACGTTTCATGGCTGCCACCACTTTATCGCCAATGACAAAGCAACGGATGTCTGCGCCGCCGGCTTCCTTGATGAACTCCTGAACCATGATGTTGACATGCAGGCCGAGAAAGGCCTCGATCACACTTTCCGCAGCGGTCCGGGTTTCAGCCAGTACCACCCCGATGCCCTGGGTCCCTTCCAGCAATTTGATCACCAGCGGTGCGCCACCGACCATGTCGATCAGATCCGGGATATCGCTGGGTTTATTCGCAAAGCCGGTGATCGGCAGGCCGATATTCTTGCGGGCCAGCAATTGCAATGATCGTAACTTATCGCGAGAGCGAGAGATCGCCACGGATTCGTTGATCGAAAACACGCCCATGGTCTCAAACTGGCGCAGGACGGCGGTGCCATAAAAGGTGACGGAAGAGCCGATTCTTGGGATCACTGCGTCAAAATCTTCCAGGGCTTCCCCTTCGAAATGAATGGAAGAAGCCTGAGAATTAATGTTCATATAACAACGCAGTACATCAATCACATGCATTTCGTGGCCGCGTTCTTCACCTGCTTGGACCAGGCGCTGTGTGGAGTAGAGTTTTTTGTTGCGAGACAAAACTGCAATTTTCATGGGATCGTCCTTAACGGTTGGGCCAAGGCCTGGTTTTGAATAATACGTTTAAATCCAAGCTAGCCGCAGATTCGGTACCATTGAGGCTTAGTCGTGAGAAACCGTTGAAAAAAATACACACTAACGAGTGTATACCATCCTCGGCCATTGTTTTTCTGGACTATGCTGGTAAGTGTTCTGTCGGTAAATCGTGGCCCATACTTCATGATGAGCAGAGGCAAACCGCCGAGGGCGCCGATCACCTTTGGTGATGTTAAAGTGGCTGCCGGAGAGCGAAAAAGTATTTATCTGGACGTGGCCAGACTCTATACCCACACCAGTCTGGATATGGTGGTGGAAGTAATTCACAGTAAGCGGGAAGGTCCGGTTTTGCTGGTTTCAGCCGCTATTCACGGCGATGAGCTGAATGGCGTCGAAATTTGTCGCCAGTTGCTCAAACACAAAGCATTGAAACGGATCCGTGGCACCTTGGTGATTGTGCCTGTGGTGAATATTTTCGGGTTTATCCACCGTTCGCGTTACTTGCCGGACCGGCGCGATATGAACCGGAGTTTTCCGGGCTCAGCCAAGGGGTCGGTCGGCGGCCGGTTCGCCTATCAATTCCGGACTCAAATTCTCAGTCAGTGTACCCATGTGATCGACCTGCATACCGGCGCGGTGCATCGCAGCAACTTGCCGCAGATCCGGGCCAACATGGATAATCCGGTCGCGGCGCAGATGTCATTCAGCTTTGGCGCACCGGTGGTGATTGACTCCAAAACCCGTGACGGCTCCCTGCGGGACTGTGCCGACAAACAGGGCGTACCGGTTATTCTGTACGAAGCCGGTGAAGCACTTCGGTTTGACGCGGCATCAATTAAGGGCGGGGTCCGTGGGATCCTTAACGTGATGCGCAGCCTGGAAATGTTGCCGACGCCGAGGCTGGCGAAGAAAACGGTGCAGCCGGTGATTGCACGGGCCTCCTATTGGCTACGGGCGGAAATCGACGGAATTTGCATGTTCATCGCCCGGCTTGGTCAGCGGGTCGCGGTCGGGGATGTCCTGGCACTCATCTCTTCTCCCTTCAGTACCAATGAATATCCGGTGATCAGCAGAACGGCCGGGATCATCATTGGCCGCAACAATATTCCCTTGGTCAATGAAGGGGATGCGCTGTTTCATATCGCCAAGTTCACCACGGTGGTGAAAGCAGAAAAAACGATCGAAACATTCCATTCCGAGATTGAAGAAGATTATTGACTGGCCTCGTTGCTTGCTCCTCTCCTCGGCGTTTGCGCGGCCTGCTTGGTGAGAATTAAGGAAATGCGCCCGGTGTATCTTGGCTAAAATGGTATTGATTGCTTGCATAATTAGCCGTGATTTATGTTGTGCGGTTGCCTCGTCACAGACAGGTAAGGATGAAACATGAATGATAGTGAAAAGAAACAAGTCATTGATCTGCTCAACAATATTATGGAACTTGAGCTCGCTGGCGTGGTGCGCTATACCCACTATTCGCTGATGGTGTTTGGCTATAACCGGATTCCGATTGTTTCCTGGCTGAAAGGAAATGCTGACGAAGGTCTGCTGCATGCACAAAAAGCCGGGGAGATGGTGACGCTGCTCGGCGGACACCCGTCCTTAAAAGTGGGTCCGTTGCTGGAAACGCACCAGCACGATATCGGCGATATGATGCGCGAGAGCCTGGCGCATGAAGAATCGGCGCTGGCCCTGTATTACAAGCTGTTGAAATTAGTCGAAGGGAAATCGGTGGTGCTGGAAGAGTATGCCCGGGACATGATTTCACAGGAAGAGCTGCACCGTGATGAAGTGAATAAAATGCTGCGGCGGCCGGGTGAAGCGCAACCGTTCGAAGAGTGAATCGGCGATGTCCTGACCCGTCATCGCAGGGAGCGAGCATGCGTATTCAGTATCAGTCGGATCTTCACCTGGAGTTTTTGCCGTCACTGGCAGATTATGCGATTCCCCAGGTGGGGGCCGATGTGATTGTGATTGCTGGGGATATCGGCGTTCACAGTGATCCCCGCTATATTGATTGGACGCTTGAAGCAACCGCAGGGACGCCAACCATTGTGGTGTTGGGGAACCACGAGCCTTATGGGTCGAGTCGGCAACAGAGCTTGCGTATCTGGCAGCAGGCGACGGCAAACACCCATATTCACTTTCTGGAAAAAGCGCAATGCGAAATCCAGGGCGTCCGGTTTCTCGGCGCAACCTTATTTACCGACTATAACCTGCGAGGCGATCGGGAGAAGGCCATGCATGCGGCCGCAGTCGGCCTCAATGACCATCGCCTGGTGCAATATGGCGATCGGATGTTTACCCCGGACGATGCCTATGCTGAGCATTGCCTGGCGCGCCAGTTTCTCGAAGATGCCCTCAGCCGCCCATTTTCGGGGCCAACCGTGATCGTCACGCATCATGCTCCCAGCCCACAGTGCTGGGGAAGTCGTGTCCCTGCGCAACTGGCGAGACCGGAAGCGTTGGCCCCGGCGTATGTGAGCGATCTGGAAGCAATCATGGCCAAGTATGAGATTGCGCTCTGGTTTCACGGCCACCTGCATCACAGCGTTGATGTTGTCCGGCACGGCACCCGGGTGCTGAGCAACCCCAGAGGGTACTGGCCGGACGCACTGAATCCGGCCTTTGAACCGGACAAAATCGTAGCGCTTTAAATTCTTTTCCCAACGGACACTTCCTTGCTCAGTGGATCCATTCAGGATTGGTCGTATTTCCGATGGCGTTGTGCTTCGGTTGTTCTCTATCAGGGTAGTGAATCACGTGCCACCTATGGCATACTGGTATAACCATCTGATTGTCAAAGGATTGCGATATTGGATACGGAAAGACTACGCATCGTGCCCCCGGCGATGTGCTGGGTTGAACCCACGCTTGAAGCGGTTTGTGCCCATCGCGACACGCTGAGTGCCTTCTTACCCTGGGTACCTCATCACCAGACGATTGAACAGGCCACGCAAGCCATGCGTGAGGCGATCGATAATTTTGAACACCAGCGCGGTGAACTCAGGTTTTTCGTGATCCGCAAGTCCGATTCCCGTCTGCTCGGGGCCGTTGGGCTGATCCTGAAAGATCCGGCCGTGCCGCTTTGTGAAATTGGTTACTGGCTTCGTAGTGATGAAGTCGGCAAAGGGTACGTCACGGAAGCGGTGGCCCGGGTTGAACAATATGCGTTGGAGCACCTCAACGCGGAGCGTCTGGAAATCATCGCGGCTGCGACCAACCTGCGTAGCCGGGCGGTGGCGGAGCGCAGCGGCTATCGGTTGGAAGCCCGGTTGGAAAAAGCGCGTCGGCTGCCGGCCGGATCATTAGACGACACCGTGATTTACTGCAAACATCGTTAACCATTCATCCCGACTGAATTAGTTCAGCGGGTTGTGCCATCAAAAAACAGGAGCGTGAAATGCCTCATTGTATTATTGAATATTCGAAGGGACTGGAAGCGGCCATTTCACCCGATGAACTCTCTTCAACCGTGTTTCAGGGCGCGTTGGCATCCGGACTTTTCACTCCGGCAGATATTAAAACTCGGGTGATTCCGTACACCAGCTATCAAGTGGGAGAAACCACGGCAGGCTTTATTCATGTAACGGCGCGGATTCTGGCCGGTCGCAATGAAACACAGAAAGCGAATTTATCTCATCAGATCCTGGAGAGACTCCAGCAGATTGATCAACCCAATACCTCTTACACGGTTGAGGTGGTTGATATTGACGTTGCCAGCTACGCCAAATCCGTCAGCTAGCAAATGGACATGACAAATGTTCAGCGTCGCGGTGACTGAAGTGTGATTCAGTCACCGCGATTTTGTTTGAATCCTCCCACGGGGTACCCAAGCGGCTTTGAGAGGCAGCTCAGGGTCTACTCATCGGCCACTTCCATCAGTTTTACTTATCCATAGGATGAAAAAGATGATTTGTTCTGTTTCTCGGAGGTTTCTATAACAGCAGCATAAACTTTCCTTCGTAGATGCTGATGAACGTCGATACATTAATTGATGCAATCTATTCCCATGGCTGGTGTATTTGGGATGATTTTTTAACGCCGGAGCAGGTGAGCGAATTGCGCGCATCCATTCCCGCCAACTGGCAACAGTCCGGTATCGGCCGGGATATGGATTACGTTCAGGAAGCACGGGTTCGCAAAGATAAGATCCAGTGGTTATCACCTGAGATGGGCGCACCAGTGCAGCATTATTTGCAGCAGATGGAAGATCTGCGCGCGGCGGTGAATCGCCATTTATACCTCGGGCTGTTTGAATATGAAGCGCACTTTGCCAAGTATGAGCCGGGTGACTTCTACAAGAAACATCTGGATAGCTTCCGGGGGCAAAGCAACCGCAAATTGACCACGGTGTTTTACCTCAATGATCAGTGGGTGGCCGAGGATGGCGGTGAGTTGGTGATGTACGATCTGGACGATCAGCATCTGGCACGGGTCGCCCCCAAGGCCGGTCGGCTGGTGGTGTTCCTGTCGGAGAATTTTCCGCATGAAGTGCTGCCGGCACATAAGCGCCGCTACAGCATTGCCGGGTGGTACCGGGTCAACGGTAACACCGGTGATCGGCTGGATGTAGCGAGTTAAAGCCGCTTCATTTTTGGCTAAGTCGCGAAACAATCATGTATTCACGGACAGGCACGCTCAGGCGTGCCTGTTTTTTTTATGTTTAGCAGTGACGGCAGGGTGGGGGAAGCCGTATTGACGGTTCGGCCGGGGTGTGAGTCACACTGTGGCGATCATCTCGGAGATAATTGCGCCGGAAATAGGACGCAGTGCCGATACAGGCTTTAGACTTATGGCAAAACCAGCGCCGAGAAGTCGGCCGTGATTGCTCGTGGTGTGAGATTGCATTCGCCGCAGCTGGATGGGTTCGGGGTGGGTTCAGAGAAGGAGAGAAGGATGCAGTCGATGAATAAAACAGCCAGCATCATCCTGGGGCTTGGCATTTTTCTGGGGCTGACGATGCTGGGGTATTTGCTGGGCCACGCGGTGATTGAGCATAAACTGTATGATCGCAGCGTGACGGTCAAGGGCTTGTCCGAACGCGAGTATCCGGCAGACCTGGTGATTTGGCCGATCCAGTTCAACGTGGCGGGAAATGAGTTGGTGGTCGTATACCAAACCCTGGATGCGCATGCCGAAGCCATTCGGGAGCACCTGGTCAGCCACGGGATTGATGCGGATGATATTTCGCTGTCTGCCCCTTCCATTAAGGACAAATCTGCTCAGCAATATGGTAATGATTCGGCCGCGCCATTCCGCTTTACTGCGCTGCGCAATGTGACGGTCTATTCGGCGAAGATTGCCGAAGTTCGGCAGGTGATGAATACCTTGTCTGTGCTCGGGCAAAAAGGCATTGTCTTTACCGGGGATAATTACCAAAGCCAAACCGAATATCTGTTTACCCGCCTGAATGAGATCAAGCCGGCCATGATAGAAGAAGCGACCTTGAACGCCAGAAAAGTCGCTGAAAAGTTTGCCGCGGACTCGGACAGCCATCTGGGGAAAATTAAGCGCGCGTCTCAGGGGCAGTTTACAATCAGTGCCCGGGATAAAAATAACCCGCATATTAAAAAGGTTCGTGTGGTGTCGACCATCGAATATTATCTGTCGGATTAAACAGCCCGGTTTTTCGCATCAGTTTTCTGCTTGCTGCCATGTCATGACTTTTGGCACATGGCAGTTGTCGCCGCATTGCTTAACCTGACCATACACTTTCTATCAGGATAAGGGATAGGTCATGACAACTTCATGGTGGCGATATGGATTGATTGGGTTCGCGTTTTTGGCGGGTTGTTCCGAAGAAGACTTGGAGACATCCAACTTTGGTTCCGATTATTACAAGAACCAATATACGCTGATGAATGCGACAGACTACGAAATAGATTTTCATATGGCCAATACCGAGTTGGACGGTGATGAGCGAGATGTCGAAAACAGTAAATACCTGAAATATACTCTGGCTGCCGGTGCAGCGCCGGTTGAGGTCACGCACGAGCACAATATAGAGCGACAGATTACCTTCTATGCTGCCGCGAGAAATCAACTGGGCTTGCTAGGTCGTGAAAAATTTAAAGTCACCAATGATCGGGATTATCACTTTCTGGTCTGGCAGCATCAGGGACAAATTGATGTCAGTATTTATGAGCAGGCAAAAGATGATCGGGGCGGCGAATTTTCGGTCCGGATCTTCGCGGCCGATCCGGTGAATCTCACGATAGAGGGTAGCCCGGTCGCAATCACCACAGGAACGATGAGCGGCCGCTATTTTATCGACCAGTGTAATGGCGGTATTCAGATGAATGGCCAACCAATTTCCATCTGTGATGCATCTTTCGGGCGCTCTTACCTTTTGGTTGTCGACAGTGACGGCCGCCAAGCTTTATACCTGGAATATTAAGTCAGACGATGGAGTGATGAATGGAAGCAATTGATGTGAGGCCGACTTCAGGGGCCTCCTGGCAGCACCTGAAGCTAGGGGGCACCGAAAGCTGGCTGCACTTGGGGTTAGTGTTATTCACCTGTTTAACCGTCATGGTCTTTACGGGTTACACCTCCTGGTTTGAACCACAGTCATTACGCTTCCCATCCGACGATATCCGGCTGGTTATGGGGACCTTGCTGGTTGTTTTTCTGGTGTTTATCGGCTGCCACTTGTATCGGCTGAGTGCGCACAAATCATCGGTTTATCCGCTGGTGACGCAATTCATTGCGATGTTGTTGCTCCTGGTGCTGGTCAATAACGGCATCATTATGATCCTGTGTATCGTCTTTATCGCCAGTATTCCCAAGATCTGGCCGATCCGGGTTTGTATTGCGCTGAGCATTGGTCTGCCGGCCGCTTATTTTTTGGTCTCCGATATCTCGTACGCGCTGATCAACGCAATTTTATTTACCACCTACAACCTGTTTGCCTTGCGGCTGTCTTATGCGATTGAAAACGAGCGGGCATCCAATCAGGCGAACCGGGACCTGGTCCGGGAGCTGCGGGCAACCCAGACCTTACTGTCGGATACCGCGAAGCGGGATGAGCGGTTGCGGATCGCCCGCGATATTCATGATGTGATGGGGCATCGGTTGACCGCATTGAACATGCAACTGGAATTGACGCTCCAGCTCTGTGCAAAGGACGATCTGGCTCAGATCCAGAAAGCAAAACGCTTGTCTGAGGAACTGTTGTCAGACATTCGTCAGGCCGTCAGTGATTTGCGCCGGTTTGATTCGATTAATCTGGAGCAGGCGCTGTATGAACAGGTTCGAGACCTTGATCAGCTGCAGGTGACGATCGACTTTCAACCTGATTTGCGGATCAGCAACGCGCAGGTGGCGGAGTTGTTCTTCCGGGCAAGTCAGGAGGCGATCACCAACGTCACCCGTCATAGTGATGCTCGCCAATGTCAAATTCGGATCTGGCAGGATGATGAGCATGTCTACTGGCAGGCCAGTGATCCGGGCCGGATAAAACAGCCCATACAGTTGGGGAACGGCCTGAAAGGCATGAAGGAAAGGGCTGCAATGCTCGATGGTGAAATGACCCTCGATACTCGGGAGGGCACCACGGTTTGTCTGAGTTTGCCGGTTTCATTACTAGGAGAAAAATAGTGGCGCGTGTCGTAGTCATTGATGATCAGAACCTGGTTCTGGAAGGATTATGCAGCTTGCTGGATTTGCATCCAGCAATCGAAGTAGTGGCCCGGGCCCATGATGCCCAGGATATTTTGACCTTTATTGAAACTCATGAGCCCGATGTGGTGATCCTGGATGTCAGGATGCCCAAAGTCTCGGGGATCGATGCTCTGAAAATGATCCGTAATGCAGGCATCGACATCCCGGTGATGCTCTTGTCGACATTTGATGAGCATGACTTAGTGCTCGAAAGTATCCGACTCGGAGCGCAGGGCTATTTGAGGAAAGATATTTCGTTTCAGGTGCTGACTGAGGCCGTGCTCTCGTTGCATCAGGGCAAGCGCTGGTTTCAGCCGGCGGTGACTCAGGGCATCACCAGCCGTAGCGAGCTGGAGGCGTTAAACAATGAGCAGCCGTTTACGCCGCTTTCGGACAGTGAGCTGGAAATTTTACGCCTGATTGCTGCGGGTTTCTCAAATGCTGAAATTGCCTCGGCTTTGTTTAAATCGACCGGAACCGTGCGTAATCAGGTGTCGTCCATTCTGACCAAGCTGGTGGTCCGGGATCGCACCCGCGCCGTCTTAAGAGGGATTGAGTTAAAGCTGATTTGATTGTGAACTGGGCAAGCTCATTCTCTGCACTTAGATAAATAACATTAAATACAGTCTCTTAGCTGTATTTTTATTGCAACTCCCTCTGCAACACTTTACTCTGGCAACAGATTCATTGTTGTTCAACCGGCGCCTGAAAAGGATTGTCTTGGGTGTCGGTTATCAGAATCCCCCCCATTTTTCACACGATGCCCCCTGAAGCAGGGGCGTCATGCGTGATCCATGTCTTCAGGGAGAAAAGTCATGCCATATATCAATGTCCAGATCACCAAGGGAGCCACTCGGGCTCAGAAAGCGCAACTGGTGAAGGAAATGACCGACACGTTGGCCAGAGTGCTGAATAAGCGGCCTGAGCATACCCATATTGTGATCCAGGAAATTGAAGAGGAAAACTGGGGGTATGCCGGTTTACTGACTGATGATTGGAAAGCGCAGCAAGCATCCTCATTTGAAGATCACCTGCTGGATTGATTGAATACGGAAGATATTGCACAAGGACAGTTATGGAACTCATTTCCCCCTTACTGGCCGATGAAGCGGCGTTTTTAACCTTTTATCACGACTTTCTGCACAATGACCCGGGAAATGCGGATTTTTACCGCCCGGCAACGCTTGATTTTGCCGCTTATGTGGAAAGTCTGAATAACGAATCAAAAGGGATCGGATTACCGGAAGGTTATGTGCCTTGTCATCACTACTGGCTCAGGCATGACGACGGCGATATTGTGGGTGTGATCCGCATTCGGCACCATATTGATAATCCTTTTTTATCGCTCGAAGGCGGCCATATCGGCTATGACGTTGCCCCGGCCCATCGAAGACAAGGCTATGGCACGGCGCTGCTGGCGTTGGGGTTGATAAAAGCGAAGGCGATTGGTTTATCTCAAGTGCTGGTCACTGCCGATGAAGATAATCCCGGCTCCCGGAAAATCATCGAAGCCAATGGCGGGGTACTGGAAAATATTGTGATGGGTAAGGTTTTCCCCAATCCGATTGCTCGCTATTGGATCACGATCTAAAGCAGCTCACTGGCCGGGTTGTTAGGAATCGTCGAGTCACGGAAATTCAAGACATGGATGAAGGGGAGAAGCCGATGACAGACCTGGCCCGATTAGGCAAAGCAAGTGTCAGGCAAATCATGTTAGGCGGGAAAACATGCATTGAAAAGCAGCCGGTTTCAGAGACGGAGCTGCTTTTCTACCAGCATTACGCTGACCGGTTGAATGCAAGCGGCATTTTCTCACCGGCGATCATGGCGTTGGACGCAGACGAAAAACGGATCGTGATGGAGTTGATTCCGCACGCTGTCGAGCTGGCCGAACTTCAGACACCCGCCGTGTTTCAGCATTTGGCCGGGATCCATGCGATGGAAGTCAAAGATCCCTCGCTGCCATTTTACCGGGCTTGCTGGACTGAGGAAGCCACGGTATCAGCGCTGGATGCATTGGCGCTGCCGAAGACAACGATTGATTTTTTTCAGGCGGCTCAGGCCCAGTCTGCGGCGATCTTTGCCGGTAACCGACTGATCACCGGAGACAGTAATCCGGGGAACTGGGGGCGCAGAGCCAACGGTGAGCTGGTGCAGTTTGATTGGGAGCGGTTGACGATGGGCTGTCCGAGTATTGATCTGGCGCCGTTGATCAAGGGCATGGGAAATCCGACACAGTATGAAGCGTATGCCGGGCAGTATCTGGCATGCCGCCGTAGGGTGTCAGATGTGCCGACGATTGCGCCGGAAACGTTGGTGAGCCATATCGCGATGGCTAAAGCCTGGATTGTGATAGAAGTGGTCAATATTCTGGTCAGTTCCCGCCACCGGGATTCGGCGATGTATCTCGATTGGTATCGTCAGCAACTCCCATCATGGTGCGATGAGATTGCCTGCCTCCTGTAAATCACCGCACTCTGTTTAAGTTTCAATAGGATAATTAGTATGACATCAAGTACCGCTGAACGCTGGCGGGGATATTATGAGAAAGCTATTCAGCGCTCGCATCATCCCATCACCGAGATGGCCGTTGCGGAGAATCGTTCTGGGCTGAATGTAGCGGTCGATTGCGGCTGCGGCGCAGGCGGCGATATTCAGTTCCTCCGTGAGCAGGGTTATCAGGTACACGGATTTGATATTAATGCGGACTCGATTGAGATTTGTCGGCAGCGATTTGAACAAGATCCGCTGATTGATATTTCTCAGGACAGCTTCGAGGATTTTGACTATCCAACCACCGGTGTGCTGATCGCCAATGCCAGCTTGTATTTCGCCGAGCCGACGCAATTTGCGCGGACCTGGCAGAGCATCACCGATGCGATTGAAATTGGCGGGGTTTTTGCGGGTGGGTTCATGGGCGTGGCGGATGACTGGGCGACGCATTCCGATCATACCATCACGGCATTAAGCCGGTTGCAGGTGGAAGCTTTGTTCGACGGATTCACGATTTTAAAGTTTGAAGAGCGAAATCAGCCGGGGAAAACGGCGCTCGGCAGACACAAGCATTGGCATACGTTTAGTGTGGTCGCAAGGAAAATACGATGAGAAAAATTGAAGTGGTTGCGTACCGTTCTTCCTGGGCGGACGATTTTGAACAGGAAAAGCAGGCCATCGCAGGGTGCCTCTGTGCTGATAACCTGGCCGGGATCCACCATATCGGCAGTACATCTGTTACAGGTCTCGCTGCCAAGCCCCTGATTGATATTCTGTTGGAAGTGAACGATCTGGCAGCGTTGGACCAACAGACGGCCGCGATGGAAGCGTTAGGGTATGTCGCCAAAGGCGAGTTTGGGATCCCGGAACGGCGCTTTTTCTATAAAGGGGAAACAGAGCGTACACACCATGTACACGCGTTTGTGAAAGACTCACCCGGCTCGGTGCGTCATTTGGCATTTCGTGATTATTTGCGCGCGTTTCCTGAAGTTTGCGAGCAATATGCGACGCTGAAGCAAGAAGGTGCTGCGCAATGTCATCACGACAATGCGCAATATTGCGCTCATAAGAACGATTTTGTTCAGTTGCATGAACAAGCGGCGTTGAAATGGAAGTTTGGCTGAAGTCTCCATTTGGATGTGTTCACGGATGAAAAAGGCTGAATGATGAAAGCTTATCTTTTGACGGTGTTTAGCGGGGAACATGCTGCCGGAAATCCGGCGGGTGTCGTTGTGCTTGATGACTGGCTGGACACGGTCACCCTGCAACAACTCGCACGGCACCTGGCCCAACCGGTGACGACGTTTGTTGTCTATGATGAATCTCACGGTGGATCTCAGTACTCCGTTCGCTGGTTCTCCCAGCAGGCTGAAATTAATCTGTGTGGTCATGGCAGTCTGGCTGCGGCAGCTGTGTTGTTGGAATTTGGGGAGCAGGCGCCCGGGGATGCCGGAACAGCGACTGAGGTTGATGCTGATGCTGATGTTGAGCCAGAGGCTGAGGCCAACACGGTGACCCTGACCAGCGAACACGGTACGGTGATCGTGCGCAGAGACGGCCCACGGTATCACATGACGCTGCCGGGCTGGCAGCCGAACCGTTTACCGGATCTGAAGCGGTATCTGAAGCAAATTAGCCTGCCAGTGGTCGACAGCTTCGCCACCCGGGATTTGGTGCTGGTGGCGGAAAGCCCGGACGTGGTGCGTCAGTTCACGCCGGATATGGCGGTGCTGGCGGCGATCGCAGATTATCATGCCGTGATCCTGACGGCGCAGGACGGCAGTGATGGCTATGTGCTGCGATACTTTGCGCCCAAAATCGGGATTGATGAAGATATCGCGACCGGCTCAGCCCAATGTTCGCTGGCACCTTACTGGCTGGAACAACTGGGCCGGGAAACGCTCAAAGTCACTCAACTTTCGGCGCAAGGCGGAGCATTTGTGGTCCGGCAGCAAGGTGAAGGGCATATCTCGTTGCAGGTTGAGGTCCGCTTGGTGTCGGTGGTCCAACTGCCCTGATGGCTGCGCCTTAATCGTCGGCTGTCAGGAAAAGGGATACTCAGGGAGGGAACTTGCCCATGATGAAACAGACACCCCAACTCACGTTCACAGCGGTGGATATGGATCGGGATCTTGAGTTGTGCCTTGAATTTCGCCGGGAGACGCACCGGGTCAGTTACGGCAATCTCGACCATTTTAGCCGGGATGATACGCTGGCCTGGTTTGAGGCATTGGCTGCCAATCCGGATGCCGGTTTTTTGCATGTGCGTGACGCCGGGGAGATCATCGGTCAGCTGGAATATCAGTGCCCTCGCACTGACGCTGAGGGTCAACGCTACGGCTACATCAATCTTATTTACCTGGTTCCGGCGTACCGGCATCGACATCTCGGTGGTCGGCTTCAGGCCTACATGCTGGATCAATTTCAAGCGCAGGGCTGTACCAAAGCCCGCCTGCGGTACTTGCCGCACAATACAGCAGCGGGCGCGTTTTATCGCAGGCAGGGTTGGCAACCGGTTGGCGTCGTTCAGCCCAATGGCCAGTTGATGGAAAAATCCTTGGCGGGTCGGTTTCGGGCAGGGGAATGATTTCCCCTGCGAACAAGCTCAGCCAATCGCCAGTCGGGCTTCCGGATGACGGACCCGCTTGGCATGGGGACTCGCCAGACAGTAAGCTACCGTTAAGGGCCCCAAACGGCCCATGAACATCAGAAAAATGATGATCACTTCCCCGGCGTCAGAGAGCTCACCGGTTAATCCGCGTGAGAGGCCGACTGTCCCGAGGGCAGACACCGCTTCAAAGACCACATCCAGCATCGGCGCATTTTCTGTCAGGAGCAGCAAGAAAATCGCCAACCAGGTCACCCCAATCGAAATTAGCCCCATTGCCAGTGCTTTGCGAATCGTGTCTGTTGCGATACGGCGCTGAAACACATGAATGTCCTGATTTCGTTCCAGAAAACCATAGGTCGCCATGACCAGCACCATGAAGGTCACGACCTTGATCCCGCTGGCGGTACTGAGCGAACCGCCGCCGATAAACATCAGGACCAGGATCAATGCCGTGGTGGCATCTTCCAGTTGATCAATCGCCAGCGTGTTGAACCCGGCCGTGCGTGGGGTCACGGCCTGAAACCAGGCCGCCAGCCATTTGCCGCCTTCTGAGAGGGGGGCCAAGGTATTGGGGTTGTGATACTCAATACAATAAATGGCCAGCAGGGCAACGCCGTTGATGATCACGGTGCCGGAGAGCATCATTTTGCTGTAGGTGGATAACTGGCGCCAGCAGCGCTTTTGCCACAAATCCATCCATACCGTGAATCCCAGTCCCCCGGTAATAAACAGTGCGGTAATGGTCAAATTGACGGTCGGATCGTCGACATAGGGCATCAGGCTGTCGCTGCTCAGGGCAAATCCGGCGTTGTTGAATGCTGAAATGGTATAGAAAAAGCTGTGGAACAGGCTGGTCTGCCATCCCAGCGTTTCGGCCCAGCGGATAAAGAGGATCAGCATCCCCAGACTTTCGACGATCAGCGCAAACAGAAACACCGACTTGGCGGTGGCCATAATGGTTGATGCATCGGTCTGGTTAAACGCCTCCTTGGCAACGGTCCGCTGTAAAAAGCCGATTTTTCCGCCGAGGGCAATCAGGGTGACGATGGCAAACGTCATGATGCCGAGGCCGCCCAGTTGGATCAGCAAGGCGATGATGATTTGTCCCAAAGGGGTGTAGGCCGTGCCGGTATCAACGACGACCAATCCTGTGACAGTCACGGCGGAAGTGACGGTAAACAGACTTTCCAGCCAGGTGATGGGCTGGGTGGTCGACCAGGGGAGCTTCAGGGCCAGGGTGCCGAGGGTGATAAACAGCAGGAAGCTACCGCAGAGGATCAAGGGCGGCGCCGCGAGGATCTTCTTGCCTGCTTTGGGTTTTCTCTCAATCGGAGAGACAGAGGGATGCCAGATGATCATGGGTTATACCAACCTTGGTGCCAGTTGAGTGAGTGCTGCACGCGAGCCGCTGAGCAGCAGGATGTCATCGGGCTGGACGCGAAAATCCAGCGGGAGTTGCGTCAGGGTCTGCTGATCCCGCTTGAGCAGCAGTACATCGATTGAGGTGCTGGTGCGCTCGAGGATCTGGCTCAAGCTGTGATCCTGCCAGGCGGATTTGACGTGGACTTCAACCACATACATGCCATGGCCGAGGGCAAGGTAGTTATGCACCATCGGGTAATGGAGCGCCTGAGCAACCCGCATGCCCATTTCTTCTTCCGGATGGATAATCCGCGACACACCGAGTTTCGAGACGATGGTGTGGTGAGCCTTGGTGCTGGCTTTAACCCAGATTTCCCGGACGCCGATATTCTTGAGGCTCAGGGTACACAGCAGGCTGGACTGCATGTCGGCCCCGATCGCGACCAGTACGGCATCGCTGTTGGACAAGTCCAGTTCGCGCAGGGCATTTTCATCGGTGGCATCGCAAATGACAGTTTGGGTGAGTTCCTCGACATATTTGTCGGCAACCGTGGCACTTCGGTCGACCCCGGTCACGGTATGTCCCAGATGAATGAGTTCCAGACTGGCTGCAATGCCGAAGCGGCCGAGCCCAATGACGGTAAAGTGAGCCATATTATTCCTCTTTTTGTATTAATCTCTGTGTTGAAGGTGCACAAAGCCGACCCGCGTTATTTCGGGCGTGCTTGAGCCGGCATCCCGTTAGAAGCGGGCTGCCTGATGCTGTGGTTTATGCGGGTATGGAGCCGAGTGTCACCATGCGGCTCGGTGGTGCCGCGGGGTTATTCGCGATGGATCAGCTCGGGCAAAAAGCGATAGCCGATCCCCGGTTCGGTTTTGATAAACCGGGGCTGGTCGGCATCATCATTTAATTTTCGCCTGAGCTGGCTGATGAAGATCCGGAGGTAATGGGTATCGTCCTGATGGGTCTCTCCCCAGATATCGCGCAGCAAGTGATCTTGCTTGACCAGCTCCCCGGCATGGCGGGCCAGCGTCGAGAGCAGGGCGAACTCTTTTTTCGACAGGCAAAGCGGCTGGTGGTTGAGCAGCACCTCGTGGCGTTCGATATCCAGGGTCATTTGTTCAAACACCAGCTTGTTCGCCGGCTTTTCGGCAGGGATGAGATCGCGTAGCAACACTTTGATGCGGGCCATCAGCTCGCGGATCCCGAACGGCTTGCTTAAATAGTCGTTGGCGCCGAGCTCGAGCAGGCGGACTTTTTCATCCTCTTCATCCCGGGCAGTCAGCACCAGCACCGGGGTGGACTGGTCACGCCGCAGGCGTTGCAGCAAGTCGCTGCCGTCCCCGTCCGGCAGACCCAAATCCAGAATAATCAGGTCGGGTGCCGCTGTGTTGATTTTCGCCTGCGCCTCAGCCAGATTTGTTGCACTGACGGACTGAAATCCTTCGGCCGAAAGGGCAATGCGGATGAAAGTCTGGATTTGCGGCTCATCATCAATGATGAGGATGGTGTAGGGCGTCATGACAGATCCTCGCGGCGGTGCTCTTTGTGGTATAGCTCTTTGTGGCATATCTCTTTGTGACAGGGCTCTTTGTGACAGAGCTCTTTGTGACAGAGCTCCTCGTAACAAGGAAGCTGGATTCGGATGGTGCAGCCGTGGTCAACCGGCACAATGGCAATGGTGCCCCGGTGGGCGTCGATAATACTTTTAGTGACGGTCAGGCCCATCCCGGATCCGCCGTCTGCCTGATTTCCGGGGCGCTGGGAATAGAACAGGTCAAACACTTGCTGATGCTGATCCGGCGGGATCCCCGGACCCTGATCGCAGATATCCAGGGTTATCTGATCGCCGTCTTGGTAGACCTCAACCCTGACTTTCTCCTGCGCCGGAGAATAAGCAACTGCATTATCAATGACATTGAACAGCGCCTGTTCCAGCAGGGAAGCCTGAACATGCACTCGGGGTAGATCCGGGATGATGTGCAAAACAATCCGATCGCTGCGCTCCCGGCGGCAGGCTGCATGTACGATCGGGGCAATCGACTGTTCCGTCGTTTGCAACGTGACTTGATCCCATTGCAGTTTCGTCGCCTGTAGCAGGTTTTCGATATAGTGATGCAAGCGATGGCTTTCATCCATCGCACTTTGTAGCAACTCTTCCTGTTGCGGCTCTGTCAGCTTGCTGCGATACGCCTGCAAGGTGCTGAGTGTCCCGATGATGGTCGAGAGCGGCGTACGCAGATCATGGGAGACGGACAGCAGAATGTTACTGCGCAGGGTTGCTTGTTTCAGCGCCTGCTGCTGACGGCGGTAGTGCTCGGCCAGCTGGCTGGTGATCAGGGCAACGAGCAGGAACACCCCCAGGTTCATGATGTCACTGGGGTGGAACATCTGGAGGGAAAAGCGTGGCGCAGTAAAGAAAAAGTTGAAACTCAGCGCGCTGCACACGGCGGCGGCGAAGGCTCGGAACCGATCCCCATGTAAAGCCACCCAGACCACACCGAGTTGCAGGATCAGCAAAACTGCCGCGGTGGAGTGAAGCCAGTGATCAAGCAGGGCACTCACCGCCAGCGCGGCGAGGGTGGTGCCGGCCGAAAACAGCCACGGCTTGGTAAAATGCCGTGTACCGGCGCAATTCGCTTGGGTGAAATGCCGCGCCTTGATTGTCTGTTGGGGTGCAGAGGCTTTCATAACTTGGGGTCGTTGACTGAACATGGGGTGACTTTATCAGAGTTCGGGGAATGCTGGCCGTAAAGAAAGCGTAATTTCTTTTGAGTCAGCAGGTTAACCGCGGCAATAGCGATAACCTATCCTCCGAGTTGAGAGCAAATTCAAGTTTCCAGGCTGTACTTCTGTTTGTCTCTCAATATTGCTGTGATGTGAAATCAGTGTCACTTATACTGAGCCCGATTTTGATTGCAGCTGCAATCTCTGTTGTGCTGACGCTTCGCCGGATAGTCCGATACGGTTTAGTGTCATGCATTTCAAATAAGAACAAAAGGAATTGATTTGATTTATCAAAATAACATTCGTCAGTTTTATGAGGTTGAAGTCGCGTACAGCCGCTTTAATAATTTGCGCACCTTCTCGACCGGACTGCCCAGCGAGATGCGGGTGATCGAACAAGCGGGCATGACGGTCTTTGTTGATCCCACTCGTCCGTATGATAACCGGATCCTCGGGCTGAACACGGACAATGAAGTTCACCTGGAGACTGTGCTCGGCGAATATCCCGAACCGATTGCACCCTATCTCGAACTCGAACCCGAAGCGGTGTCGCAGGTGCTGTCGAACCGGCTGGTATCGCTGGGCTATCTGCCGGTGTTGTCTCTGGAATATCTGGCGTTACCTCTGGAGCGTTATGATGCCGCACAGTGCCCGACGGATATTCATGTCGAGCGGTGGGGACCGGAACGCGCGGATGATTTCCTGGCGCTGCTGAAAACTTCCGGCGTCCAGTGCAGCGATGAGATTTGGGCGCTGAAACGCCAGTTTTACTGCACCGAGCAGTTTCGCTGTTTTGTCGCCATGGTCGATGAGCAACCCTGCGCCTGGGCCACATCATTCATCGAGCAGGGGACCGCGCTGCTGGCTAATGCTTATACCCAGGAAACGAGCCGTGGACGGGGATGCCAGACGGCGTTGCTGCATGCCCGTGCCAGAGACGCGCAGTCACTGGGCTGCACTGACTTGCTGACGGATGTGCTGCCGCAAAGTCAGAGCGCGCTGAATTGTAAAAAACTGGGCTTCTCAACCCTGACGGTGCGTTCGATTTGGGAGCGGACTGTCGCGGGATAAGCTATTGAAGTGGCTGAAAGTGCAACACGGCTTGTTGCGCTTTCAGTCAATATTGATATCATCGCGGGAAATAGTCGGGGAGCTGGAAGGCTGAGATCGCATTGCGAGACCCGTTGAACCTGATTCAGTTAACACTGGCGTAGGGAACTATACCGCTTGCGATGGAAGGTATCATGCCTTCGCCTCAATACATGGATCGCCGGGCGCTGTTCTCCCTTTCCAGCCCGATGTATCTGCCTGATGAATCCAGCCTTCGTGTGTCGTCAAATGGCTGTTTCCCGCTGACATCGTTTCTGATCAGGTATTCCCCTAAATGAACCGCTCACCGGTGAGCGTGACAAGGCCGCGTCACAGCGACGTCTGAGGAAGCATATGAATACCGAAACTATCGTCTCCGCACTGAATGCCGTGCGTCAGCAAAAGCCGCTGGTGGTCAATATCACCAATTACGTTGTCATGAACAACACCGCCAATGCGTTACTGGCACTGGGTGCATCCCCGATCATGGCGCATTCGCGTGAAGAAATGGCTGAAATGATGCGTTTTGCCGGGGCGTTGGTGGTGAATATCGGCACCCTGGATAGTGTCTGGACGCCGCGCATGGCTTATGCCGTTGAGCAAGCGAATCGACATGGCAAGCCGGTGGTGCTGGATCCGGTCGGTTGTGGGGCCAGCACTCTGCGTACCCAAGCGTCGCGTCAGATCGCTCAGGCGGCAGCGCAGCTGATCATCCGCGGCAATGCCTCGGAGATTATTGCGTTGGCCGGAGAAGCAGGCCAGAACAAAGGGGTGGATGCTCTGGACAGCAGTGAAGCTGCCGTAGGGGCGGCGCGTCATCTGGCCGAGGTCTATGGTTGCAATGTGGTGATTTCAGGCGCGACCGATGTCGTGGTGACCGCGGATGGCGAGGTTCGGCTGCGCAACGGCCATGCCATGATGCCGTTTGTCACCGGGATGGGCTGTACGCTGTCGGCACTGACCGGCGCTTTTGCGGCAGTGGGCGAAACCACTGGGCTTGCCGCCGCCGCTGTACTGGGGGTTGCCGGAGAAATTGCCGCCGAGCAGTCCGCTGGGCCCGGAAGCCTGCAGCTTAACCTGCTTGATGCGCTGTATCAGCTCGATGAAGCTACGTTGCGCCAGCGCCTGAAGTTGGCATAAGGAAAGTTGTTGTGAACCCATATCGTTTATATCTGGTGACAGACGATCAGCAAGATCTCGCGACCCTGACCTCGGTTGTGGCACAAGCCGTTTCAGGCGGGGTGACCATGGTGCAGGTGCGGGAAAAGCACGGCGATGTTCGTGCGTTTATCGAGCGGGCACAGGCGGTGAAAGACATCCTTCGCGGCACGGGTGTGCCTTTGATCATCAATGATCGCGTCGACGTCGTCCTGGCGGTCGATGCCGATGGTGTCCATCTGGGACAGTCCGATATGCCTGCGGCACTGGCGCGCCGATTAATTGGGGATGACAAGCTGCTCGGCTTGTCGATTGAAAATGAGCAGCAGCTCATTGAAGCCGAATCGTTGCCGTTGGATTATCTGGGCCTGAGTGCAATTTTTACTACCCCGACCAAAACCGATATCAAAAAAGCCTGGGGCATTGACGGACTGGCCATGGCGATTGCCCAAAGCAGTTATCCCATCGTTGCGATTGGCGGGATCAACGCTGCTAATCTTGAGGCGGTGGTGGAAACGGGCGTTGACGGGATTGCGCTGGTCTCAGCCATTTGCCATGCCGACTCACCACGTGATGCGGCTGCTGTTCTGCGGCAACAGCTGGCTGCGCAGGAAACCGTGCGTGAATGACTCCCGGTGATCGACGCTTGTCCCTGAAGTCGGTCATTTCACGCGGAAAAATGCTCAGCGCTTGCCTAGGTTCATGATAGAATCCCGTGCTTACTTGTGTTGCGCCGGTTTCAGGCGCGACCTGATTGTTTGATGAACCTGAGGCGATCCATGCCATTCTCTAAACTTGGACTGAGCAAACCACTGACGCAAGCGGTGGCAGCGCTCGGTTATACCCAACCGACCACGATCCAGGCCAAAGCGATCCCGGTGATCCTGGAAGGCAAGAACCTGATTGCCGCTGCGCAAACCGGCACCGGTAAAACGGCCAGCTTCGTGTTGCCGATCCTGGAAAAGCTGAGCCAGGGACAGACGAAAAAGAAAAAGCGGATCCGGGCACTGATCCTGGTCCCGACCCGCGAGTTGGCCATTCAGGTTGAAGAGAAGATCACCCAGTATGGTCAGCACCTGGGGCTGACGTCGCTGGCGATGTATGGCGGGGTCGACGAGCAGCAGCAGAAACAGCGTCTGATTGAAGGCGTGGACGTGTTGGTGGCAACGCCGGGTCGTCTGCTGGATTTGTATGGCCAGCGGGCTGTGTATTTCGAAGAAGTCGAAATGCTGGTGCTGGATGAAGCCGACCGCATGCTGGATATGGGCTTTATCGATGATCTGAACAAGATCCTGGATCGCCTGCCGGAAGACATTCAGCAGTTGCTGTTCTCCGCGACGCTGTCGCGCAAAGTGCGTGATTTGGCGAAATCTGCGGTGATCGATCCGCATGAAATCACCATCGCCGCCAATCAGGCGTCGAAAGCCAATATTGAACAGTGGTTGATCACGGTTGATAAAGATAAAAAGTCGGCTTTGCTGAGTCACTTGATTCTCGAAAACCAGTGGGATCAGGCGCTGATTTTTATCGAAACCAAACACGGCGCGGCAAAGCTGGTGTCCCAGCTGGAAAAACGCGGTATTGCAGCGGAAGCGTTCCACAGCGGGCGCAGCCAGGCCGCACGGGCTCAGTTGCTGGAAGATTTTAAAGCCGGTAGCCTGAAATATCTGGTGGCAACCGGGGTTGCGGCGCGCGGGATCGACATCGAAGAGCTGTCGCGTGTGGTGAACTATGATCTGCCGTTCCCGGCGGATGAATATGTCCACCGGATTGGCCGGACCGGCCGGGCAAATGCCTCGGGTGAGGCGATCTCGTTTGTCTCGAAAGACAACTTCAAAAACCTGTGCATGATCGAAAGCCGCCTGGGCCATCTGATTGATCGCCGGGAAGTGGAAGGATTTGCACCGAAAAAACCGGTGCCGATCTCGATTCTGAACTATGTCCCGAAAAGCAAGCGTCAGCCGCAGGACAAAGGCTGATGTAGCTCTTACTTCATGTAGCCTTTACTTCATGTAATCCGGACTTCAACGAAAACAGGCGCTCAATCGAGCGCCTGTTTTTTATCGGGTTTGGCACAATCCATCGGCGCGGGTGGTTGATGCCTAATCATGTTGTTAGGGCGGTATGATTACAGCACCTTGTTGATCGCGGCTTCAGCACACTGCACATCCAGGTGGCCACCCGGCGCGCCGCCGACACCAATGGCACCGATCACCGTATTGTTGACGGTCAGCGGCAGGCCGCCAGCCAGGAGCAACAGGTTGTCATCCATATCTTTCAGCGGTTGCAACATCGGCTTATCCGCGATGGTTTTCATCAGGTTGGCCGTCGGTTGTTTCATGCTTGCGGCGGTGAAGGCTTTTTTGCGCGAGCTGTCGAGGGTGTGTTTACCCGCATTGTCTGCGCGAAGCTGTGCAATGACGTTGCCGGTGACATCCACAACGGTGGCGGTGACTGTGTAGCCTTTGGCTGCACACTGCGCAACAGCCTCCTGGCTCAGCGCAAATGCCGTGGCTGATGAGATTTGGGCAATCGAAATCGTGGCTGCCTGATTCTCAGCACTGGCCTGGAAAGACGTTGCAGCCAGACCTGCGAAGATGGTGCTCAGTAGCGTTGTTTTCAAAGATGTCATGTGATCCTCCATGAATGGGTGATGTTTGGGTATGTGCTGTCAGGTTAGCGACATCGGGATTGCCGGAGGCTTTCAGGAACATTACAAGGTTGTAATGTTCCTGAAATTCGCCCAGAAAAGCTGGTACAGTGAGCGGGTAATTCCCCACACAGGTTGATAGATTCAGTGAACGTATTACTGATCGAAGATGATCTGCACATCACCCGGTTTCTGACCCAGGGCTTTATGCAGGAAGGTTACACTGTGACTCAGGCAGGCGATGGCGTTGACGGGCTGCATTATGCGACCACCGCCCACTATGACGTGATTGTGCTGGATTTGATGTTGCCGAAGAAAGGCGGGCTGCAAGTGCTTGCCGAGCTGCGCGGCATGGGGCATACCACCCCGGTGATTATTCTCAGCGCCAAACATTCCGTTGAAGAGCGGGTGCTGGGGCTTCGCTCCGGCGCGGATGACTACCTGGTCAAGCCGTTTGCCTTTTCCGAGTTGCTGGCCCGTTGCCAGATCCTAACCCGCAGAAGCCAGTCTCAGGCCGCACCTGCGCATCAGCTCAGTTATCACGATCTCACCCTGGATTTACTCAAACATACCTTGCACCGCGGCGGACAGCCGATCCCACTCAATCAGCGGGAGTTTATGTTGATGCAGTTGTTGTTGCAGCACCCGGAAAAAGTGCTGTCGAAAACGGCAATCCTGGAGCAGGTTTGGGGCTATCAGTTCGATCCGCAAACCAATGTGGTTGATGTACTGGTCTGCCGCCTGCGCGGTAAAGTGGATAAGCACTTTGACTTACCCTTGATTCACACCATCCGAGGCGTCGGCTATGTCCTCAAAGCAGAAGGTTGAAGTTGCCCTGGCTCTGACTCAGCGCCAGCTGTTTCGCAAGTTTATGGCCATTTTGCTGTTGGCGTTGCTGGTGATTGAAGCCGTGGTCGGCGGCATTTTCTTCTACGATCTGTATCGGGTCGAGACCAAAATCATGACCTCCTTATCGGTGGAATATCAGCGGATCCTCAAGTTTGAATCCGATGACAAGCTGGACCATGTGATCCGAGCCAATCCGCAACGACTGGTGGACAATCATATCGCGGCGTTTGTTGTACCAAACCCCGCTGCTGGAGCGACGCCCGGTGAGAGAGCTCAAGTCCGGTTTCTGGCCGGGGAGCGGCAAATTCCCGCGGATCTCGATTTTTCAGCCTATCAGGTCGGCGATCATTCCTGGATCAGCGCGTTTCTCGCCAATCCCTACATGACGCTCAAGATGCAGGGGAAGGATCACGCCTTTTGGTTGGTGCTCGATAACCAGGCCCGTTATCCGGTGGCAATGAAACAGTGGCTGATGACCTTCCTGGCCTTGGTTCTACTGGCGTGTTTCACTTCGGTGTTTATCTGGCGATTGATCCATAATACCTTGCAGCCGCTCGTGGTGTTGGGCCATCACCTGGATGATTTGAGTCGGGGCACGCTGGATGCTTTTTCCCGGCATGCCGGTGAAGCGGAAGTACCACAGGGACTGGCCGCGATTAACCACAGCGTGCGCGATGCCGTCTCGCGGCTGCATGGCGTCGTGACGACCATGGATCGGACCCTGGATGCGATTGCCCATGATATCCGAACGCCGCTGTCGCGAATTCAGTTGTCGACGGAAAATGCTTTGCTGAGCGCGCTGCAAGGTGAAGAAAAATCGGCTTTGCAGGCCAATGCGCTGGCGGATTGCTCCGAATATGCGGCGCAGGCGAGTAACCTGCTGACTGCGCTGATGAAGCTCAACGATGAGCAAACCGGTAAACGTACGGTGCAGCGAACTCCGGTGAACGTGAATGACATCTTGCGGCGTGTGTCGAGTTGGTACGAGGACATTGCCGAACTCAAAGGGATTGAGCTCCAATGTGATCCGGCCCCAAGTCTGATGATGGACTCAGACGCGGATAAACTGACACAAATTCTGGTCAATCTGGTCGATAACGCGCTGAAGTTTACTGAAGCCGACGGGCGGGTGACGCTGACATCGGCAACGCTGGCACAGGGCGGGGTCGCCCTGCAAGTGGCCGATACCGGGATTGGGATTGCCCCGGAGCATCAGGCGCTGGTCTTTAAACGCTTGTACCGTGTCGATGAAAGTCGCAGCAATACGGAAGGTTACGGGTTGGGGCTGTCTCTGGCAGCGGCAATGGTGCGAAATCTTGGCGGGACAATGACGCTGACCTCTGAGCCGGGGCAGGGCAGTACCTTTACTGTGATGTTTCCAAACGCGGTTGAATAACTGGCGGCGGGGAGCCTGCATAAGATGCGATGCAATGGGCTGGCGGGAGCTGGATCTGCCTCCGGTATGCATGGGGTTGCTTTAGTTGAAACGGAGCCTGGCTTATAGAATTTGAACATGATCGCGTGTGGTCAACGTCAATCAGCCAGCCACTCACTCAGACATCCAGCTCCCTGATACCTGCTGATAATGTCGTCCATGAGACTGGTTTTGCAGGAGCATCCCCATGCAAACGACAGTGTGGCATCAGTTGGTCCGTTCAATCCTTATTCTTCTCTGGCTCGTCACCGCCGGTGCGCAGGCCAAGCCAGAGCCTCAGCAAGATTATTATCATTTCGCCAATGCAGCATGGTTGGAAAATACGCCGATCCCGGAGGATATGCCGGGCGTGGATAATTTTGTGCAGCTGACCCTCAGGTCTTGGCGCTGGAGCAGCCGTCGTATCTGGAAGCGCTCAATGCGCTCTTTCCCTCAACTAAGGTTGCGGTGTGGCAAGACTATCTGCGGATGCGTTTGCTGGCTGAAAGAGGGCCGTTGTTGACCCAGGCTTTCCAGGATGAGCTGAATCGTTATCAACGGGCGCTGGGCGGTTCACAGAAAGAGATGCCGCAGTGAGTGGCTCAGAGCGGTGCTGTTCCTGGGAGAGAACGTGGATATGCTGGCCGGCCGGGTTATCGAGCAGCAGTTCAGCCGTGAAGCGCTGGCCCAGGTGAATCACATTGTTCAGACCATCAAGGAAGAATACAGCATGGCGATTGAAGGCTCGACGCTGTTCAGTGACGCAACCAAAGCGGAGGCGCTCGCCAAGCTGAAAAACATGCGTTTCTATGTCGGGTATCCTGGGGCGTGGAAGGACTGCAGTACCTTGAAAGTGGCCCCGGATGATCTCGTTGGGAATGCCCGGGCCATCGCCCGCTTTGATCACGAATTTATGGTGGCGAAGCTGAGCCAGCCGGTCGACCTGGATGAATGGCTTCAGTCGCCGACCGTGGTCAACGCTTATTACCAACCGTCGGCGAATAAATTTGTTCTGCTGGGTGCGATCCTGCAGCCGCCGTTTTTCGATGCGGCTTGGGATGATGCAGCGCAATTTGGCGGGATTGGATTCATTATCGGTCATGAAATTGGCCATGGCTTTGATGATCAGGGGAGTCAGTTCGATGCCGAAGGAAACCTCAGGAACTGGTGGGCAGCAGCAGATCGCAAGAAGTCCAATGCGGTGGCGGCGCGGGCCGTGGCTCAGGCCAATGCGTATGAAATTTTGCCGGGACATTTTCTCAACGGCGAGCTGGAGCTGGGCGAGATCCTGGGGGACCTGAATGGCCTGCATATCGCCTACCGGGCGTATCGGCGCATCATGAGCACGGATCAGGATCCGCAGCAAGCCGATCGTACTTTCTTCGAGCAGGCGGCTAAAGTCTGGCGCAGCAATCTTCGCCAGCCCATTTTGCTGAAATTTCTCGAAACAGATGGTCACCCGCCCGGGGAATATCGGGTGAACGGGATCTTTCCGCATCTGGATGCGTTTCATACCTTGTATCAAACCCAGCCCGGAGATGGGATGTACCTTGCGCCGAAGGACAGGCTCAAAATTTGGTAGCGGAAAATTGGATAGAGGAGCCGGGACAAAAATAAACAACAGGTTGCATTGACAGGCGACAACGATTTGGGTAGATTCGCACCAACTTTTTTTAAACACTCTCTACCATGTTGTACATCTTATTTAAGAACTTCCTGAGAAGGCTTTGCTCCGCGCACAAACACGATGAAGTGTTGCTCGGAGCTTAAATAACCTGAATCTTCATCAGTTGCGGTGATGTGCGAAAGCGCAGGTCAGCTTGCATCTGATGTGTACGGGTAGAGAAGGCGGCCGGTGATGCTTCATCACCGGCCTTTTTGTATCTGAAATTTATCAGAAACGAGATAACAGTGAACGTTATCCAGGGGTCGGTGCATTGCTACCGGCCCCTTTTTTTATGGTTTAAAAACATGAGTTTATTAGTGATTCAAAACCTGACTTATCAGGTTGCCGACAAAGTATTATATCAAGACGCCAATTTCGCCCTGCACGCTGGCGAGCACATCGGGGTGACTGGCCACAACGGCGTTGGAAAAAGTACCCTGCTAAAACTCCTGCAAGGGGAGTATTTACCGGATCAGGGGGAAATCCACTGGCAGCCGAATCGTGTGATGGGGTATCTGGATCAGCACGGGACGGTCAACCGGACGTTGTCGATTCAGGATTACCTCGCTTCTGCATTTGCCGAGTTATTCGAGGCGGAACAAACCCTGATGGCCTTGTACGGACAGATGGCAACCGATACGTCGACGGCGCTGCTCAACCGGGCCGCGGCACTGCAGTCGTTGCTGGAAAAAGAGCAGTTCTACAGTCTGGATCACCGGATTACCCAGATAGCAGCCGGGTTGGGGATTGACCGTTTCGGACTCGAGACCCGGATGGGCGCGCTCAGCGGCGGCCAGCGCCACAAGGTGATGTTGGCTAAATTGTTGTTGCAACAACCGGATGTGCTGCTGCTTGATGAGCCGACCAACTATCTTGATGCCGATCATGTCGAATGGCTGGGCGGGTTCCTGGAGCAGTATCCGGGCGCATTTATGGTGGTGTCGCACGATACCGTATTTCTTGATCGCATTGCCAATGGCATCTGTGACATTGACCATCAGCAGATCAAAAAATACAAAGGTCACTACGCCAAGGCGATGGCACAAAAAGCGCAGGAGCAACATCATCTGGTCAAACAATTTGAAGCGCAGCAACGCCAGATTGAAAAACTTGAGGCCTATATTTCCAAAAATGGTGCCGGTGTTAATGCGACGATTGCCAATGGCCGGAAGAAGCAGTTGGCCAAGATTGAACGATTGGCGAAGCCGGAAGAGAAGCAAACACCGGACTTTCACTTTGCCGCTGCACCGCTGAACGCACAGCGGGTTATTGCCACACGCGGGTTGAAGATTGGCTATCAGCGGCCGTTGTTGCCGCCGGTGAACCTGGATATCCAGCGTGGCGAGAAAATCGCGATTGTCGGCTTTAACGGATTGGGGAAATCGACCTTGCTGAAAACGCTGATCGGTGAGGTGGATGCGCTTTCAGGCCAGGTGGAAACCGCCAAGGGGATCAAGTGGGGTTATTTTGCCCAGGACTTATATTGGCCGTACCCGGACAGCACCCCGGTTCAGGTGGTGCGGGCGGCCAATGCTGCCCTGAATGATAAAGTGGCCCGTCAGCAGCTGGCCCGGTTTGGTGTATCAGGCCGCAAAGCGCAGCAAAGTCTGGCAACGCTGAGTGGCGGTGAGCAAACCAAGGTGAAGCTGTGCTGCCTGGCGGTGGAGAACACCAATGTCCTGATCCTGGATGAGCCGACGACGCACCTGGATGTGGATGTGAAATCCGCGCTCAAGGATGCTTTGATGCGATATGACGGTACGGTGGTGCTGGTGTCGCACGAGGCAGAATTTGTGCGGGGCTGGCCGGATAAGGTGTTTGATATTTCGCAGTTGAGTCCGGTTTCAGCATAATTAACGGCTGATCATCGGCACGGGCGCCCCGGTGATCACCGGGGCGCCCGTTTTGGTTTGTTCGTGCTGACGGTTTAGCGGTTCAGCTGAATTCTCGCAAAATGACTGTTGCTCTCCTGAATCTGGATCGCATGCAGCGCCAGGTTCGGATTCAGGCGCCATTGTGCTTCGTCAATGCCGAACTCGGCGAGGACACGTTGGCTCAGATCCGGCACGATTGGCAAATAACTCAGGGCGACCTGCTGCAGAACATTGGCGATCACAAAGCAGGTATTGATCGTATGTCGGCGGTCTTGTCCCTTGCTGATCAGCCACGGCGTCCGGTGGTGGAAAAAGGCGTTGAGCTGGTCCAGCAACTGTTTGAGCACCAAAGTGACCTGGTAAATATCATAGTCCTGATAGTGTCGGATCACTTGCTCCAGCTGTGCCCGACTGGTGCTCAGCAACTGCTCACATTCATCATCAAGGTATTTGCCGAGGCTGTCTTCAAGCTGACCGTTAAAGTATTTCACGACCAGGGTGTTGTTGCGTTTCACCAGATTGGCGAAGTTGTTGGCTAGGTCGGCATTAATTACTTCTGCCAGCTCGTCAATCGCGACATTGCCATCGCGGTAGAGCGGCTTTTGCCGAACCAGGGCATAACGCAGGCCGTCGGCGGTAAGCTGATGACTGAAGGTACTTGGATTGACGGTGGTTTCCGGATTGGATTTGGATATTTTGTGACCTTCAATCGTCCACCATCCGTGTACGACTAGTTTCTTCGGCAGCGGCAGATCAAGCGCCAGCAGAAATGCCGGCCAGTAGAGGGCATGGAACTTCAGAATATCTTTGCCCAGGATGTGCGCCGTTTGCGCGATTGCGGTGCTGGCATGACCGGTTTGCTGGATGGCGGTAATGTAGCTAAACAGCGCGTCAATCCACACATACACCGTATGCTCGCTGTGGTTCGGCACCTGTACGCCCCAGCTGTTATTGATCCGCGACACCGACAGATCTTCCAACGGCCCTTCCCGGAGCAGGGTGATGATCGATTCCTGGAAATGACTCGGGGTGATCAGATCCGGGTGAGACAGATAGTAATCCAGTAACTGGTGGCGATAGTTTTCCAAGCGGAACAGGTAGGTTTCTTCCGCTACGGTGACAACCGGTTTTTTGTGGACCGGACAGTGCTCGTCCTCAAGTTCGCGCGGCGAATAATATTGCTCGCAGGCGACGCAGTACTGACCGGAATAGGAACCCAGATAGATGTCACCGCGTTCAAACAGTTGCTGCCAGACGTTGCTAACATGGGCTTTGTGCGCTGGTTGGGTGGTCCGGATGAAAACATCCGGTTGAATGGTCAGCTCAGGCCATAAAGCGGAGAAAGTCTCAGCTTTGGCATCAACAAAGGTCGCGATATCTGTCGCGGCTTCCTGGGCTGTGGACGCAATTTTCTGACCGTGTTCATCGGTGCCGGTGATCAGCACATTCTCCTCGCCGGTGAGTTGGCTGAAGCGGTGGCAGATGTCGGCAACAATACCGCTGTAGGCATGGCCCAGATGCGGTTCACCATTGGCATAAAAAATCGGCGTGGTTACAAAAGAAGTCATCAGTGCGTCTCCATACGTTGAATGAAATCGCTGGAATGGATGCGGTCACTGAGGTGTTTGAGTCGGGTTCATTGGCGCACCATTCCAGTTTGTAATTGTTGGAATGGTGTTGCTTGGCATTTTCTTTAGAACAAGCAGACCATCCCACGCAGCATTCGCTGAGAAGGCATGTACATCATTGACATTGGGAATAGTGATATCTTGTTCATACGCCACACATTATCAGAGACAGTTTCGTTCGACAAGTCCGTTTTTGATCAATGTGTTAGTGGTATGCGTTAGTGCTTGCCGGATTGGTTTTGTTCATTTTCCAACGCTTTATCGGTGATCTCTTTATACAAATTGATCAGGCTGGCAGCCAGGTTTTGCCATTCCGGATGACGCTCCATCAGCGGCATGGCGCGATGGGCATCTTCCAGGACTTCTTTCAGAAACTGAATATCGAGATCATTCAGGGTTTCGCCGTTATCGACGCGTTCTTTCATTGATAGTGCGCGGGGCAGGCGTTGCGATTCCATCCGTTCAGCCACTGCTTGCAAAATACCGGCATCTTTTTCTTCTTTGTCCATCAGAGTCCCACAGGTTCGAGTGTATCGATGAGGATAGTGTAGTCGGTTCTCCCGGGGAAAGCGTTTATCGGTTGCTGAATTTGCTAGCCGGATCGAATGGGTTGTAATAGATCCTTCGGGTTTGTGACGATGCGGCAGCCGTCTTTCGAGGTATATCCATAAACGGTGAGTGTACGGGTACAACACGCCATAGAATCGTTATTCTGAGCGATTGATCACACCGAATTTCACTTTTGCTGGCTAGGTTTAATCAAGTGGTATAGCGAGCTTAGGTTCATATAGGTAGGGAAAGCAATGGCTTATTTAATCGTATGCTGTGATGGGACCTGGAATGATCCGGAAAACAGCGATGGCGGCGTTCCGACCCCCACCAATGTGCGGCAGATCTTCAATTTCCTGCCATCAAAGCCCGGCGAGCAGGAAACCCGTTATCAGTCCGGTGTCGGTACCGGTGGGTTTATCGATCGCGCAGTCGGCGGGATTTTAGGTTTCGGGCTTAGTGAAGATATCCGCGACTGTTATCAGTGGTTGTCCGATAAATATCAACCCGGGGATCAGGTCATTTTGCTCGGATTCAGCCGCGGCGCTTATTCTGCCAGGAGTCTGGCCGGCATGATCGTCCGCTACGGTTTCGTTGATTTTACCTATGTGAAAGATGTCGACCGCGACAAAGTGGTGAAGCAGATTTATCGGGAAGGATATCGACGGCAGGAATCGCGTAGCTATCTTGAAGTCCACCATCATCTCGATTTTTATCCAAATTCTGATCAGGTGTTATTTCTTGGCGTGTGGGATACCGTCGGTGCGCTGGGGATCCCCAACGACAAAGCACTGCTGGATCTGTTTGATAACCCGAAAAATTACGAGTTCCACGATGTTTGCCTGAGTCCCAAAGTCGAATGTGCTCGCCATGCGGTGGCGATTGATGAAGAGCGGGGCAGTTTTTGTCCGACGTTATGGGCGACCGGTCAGCACCCGGATGTCAAACAAGTCTGGTTCCCGGGTGTGCATAGCGATGTCGGCGGGGGGTACCGGGAAAACGGGTTATCCGATGGTGCCTTGCAGTGGATGATTGAAGAGCTGAAACAGAAAGTTCCGGCTCTGAACTGGGATCAGCACCAACTGACGCAGGTCGCCCCGAACCCGCAAGATGAGCTGCACGAATCACACAAAGGCTTCATGAAAGTGTTGGTGACTGCGCCGCGTTCCATTCCGAACCTGGATCAAAAAAAGAGTCAGGAGAGCCTTCACACCTCCGTCCAGGCGCGTCGTAAGCATCCACCCCGTACCCAAGGGCCCTATCGCTCGACCAAACTCCTGTCACCGCAGTCCCCCGTCACCGTTGATATCTATGCCAGGCATCAATGGTACTGGACCGGCATCTATTTAGAAGCCAACCGGACCTATCAGTTTAACGCGACTGGCGCTTGGGTGGATTCCAATATCCCTTGTGGCCCGGGCGGCACCATAGACAGTAAGTTTTCCCCAGGAGAATTGCTGCGCATGATGGGCACGCTGACCGGGAAACTTGAATCCGCCTTTAAAAGCATTTTTGATAAGGAAGAGGCCAATTTCATCGGCACCAAGCGAGTCGAAAGTTCTCCTTGGTTTTGCCTGATGGGCGCGATTGCCAACAGCGAAAACCCCGGCAAAGATGGTTCTCATGGTCAACTTCGGATTTTCGAGATTGGGGAAGATGCGACGTTCACACCAAAGAAGTCCGGCTATCTGTACTGCTTCGCCAACGACGCCTGGGGTTTTTACGGCAATAATCGGGGCTATGTGACGCTGACGGTGGCGCAGGAACCCAGCTCCAGTGAAACAGAAGTAAATTGAGCGAGCTGACAGCACTGCTTTTGCAGAGCGCTGCTGGGTTGCTGATTGATGAAGTCCGGCGCGTATCCCACTCTCTGGGCAGGGTGAGATCACATGTGTTTACTTTTTGAACAGCTGTGAATTCCCTCGGGCTGGTTGAGTGATTATTAGACACCTCATGCATTTCACACCTGGGGCAGATGGTTAAAAATCCCTCTATTTGTAGATCCCAACGTGCCTTACATGTGGTGATTTTACAATTTGTTAACTCACGCTCTCACCCTGACTCTCTGGGTAGAGCAACACATGGTGTTTATTCAACATGAAAGCGTGATAAACATGTTTCAATAAAATGATTCAATATGCCTGTTTATCAGTAAAACAGAGTTTATAGCTTAAGTGAGAAGCGGCTAAGGATTTAATTCCCGGCATACCACCCCACCAATGCCTTTATTGCATGACTATCTGGTCTGAATAGTTAGGCTTTATGCTTCCAGGCAAAAAATTTTTTCCTTTTTTTGGTATCAATATCAATAAACGATTTGATAAGGGTTCGTATTAGCATTTGCGTTAATGCGGGTGAATCATTATTCTCTCGCAATAATTACAAATATATCAATAAGGCTCGAGCCGCTTATATAAGGAAGTTATTCGTGTCGCGACTGGCATTGTTTTCTCAGCCTGATTCAGTACCAACATCCTGGCTACAACGTTTAATTCAGCCTTTGCAACGCGCAGGATATCGCTGGCATGGTGGCATTCAGCTTGAGGGTTACAAGTCCTTGTCTAATGGTTCTTGTATTCAGCGAGTGAGCCCAACAACGGGCACTCTGTTATCAATTCCTCTGGGTAATGGCCGGCATCAAGCGACGCCATGCGTCAACATTGGCCAGCAAGTTCGTAAAGGCGAGGTGATCGCCCGAGGTCAGGGGCATGCTCCCTGGGTCCATGCCTCGACATCCGGTCAGGTCGTTGCACTTCAATCGGCTTATGTCGCAGACCTTCAATCAGCTGTACCTGCCATCACGATTGCAGCAGATGGCCGGGATGAATGGATGGATGACCAGCCATTGCTTCCACCACAATCTGCTGAGGCACTCGCGCAATTATCGTGGGAAAAGGGAATTGTTGGTCTGGGTGGGGCTGGATTTCCGACCGGAATCAAAATCTCCGGGGCCCGGCACCCAGACATGCTGTTGATCAATGGCGCTGAGTGTGAACCTTTTATCACGTGTGATGATCGCTTAATGCGTGAGCGTGCATCTGAAATTATTCGGGCTGCTGATTACCTGGCTCAGACACTGTCTATCACACAGATTCGAGTCGGTGTCGAGCCAGATAAATCTGAAGCGATGTTTGCACTCAAAAAAGCCATCTCGGAAGCGAACAGTACCACCCAAGTTGTTTGCCTGCCGCATCGTTATCCGGCCGGAGGCCAGCCGATGCTGATAAAAAGCCTCAGTGGGCGGAACTTGTTGCCGGGAATGCTACCTTCCGAAATCGGGGTGATGGTATTAAATGTGGCAACGCTTTATAAGCTGGGTCAGGCTGTGTTTCATCAGGAACCACTGGTATCACGTATTGTGACGCTGACCGGCCATGTCGGGAATCCGGGAAATGTTGAAGTCCCAATTGGGATGCCTGTCGCCGATTTGTTAAAGCAAGCATCGCTGCGAGAAGACCATACCGGCATTCATGTCGGTGGCCCAATGATGGGGCGTTTACTGAGTCACGAATCTGCTGTTATCAGTAAGACAAGCAGTTGTTTGATCGCTCGCTCGGTTGAACTCTTTCCGCGGCGTCCTGAACCAAGTAGTTGCATTCGATGTAATCGTTGCACCGACGCCTGTCCAATAGGGCTTCAGCCGTTGAAACTCTATGAGGCAAACCAACGGGAAGATAAAAAGACCTTGCAACAAGAGCAACTTACGGCATGTATCGAGTGTGGTGCCTGTAGCGAAGTCTGTCCAAGTCATTTACCGTTGAGAGATAGTTTTCGTGATGCAAAACAGATGATGTCACGGAGTGTCGCGCCATGAACCTAAGGCCACGTTCAGTTCGAGGCATCATGCTGGCAGTTTCAGTCGCTTTGCTGCCTGGGACATTTCTTTTTGCTGTGCAATATGGTCCGGTCGTTTGGTTACAAGCTGGCTGGTGTCTCTGTTTCGCCTTGTTGTTAGAGGTGTTATTTCTATGGCTGCGCAAGAAGTCGATTAAAGCGGGATTAGCCGATTGTAGCTGGCTGGTCTGCGGGTTATTAATGGCAAGGGCGCTTCCCCTGATGACTCCCGCGTGGATGATCTTTCTCGCTACTTTTACTGCGCTAGGAGTGGTTAAACATAGCTGTGGCGGTCTAGGGGCCAACCGCCTGAACCCGGTCATGGCTGGTCTGGCTATGATCACGATCTGTTTTTATCAGCAGCTTTATCCGGCTCCATCTTCACAACTGCCTTGGACATTGGAGCTGACTGTCCCTCAGGTACTGGGCCATCAATGGCTGCTGGAAGCGCCTCTGACATTTGACGGTGTCACAGGCGTAACACCGCTATCAAAGGACTTGTTGAATGATATAGCGCCTTATTACTCATGGATTGGTTATCTGGCAGGTGGTTTACTTCTGGCATTGCTCAAAGTGATTCGTCTCGAAATTCCACTCATGATGATGATAGCGTCGGCTTTGCTCTGCGTGGCACTTGGCCATACCTTGGATGAGGCAATGTATAACTTGACGCTGGGTGGTTTTTTGTTCGCCGCCTTCTTTATTGCCACCGATCCGGTGACCAGCCCGGATACCCGAGCCGGACGCATACTGTACGGCCTGATCATCGGCATCATTACAGAGCTAGTCAGGGAATTTGGTCTCTATGCTGATGGCATTTGTTTTGCGGTATTAACGGGAAATTTGCTTATACCGCAACTGGATCTGGTGTCTCGACGTATCTACTGTACTTCACGGCAGCTCCGCTTTCCGTCGTGATGCAATCCAAAAAAAGTATCATCATGGATATGTGTTGAATGAGAGGGGCCGCTCGTATGGCTCGCCCCGCGGTCAAGCAGTGCCAGGTTGTATTCTTTTGAGTGATTTGTACGGTAAGAGATTTTCCCGTGCAGATGGCCCGTTAGCAAGTGTCACCTGTTTAGAATGATGGCTGCAAGATAAGTTTACGCTGATATAGTCATCAAAGCCCCTGACTGGCTACATTCACGAATTGTTTCGGCTTTCTCAATGAGCGCTCATGAGATAAAATAGGGCAAAATCATTATAATATATCATCGGATTAGCCCTCCTTTACGCTTATCATGTCAAGTATTAAAATCTCAATTGAACGGATCCAGGTAGGACTTCATATCAAGCTGCCCCTACAATGGATGGATCACCCTTTCTTGTTCAGTGAATTCAAGATTAAAGATCAGCAGCAAATTAACTTGATCAGGCGTATGGGGCTTGAGTTTGTTTATGTGCTCCCCGAGAAAAGTGATACTTCTGTTTTGCCTCCTGGTTCTCACGCTCACTCTCCTCTCCAAGAAGAAGAAAGCCGAAAATTGGACTTGATTGCAGAAGAATTGTGGAAAGAAAAACAGCAGAAAATTAACATACAAAAAGACTATCGGCGTAAGATTCAGCGCTGCGAAAAGAATTTCTCAAATTCGATGTCTCAGCTCCGTTCTGTGCTGAACAAGATTAATAGTCGCCCACTGAGTGCAGTTCAAGAAGCGGAGCTATTGGTTGACAGTTTAGTAGACACATTACTGTCGGCGGATAATGTTACTTTGCATCTAATGAGCAATAAAAAAGAGAAGGATGATATCTATTTTCATTCGCTCAATGTTGCGGTGCTTTCAATGATCGTGGCTAAAGCGAATAACATGTCGAGTAAAGATATCAAAACAATTGCTATCGGAGCTTTATTCCATGACATGGGAAAAGGAAAGATTCCAACAGCGATCACCCGTAAAACTGTACCGCTGACTAAGCCTGAAGAACACTACTTCCAGTTGCACCCCCAGTACAGCCTGGAACTCGCTAACCTGGCAAATAACTTTCCACCAGCCGCGAAACCTATTCTGAACCAGCACCATGAGTGCATTGACGGCAGTGGTTATCCACATCAGTTGAAAGGTAAAGAGATTGATCTCTATGCGCAACTTGTCGCTGTCACTGATGCATATGACAGGCTCTGTCATCCTCAAAATCCAGCGAAAAGGCTTACTCCTCATTGCGCGCTGTCCGTCTTGTTTTCAAAAAGGAGCAAGCAGTACAATGATAAATTCATGGCCTTATTGGCACGTTCAATAGGCATTTATCCGCCAGGTAGTGTGGTCCAGCTCTCTAATCAACAACTGGGGTTAGTGATCTCAGTGAATTCAGATCGGCTGCTTTTTCCGAATGTACTTCTTTACAGTGCCTCCGTACCAGCAAATGAAGCACTAATCTTGGATTTGGCAGAGAGCAATCTGAAAATTATACGTGCAATTTCACCAGAGAAATTACCCCCGAAGGTCTCTGATTATTTAAACCTTTTCAATCGTCATTCATATTATTTTGATAGCGATGATTAGTCTTGGTAGCTAAAGAAGCAGAGAAGTAAGCACAATCAGACGGGTTGGTTTCTAATTGAATTGAAACACATGGAAGTACGATTTTGACAACAATTCTGATGAGACAGCGGTGCTCGAAGTGCGGCTGCAATTCCGACCAAGCGACAACATCGATTCACTGTCAGTCCAGATCAAGAAGTAACAGGCTCACGGATACCAGGTGGTTTACGTGAAGTTTTATCTCGGCGCTCTGGGTTTCTAAGTGATGAGAATTACGCCAATGCAGGATATGAAATGTTCGAACCTTTAAGTGCTGATATGGGTGAACTGAAGCTGGGGATCGCAGCCCCGGAAGCAGGCTCAGTTGATCAGAAATACTTCATCCCTTTAAGCCAACTTTCAGAGATACTCATCCTGGATTCATCTTTTGATCTTCTATTGGTTTCTGGTGCTTCTCCTCAGCAAGCGCAAGTCGTCGCAGAGTCCTGTGAAAAATCAGGAACCGTTGTCGCCTTTGTTGAAAGCCCATTCCATGATACGACTGCGATTTGGGATGTCATGGCGAATATTTCAGGCAAGCTCTTTTCTACAGAAATGCCGAATAATATCGATGTGGCTGATGTTCGAAATCTCGTTCAAGACTCTGATGTCTTGTTTGCTTTTAACCGGATAAATGCAGCGATAGATTATCTTGAGAATAGGGCGTCGGGCGAGGTTGTTGGTGGGATTTATCTTGCCCATCGCCATACAAATTTAGCTGAATACGAATCAACCAATCAGCAACTGTTAAGCTATGTTTCTGAGTATGGCTACTTGAGCTCAAGTTTTTATTCTGGTGGCCGGTCGGACAGTACGATCTTGCTGGGCATTAGAACCTTGCCTTTGTGACTCTCTCTGTGGATACTGCACAGATTTCGGCTCCGTCAGTGCCGCCTTCAGATTGTGACATGGGATCCCCTATGATGACACAATCGAACTGACCCGATGCGGTAAAGCCTGATGAGCGGAGTCTATGTTATTCGGTATATTTACGGGAGAAATTGATGATTGAGTGGCCTTGTGTATTTCACCTCGAAGGTGACGATGAACTGATTTATCTCGCTTCAGAGGATGAGTTCATGAATGAGTCTGAGTCGCTCATCTGGCGTGAAAACGATCGAATCATCGATTCGACAGGACAAAGCTACAGTTTACTTTCTGGTGAAGCTGGAAATATTGCACTTAAGCCGCATGGGCATCGGTTGACACTCAACGAAGTCACCGCGCTGGTACAAGCGCATGAGTTTTCAAAAGCAGAAATGTGCCTGACCAAAATTCAATTCCTATCTATTTCAGAGGCAATCAGTTCTGTGTCTTGACGCAAGTGAACATCCAGTTTCACTGTGTGGCTTAAGAGCTTGCCCTGATGATCCTCCCTGTGGATACTGACATGATGTTTGGCTGAGTTTGTGCCATCTTCAGTTTGTGGCTGGGACCGCCTGTGTGATTCATGAGAGTACAACTGGGGGATATATGTTTTTCACGTTGTTGTTCGTTACATTCGTTTTGGCAATCGCTGTCTCATTTTGTGTGGTTAAAATATTCGACAGTCCGATCTCCTCAATATTCAGTCGAATCATTCAGGACCCAATCAGCAGTGCATGGCACAAATACGTGACGTTTGCAGCCTACGTGGTTGGTATTTCTGGCGGGGTAAGAATATATCAGCTCGAAAGGTATATCAGCGCGCCTCATAAAGACACGCAAATTCTTGAACTCACCGCCGAAAGATGGACGCTGGAAGTGTATCGAACCATTATTGAAACGCTTCAGGCAATTGCGTGGATGTATTTGGTGGTATTTATATTCGCATTAATAGCCTATGTCTGTAGTGGCATAGTTAATTTGGCCATCTGATTAGAGGTGATATCATCACCTCGGAAGTTAACAGGTGACACAATGACAAAACGTAGCAGAAGAACATTTAGTCCCGAGTTTAAACTTGAAGC
>NZ_JAZGTF010000011.1:0-221949 GCF_037389125.1 Photobacterium sp. MCCC 1A19761
AACCAGCGGCTGGTGAATCAAGTGGTCAAGGTACTTGACCGGCCCGATGGCACCATCGCCATCCAGTATGGCCATCGTAAACTGGCATTTAAAACCTTCGACAAGCTGGCTGATGTTGATCAGGGCCAGGTTGTCGAGAACAAGCGTTTGGGCGCCGTGCTGAAATTTGCCCAGGCCAAGCAGGAAGAATTCGAGCAGCAACAGAAACGCAGCCGTAGCAAAAAAGCGCCGAAACGTACCGCGCAACAACGTGCTATCCGGCAATTGGAAGCACTGAACCCGGTACTCGTTCACCCTGAACAATTCAGAGCTAGTAGCCGGAAGAAACCCTGACTTCCCTGCTCTATAGCCAGTTTCTGAGCAGGATGAACTACCTTGAGAAGAGACATTTGAATCTGGGAGTCAAACAGGACATTTTAAATTAGGGTAAACAGGGGGAAGATGAATTTAACATTTATTGAGTCAGTCTGGACACCCGCCACAATATCGCCACAAAAACCTTTTGAAACAGTTAGTTAAACAACATCAAGCCAATTTAAAGCCCTTTGATTACCCGGTAGTTTCGAACGCCTGAGAACAAGGTCTGTTGGTCATGATGACATTTGTCGGCGATTTTTGCCCGATTGATAGAAAACAGAAATCAATAGCCTTGCAATCAATCGAAAAAAACGTAGATAAACCGATTAATTTTGCGAGGTTCATCATGCTGCATGAATCATTCAAACGACTCTTTTGGCGTACTTTCGACCATATCGACCAGGCTGCGGCATGGTTTCATGTCCGACCCATTACCGTCAAACGCTGGCTGTCCGGCGAAATTGATGTGAATCCGATGGCGGAAAAATTGCTGATTATCCGGGCCCGTGGCTACCTGCCGGATGATACCCGCTGGCAAGGTTTCCGGATTGATGAGGAATACTGCGTGATTGTCACGCCCGAGGGCCGCCGCTTCAGTCCCAAGGAATTGGAATCGTGGGCGCTCCGGTTTGACGAGTTCCATGCCCTGAAACGGATGTACGAGCTGGATTATGTGCCGGTACGCTCCAATGTCGTCACGCCATTACCGTTCCGTGGTGGCCGCCGCCTGAAAGAGCCACGAAGTGACACCGTGACAAAAGATAAAAAGAAGGCCTACCGTAAGGCACAAGCCAAACGTGCCAGCAAGTAATTCGCCCGCCTGTAGTTATGAAAAAGCCCGCGATTGCGGGCTTTGTTAGCGGATTTCAAGTTTTAGTGTTTTTTCGCTGTAGCTACTATTTAATTGCCAGCCAAGCTCAGTGAGATAATTATGAAGGCGATGTTCAGCCTCTATAATAATCCCGTCAGCAAAAGAAGGTTTAATTGGAATTTCAATACTAACATAACCGTGTTCAGTCAATTTAAGCTCAAACTTTTGCTTTATCCCTTCAAATACTTCCTGAATAGTGCTTTCGTTTTTTTTGATAAATTCCGCTTTAGAAATTGTCATAGCACCCCTTTAGGTTTGTGGTGAGTTAGGCCTTAACAGTATATGTGTTGTGTTTTGTGTGCTTGTGACTAGAGTCTTATTTTTAGTAATTCTTCTCTAAGTTTCTCAAGCGTGCCTCATGTGTTTCCACAATTTTCTTAATCCACGCAATATCCGTTTTCATGGCAATCCCGGTGCCAAATGCTGAGAAAAAGCCGGTTGCAGCCGCAACCAGCACCGTTTGATAGACGTCCATTAACGTAGCTCCCCCAACCTATTTTTATGCCAGTTCTCGATAGCCTGCCGCAGCATCCGGCGGAATCCAAACGAGTCGATGTAGACCATTGCCAAGCCGTACCAATAGTATTCCGGCACCGTGTTTAAGGCGGCGAACCCGGCGTCGATATACGGCACCATGCCGGGCACAAAGCACAAGACCAGCGGCGTGGTGGTAATCAGCAACAGGTATTCGTCCTTCCAACCACGCTGGGCGATGCTGAGCCGGTCCAGCTCGGCGGCGTTGGTGTCGCTGGTTTCAATCAGGCGGATTTTAGCCTGGGTCTCGGCTTACCGGATGCGGTCGGTATGCTTTGTTGGTTTGCCACTGCTGGAACAGCGACAGGCCACCGGAAGCCACTAAACTGAAGAGCCATCCTTTTTGCTTCATGTGCTTGAGCACGTTGGCACCGATAGCCATCCCGGCTACGCTGACGGCGATAGATGCCGCGGATGTGACAGTGCGGAAAATTACAGAATTACTGAGAAGTGACCCGTAAGGTTACAAAGCAGAGATTTACTCGGAGCGTTGGTCGTTGATATTAGACACATCACTATCGTGAATTCTCTTGTTTTTTTATTCGTCTAAAAGGTTTTACTCAGACATGGTCAACACTCAAAATACTGCCATTACTAGAATTTATTCGCCAAGACAAGTTGCCTGTGGTGCGCTTGGTGGGCCGGTCGGATTGATTTATTTCTTGTGGGCTAACTTCGCCATCATGAAGAAAGACAACCACACAAAGCTGACGGCGGTTCTTGGAGTGGTCTTTATTATCGGGCTTATTTTCTCTGCGCCTTTCGTGCCACCAAACATCCCGGGACTTGCATTTACGGGATTGTATGTTGTTCTGGCATTTTTAATGTCGCGGAGATTTCATCTGAACAACAATGAAATTGTTGCTTCGAGTGAGTACACCTTTCATTCAAGTTTTCGTGTTTTCTGTATCACGGTAATCTGTTTCTGGGCATCGTACATTGTCGTCGCTGGCCCGCTGCACTTGCTGTACTCCATTGGGTTTTTCACTGTTTAGAATCTTCTTCTGAATCAAGCGATTTTACTGATGAATGCCTTACTCTGTTCAATCAGATAAGGCATTCAACTCTTCCCGGCAGATGCTCTCCCTGACGCCAGGTTACAGGATAACAAAGTCCCCATTGCGTTATGCTAACTGGACCCCTTTCATCACTTCCTTCAGGGGATACTGGTGTCCGACTTCCATTCTGGCCATGGCTTGAATGATTCTGGTAGTGGTATCATCCCTGCTGACATCCAGCGGTTGATGCAGGCCAAAGCCAGACCATTGACTGACCATTTTGGCGTAATGATCACTGTTGTTCTCATGGCTGGGTGCAAACGTATGAACGATACGGTGAACGGTATTGATATTGCGTCGTTGGTAACTGCGCAATACACGTGCTCCGGCCCGAAAACCATAGACCGGACTTACGAAGATCACAAAACGACCATCATGTCCAACCTGGCCTTCCCACTGATTGCGCCGATTGTACTCGATATTTAATGGGTTATGGTTTCGGATACCCCGTGCAACACCACGCATTTTTTTATTAGCGGGAGCGCAAATGAGCTTCAGTCGGTAAGCATAAATATAACGCTTGAATTTTCGGAATAGTCTGGAAAGCATAAAAATTGTGAAATTTTGTACGTTTAAAAAATGGAACGCCTTCATATTCAGTTGCTCCATATGTAATTCTCAGACGATATACTAGGAATGACAGCTATTCGACCATAGTAATGTAAGGAATAAATGAATCATGTAAGCAGAAATAAACAATCTAAAACCAAAGACCCCCAAACAAAACCATCAAAAATCAACAACCTAACCAAAAAAATATCACAACGAGATAGTGTTTAGGCGCAGAATCACCGTCTATTACTGATATACATATCGATTTAAACAAAATATGTCTGACAATTTTAAAGTGAATATAAAAAAATTATCGATAACAAAAAATTATACTTAAAAACAATAATATGACCTTTGTTGAATAGAATATGTCATATCCGTATGGTAGTGTAATTTTGTGTGGAAATAATAATAACGATAAATTTGTAAATTAATGAGGGTAATCATATGGATATCAATGGAAATGATATCAACGGTTTTGACGTTGACGTAATACATTTATACTTGCAGGATATTGCACAAAAACCTTTATTGTCAAAGTTTGACGAAGCGCAGTATAGCCGAAAAAGTTTACTCGGCGACCGAAGTGCAAAATCTTCGATGATTGAGAGCAATCTAAGACTTGTGGTAAGTATCGCAAAGAAGTACCGCAGCAGTGGCATGTTGCTGAGTGATCTCATCGATGAGGGAAATATCGGCTTAATCACCGCAGTTGAGAAATTTGATCCTGAACGAGGATTTCGCTTTTCAACCTATGCAACTTGGTGGATTAAACAAACCATCGAGCGAGCGATTCACAACCAGGCTCGTACCATTCGCCTCCCCGTACATGTCTCCAAAGAGATTAATACGATCATTCGAACGCATAAGCAGTTAATGAAAAGCTCGAGTCAGGAACCAAGCCACGAAGATATTGCGAAAAAGTTAGAACGCAATGTTGAAGAAATTTCTACGGTACTGGCCTTAGATACCCCAGTCGTCTCGATCGATCAGGCGATTTCTGATGATAGTAACTCTCAGAGCATTTCGGCTTTCATCGCAGATGATTCATCAATGAAACCAGACACAGTGATTGGCAACGAGGATGTTGCGAGCCTTGCAATTTCTGTTTTGGACTGTCTGAACGATCGGGACAAAGAGATCATCTGCCGGCGCTTTGGCCTCTTAGGCTATGAGGTTCAAACCCTACAACAAGTCGCGGATGAAGTCGGTTTGACACGCGAACGAATCCGTCAATTGCAAGTGAACTCGCTGAAGAAACTAAGAAACAACCTGTTACGATGTAACTACGATTTAGAAGTCCTCTTTTCTGAAACGGCATAACAAACAACGAAGAGTGCTTTTCCCCTGGTAAGGCACTCTTCTGAATCCTCTTCGCACTTTCGCGAAATTGAGTTGTCAGCGATTTCATCGTCCCTGTGTATCCTCCCCCAATACAATTTGCAATATCTTCATCGCTCGCTGAGATCTCCCTTATCATCAATGCCTGGTTGAAATAGGAGCTTAGTGTATGTTTCATAAAACAATGGTGACGATGATTGTCTGCATCGCGATGACTGGTGCTTTTACTGCAGATGCAAAAAGTGATTCTAAGGAGAAGTGCTTAAAAACCCGGGCGAAAATTGAAAAAATACAAAAGAAAATGCGCCAGGGATACACCAGCAAGCAAGGTGATAAATACAGGAAGAAACTCGCCGACCTCTATAAAGAAGAATTTAAACACTGCTTTTAACCATCTCGAAACCGCACTGGCAGCATGACGGGCCAAGGTTAATACTTATCAATATTTTGATGAGTGATTAGGTGTGCTCAGTGAGAAGTATTCTTGTCCTGCTCTGTCTGACAATGTTGGTGTCTTGCGTAAGTTACAGTGTGACTGAATCAGAGATCCAGGATTATTTAGATAGCCGTGCCAGCTATGAACGGACGGTTGGCGTTAAAGGTTTTGCGCATGCCAATGTAAAATTTAACGATCTGAAAATCGGCATTGGTCGGGTTACTAATGATCGGGTGAATCTAGATGCGAAATCTCATGCCAAGATTATGATTACCGGCCAGCCGCAACAGGAAGTCGCAATTCAGGCAAACTTCAGTGCCATCCCATATTACGACAAAAACGAGGGGGCGATTTTCCTCAAGGACTTAAAGGTAGAGTCGCTCGATCTCACCCCGGATACCTTCAATAATTTCGCAGCCAAACAGCTACTCTCACCTATCATCGAGATGGTCGGGAATCTTATCCTCACACAACCCGTCTATCGCCTGGATGATGAAGATATGAAGCAATCGTTGCTTAAGACAGCTCGTCCTGAGCTGAAAATTAAGAATCATGCTCTGGTTGTACAGATGCTATAACCAGCTCGTTTGTTTTTGTTTTGATGTGATTAGAGGTTTTAGGGCAACATCATTAAGTTATAGTGCGTTAGAGTAATCAAAATACAGCGGCACTCATGGCCGCTGCACGAATCTCTTGCTTATCCGTTCCTTAGGTTAGATAAACAACGTATAACCGGTGAATATGATGATTAGTAACCACACCGGACATTGCCGATTTTTCAGCAAACCATAACCGATCATGACGACTGCGACATCCAGAACTGACGTAATCGAAGTCTGAATCACGGGGGAAACAAAAGCACTTGCCAGCAATCCGACTACACTTGCATTCACTAAAATCAAAGACAACTTGAGTTTAGGATGTGCCATCAGTGCGTACCACGCAGGCAGAAACGCGAAAAGCAATAACCCGCCGGGTAGAAAAATAGCCAGTGTTGCCACTGCACTACCAAGCAACGGATTCTCTGCCATGGCAGCCGAACCAAGATAGCTGGCCATTGTAAACATCGGTCCTGGCACAAGCTGTGCTGAGGCGTACGCACTCAGGAATGTTTCTTTATTCACGATGCCATGAACCAAAGGCTCGAGTAACGGCAGCACCACATGCCCGCCGCCAAACACGAAGCTCCCCGCCTGGTAGAAAATATTAAATAAGTTAATCCAAGCTGATTGTTCCGAGATAAACGGCAACCCAATCAGCAGGGTTATAAACACGCCAAGTAAAACAAGGTTTGGTCGGATAGGTGAAGCTGAGTGCGCAGCCGATGTCTCAGACGCCAATCGGCTCAAAGCAATCACGTAACCAACGCCTGCAGCACATAGGATCGGGACAATTTGCCCCAGGAGGCCTTCACTGAAATAAACACTAATCGCGGTGAGTGCAGCTGTCCCTATGGTGATGGCATTTGTGAGGTTTTTCTTCGCCATTCCCCATAACGCATCAGCAACCACGACAACAGCCAATAGCTTCGCGGCGCTAATCACACTCTCGATCATCGCATTGCCGGCGTACTCATGAGCCCCCATCGCCAACACCGTCAGCAGGATAAATGACGGGAAGGTAAATCCGATAAATGCTGCCAATGCGCCCAGATAACCGGCTTTTGAATAGCCAATATACATTCCCAGCTGGCTACTCGCCGGGCCGGGCAAAAACTGGCACAACGCAACTGCCTGCGTAAAGTCTTGCTCGCTTAGCCACTTTCGATGCTGAACAAACTCACGTTGAAAAAAGCCGATATGGGCTGCCGGGCCTCCGAAACTATAGAGCCCCAGCACAAAAAATCGAAACAAAACGGTTAGATACATAACACCTCCTCGGAGCCTGAATCATACTCGCGCCAAGTTCATTAATGAAATCGTTCAGCTTGATACAGTGAATGATTGAAATCAATAGAATCTTCAGATTCTAGTAAACAGAAGATTTCACTAACACACGACCCCGGTTGTAATTTAATAACAAAACACCCCACCACATTATCCCCAGCCAGAAACGATAACTTTAAGTAATTGAAAATAAACAAATAAAACCACCACGCCGACACGTTACATGATTGAGATTAATCAGAAAAATATGCTGGAACTGCGAAGGGCTATCGCTTTGTGCACCGTACCGTTTCAGGCAACATGCGGCATAGCTACGGAACAAGTGCTACGGTGAAATTGGAGATGGCTTGTAAGGCACAGTTGGTAAAGCAGCATATCGACGAACAAGCACTGGTGAAGATTTGTGTGACATTGTCACAGGTTGATGACTGAACCATTTACCGCCTAACTATCAATGGTATAATTTCAGCGTCTATTAATTGCGGTCCTCCCCTTATGCTAGAAAATCTTCAACAAATGGTGATCTTGGCAACTGTCGGCCATGAACAGAACTTTACCCGCGCCGCAGAACGGCTCGGAATTTCAAAATCACAGGTCAGCAAACAGATTCGAATGTTGGAAGAGCGATTGGGGTGCCAGTTAGTTCAGCGAAGCACTCGCGCCGTTGCGCTCACGGAGATCGGCCTGCAGTATTCTGAATATGGCCAACAGCTGTTGGATACCGTCAGTGAAGCCGAAGCCATGGTGGCGGGCTATCGCAATGAGATTAAAGGCGTCTTACGGGTCGGTATTGCCCAGTCATTCGGAAACTCGCACATCACCTCAGCTCTGGCCGAGTTTCAGAAGGCTCACCCGGATCTGGAGCTTGAGGTTAGCCTGTTTGACCACCGCCCTAACCTACTCGAAGAAGGGTTTGACTGCTGGGTCGCCATCCATGAACATCCGCCGGAGGGGATGGTTGCACGCAAATTAGCGGATTGCCGATTCGCGGTGGTCGCTTCCCCTGAATATCTGGCCGAATACGGCGCTCCGGCATCTCCGGGGGAGCTGCGCAAACATAACTGCATTACTTACCAGAGCCGGGAGAGAAAATACGTGAACTGGGAATTTGTCCGTGATGGCGTTCGCCAATCCGTTCGTGCCCGTGGGAACTACCGAATTGATAATGCCCCGGCAGTGTTGGAGGCTGCAATTTCCGGACTGGGGATCGCTTATCTTGCCACTTATCTGATCACCGACGAGCTCGATACCGGAAAGCTGGTGCAGTTGTTGCCGGAATGGAAAGCGGATGTCGAGCTACCAATCTACGCCGTCTACCCGCGCCGTAAATATTTGGCACCCAAGGTTCGTTCATTTATCGATTTCATGTCAGAGCGCATGTCGGTGCCGCCATACCGCGAGCTCAATCCGATCACCCAAGGCTAGCCTTCGTCTCAACAATTCAGTTGTGGATCCGGACAGATGTTCTAAACCTAAAGGAGTGTTTGATCATTCCGGGTTCCGCAATGCCAGGTCGCCCACAGTTGCTTTCTCTTCTATTCAGTGTGCTGTTTAGCAGTCTGCTGTTAACGGCGTGCGGAACGGAAGGTGACAGGGTCACTGAGAATACGGAGCGATCCGGCCCGCCTGCTGTCCCCCCTGCCGCGATATTGCTGACAGAGCTTCCCGAAATGCGGCAAATCGTTTACTTTGACAAAGACAGTTATCAGCTCACTGATGATGGTCAGCGTATGCTGGATCCGATTGCCATTCGCCTGCGACAGCACCCAGACAGTTACGTCATTGTGATTGGCCACAGTGATGACAGTGGTACAGAAGAAGAGAATGTGGTGCTTTCCTACGAGCGCGCGTTTACGGTCGCAATTTACATTGCATCCGTGTTTGGCATCGAGGAGGAACGAATCCAGCTGGTTGCAGCCGGAAATAGTGACCCTGTCACGAATGTGGATCAACAACAAGAAAGGCAGCGCAATCGCCGGGTTGAGGTGTTGTCGCCCCAGGTCATCGTCCGAACGCTCAGCCCAATCTCGGAACCCGCTTTCTGACTGCCAACCAGTCAACGCCGCCCCTTTGCCAAAAGCAGGCAGCAGTCTCAGCACTGCTGCCTGGTTTTTACTCTATTGCTTTATTGCTTTTTCAACGCCGGGAAAGCGTACATTTTCTTCAGGATATCCGCGACCCCTTGTGGCAAACCCGATAGCTTCTCTGTAAACCGGGCCTTCTCTGCTTCAGTGGCAGTTTCATCCTCAATACCGGCTGCAATGTAATTGGCCGGGAACAGATGATAGTTGACGGCGATCTGCTGATCGATCGCTTCCGCCAGTGCTTCAGGCGTCTCAGCCGGGGCGCGAATCACATCACCAAAGCTGACATGAATCCGGCGTTTTTGCCCAACAATTCCCTGAACGATACTTTCGATATCCTCGAACTCACCTTTCTCGTAACTGCCATGGGTCTCTTTCTCATAAAGCTCTTTGGCTTTAGCAACATCACACGGGTCATTCTCGTAAGAGATCGCGACCGGGACAATATTCAGGCCAGCCATGAATTCGCTAAATTCCTGTTTGCGCTTCCGGCCTTCCATATAGAACATTTTTAAAATAGCCGGATCAGTTCTATCGTCGCCATCTTTCGCTCGGCCTTCTTTCTGGGCAATCCAGATTGAGTTGCCCGTCTCCAGGGAGTGAGAAATATAGCTGGACAGCAGCCCAAGTGCTTTCATCATTTCACGCGGCGCTTTCGCCGAGCGTTTTACAATGAAACTTTTATTCAGTCGCATCAGCTCTGTCGCACAAGGCTTTTTCAGCAGGTTATCACCGATAGCGATTCGAAGCGTCTGGAAGTTATTTTTGTACAGGCACCAGTTCACCATCGCCGGATCCATTGCGATATCCCGATGATTGGAAATAAACAGGTAGGATTGGTTCGGGTCCAGCTTGTCCAGACCACTTTGAGTGACACCGTCACATGAGTGATCAATGGTCGCTTCCATGTACCGTGCCACTTGCTGCTGCACGTCAGCAACCGTCTTGACGTTTGACCACTTCCAAATCAAAAAGCGCTTAATCATCGGGATCAACAGCCAGCCCAGAACACCGGAGAACTGCGGGAAACGGTAGTTGAGGATAGCCGTAATGAATTCCTTGTCATTCACCAGACGCGCGATCGCCCCACTAACCTCTTCATCGTTATAAGGGCGTATTTCTTTATAAATATCGTTGTTTGTTGTTTGCACAATAATGTTTCATCTTTAATAAGAACCGCGACATTTTACGCAGATTTATCAGTTTGCCCAATGACATGGCCCCATATCATGAATGGTTGGAGGTCATACCACATGAAAATGCATAGATTTCACGCACCTTATCCCAGTTTCGTTCCTGATGTCTGTTGTTAGCGTAGCAATTTCAGCCAAAAAAGCGCCAATTAAATCATCAATCCTACGACGTTATTGACGCTTTCGACAAAACAGAACAATATGTGCGTGCTTTTCTGCCAGAGACTTACTATGAAACAAGCTATAGAATTTTCGCATACCCTTCAGCAGTTCCTCCATGTGGGATCCCGCCGCAAAAGCCATATTTCCTATATGATTGTCGTTCACGAAGGTGCTGCGCTATTCCGGCTGGGACATCAGGAGTTTTTGGTGCCGAAAGGACAGGGATTCTGGATCCCTTTTAACTGCCTGCACGCCCTCACGGTGCTCCCGGGCTCGCGTTTCGACACGGTCTCCTTCTCTTCTCGGCTCACCACGCCCTTGTGCCGTGAAGCTGGCTTTTTCGCCGTCAGCCCTTTGCTGCATGCACTACTTGATGAGTTACAACGTCACCAAAGTAATCCAACCACGCTGACTCAACCTCAATCTGTTGAGAAAAACCTGCTGAGCGTGATTGCTGATCAAGTCACGACTTTGCGTGTCAGTACCGAGGTGATCTGTCCTGGATTGAATCCAACGCAAGCTGCGCAACTGGCTCAACTTATCAAAGGTGAGAAAATCACGGCACCGGCAATGTTGGAAAAGCTGCCAACCTATCTGGGGTGTACTGTGAATGAGTTCGAAGCTTGCTTAACTATGCGGGAAGCTTTGCGACTATCTCGCTCCGGTCGTCAGCCTGAGCAAATTGCCCAAGCCCTCCAGACCAGCCACCAGGCATTGAACGCACTGGCTCAGCCGATCCTCGGTCATCACTTCGAATAAGCCAGCGACAACTGTCTCGGGTTTCAGTGCCGTTTTACGCACAAACACCGAGACAGATTATTGAAATGGGATTTCCACTTGTAAAAAGAGATCGTTCAGACGCTCTTCATGCCAGCGGTAATCGACACGGAACCGAGCCGAACGTCCGTCTTCTCCCCCAACGCCAAGACTCATTTGCAAGCCGTGGTTCTTAATCCATTGCTGCGCATCCTCCAGCGTCATCACATCAAGATCCTGGTATTTTTCCGGCAACCATACGCCAACGCCGTAATAGGTGGATCGGGTATTTGAAGACAACACCGGAGAATTATTGTGCCCGGCCCAATTATCCCAAAACCCCTCTTCTCCTGCCTGTTGCCCCTCTCCATCACCCAGGGTCAGTTCACTCGAGGATGTCTGTTCCACTGGTTCCGGAATCGCGATTGCCGCCGGCTGACACGGCTGCTCATACACAATTTGTTCTTCCGCCGTCATTTGCAGGGATGCATTCGCAGACATATGACACGCCTGCGCCCACACCATCCCCGCGGGCCACAGATTTAAGCCCAAAAACACGGCATGTGAAATCAATCTACAACTCACGAAACCCTGCCTTTTTTACCAAACTCTACACACGTCATTTTAGAATTATTGGAAACGATAACGTTCTCTATCTTTGAGCATTTTAGCGACTTGCGGTGTTGTTAAATGTGAAATACAGCCATTATTGACAATAATGTCACGAATTTGCGTACTCCGAATATTGACAGTCTCCGGGCAGGCAAGCACCTGCCATCGTGCCAAAATATCATCCGCCTTATAGAACTTAGAAAAGTTCAAGAAGTTATCCGGTCCGACGACAAACGTCAGTTGCGCGTCGGGGTGGCGTTTCTGCAGCTCAGTTAACACAGCAAATGTGGTAATCGATTCCTGATCCACCGCCATCTCCTGCTCTAGCCGGGATAACTCAAGATTCGGTAGCCCCAAATCAGCGATGAACGCTTCGACCAGTTCACAACGGGCCTCATAGTCGATCATCACTTTGCCCCACGCATGGGCAAAGCTCGGCAGAAGTAAGACCCGATCAAAATTCTGCAACCGTTCCAGCACGGATTTATGCCCTAAACTCGGTGGGTTAAATGCACTACCGAAAACGGCAATCGATACTGACATAGCGAATGTGGCCCTTTTTTATACCAATTTACGATTTATTTGATTTTATCGTTTGTTCAGGATTGATCCTCTTAAAGAGTTATCGCATGATTTTGGAAAAGGTTTAATGCTAAGACTGAAATTTTTTCTTCAGTTCGGCTATTTGGTTAGAAAGCGGGCAATGCCCTGAGGATTCTCTCACTATGGAACAGCTCATTCGCGCGGAGATGCGCGTTTTACCGGAAATTGATGTCGATTTTGAGATTCAGCGCCGTATCAGTTTTATCCAAAAAAAGATGAAACAAACCGGATGTAAGTCTCTGGTTCTTGGGATCAGCGGCGGTGTCGACTCAACCCTCTGTGGCCGCCTGGCGCAACTCGCGATTAACCGGCTAAATGACGAAAGCAATTCTCACGACTATCAGTTCATCGCGGTTCGCCTGCCTTATGGTGAGCAACATGATGAAGACGAAGCCCAAATGGCGCTGTCTTTTATTCAACCGACCCACTCGATCAGCGTGAATATTAAAAATGGTGTAGATGGCCTGCATGCCAGTACGTTAGCAGCCCTGGAAAATACGCCGCTGGCACCTGAGTGCCACATTAAACAAGATTTCGTGAAAGGCAACGTGAAGGCCCGCGCCCGCATGGTTGCTCAATACGAGATCGCCGGTCTAGTGGGTGGGATGGTTCTGGGCACTGATCATTCCGCAGAAAATATTACCGGCTTCTATACCAAGTTTGGTGACGGGGCGTGTGATTTGGCGCCGCTGTTTGGTCTGAATAAACGTCAGGTTCGCCTGCTCGCCGCAACTCTGGGCGCGCCGGAAGTGCTAGTGAAGAAAGTGCCGACCGCCGATCTGGAAGAGCTGGCACCGCAAAAACCGGATGAGCACGCCCTGCTGGTCACCTATGACCAAATCGATGATTTCCTGGAAGGTAAGCCGGTTGAATCCGAAGTAGCCGAGCGTTTGGTGGAAATTTATCAGGCGACTCAGCACAAGCGTCAGCCAATCCCAACCATCTATGACGAAGAGCAAGCGTAGTTCGACCCGGAACACACGGAAAAAAAAATCGAGAAACAATAAACAACAAACCATAAAAAAGGGGCATCACGCCCCTTTTTATCGCCGCAATCGTTCTCAGGATGCCTGAGAACGATTAATTAAATTGTCCAATTCCCACCAAATTGCCTCGCATAGCCCCTGGCGATAAACCGCCTCTTTAAAGCTTGAATGTTCCTGTTGATACACACTGAAATAGGATGCTTCACCATATAAGCTGGCGCGAACATTGGCCAACCGATCGCAAGCCTTCACAATCAACGCAATTCTGGCCGCCTCTTCATCAACATCTAACGCGGCCAAACGTTGATGAATTTCAGCTTTGCGTGTCTGCCGGTCATCCAACTTACCATCGCTGATATAGGCGACGGCATCGGCAACCAGAAACCCGAAATCTGCGGCCAATTCATCAACACTGGTTTCCGTGTCTTCAATAACGTCATGAAGTTGCGCGACAACCATCGCATCAGTCCCAAACGGGCTTGCCAGGCGGGATACCGCTTCAAGGTGGACATAATACGGGACACTGCCATACATTTGGCCCTGATGCTTCGCTCTGGCTAACGTACGTGCTTTTAAGTACCGATTATTCATCCGCCCCCCCTGTATAAAAGTTCATACAAAAAAGCTAACGCTTCAAGTGTATTTCAGCCCGGAACACTTTGCTAAACCCTATTGACACAGTTGAGATTTTACGCACAATTTGATGAAAAAACAGGCACCATTTAGTGCCTGTCTATATCCGATCTTGTCGCACTATTCAGCGTCTGTGTCGCCGTCCTGTGCCTTATTTTTCGCGTCAGCCTCGCGAATTTCATTCGCAACCATCATGATGGCCTGCCCGCTGCTCATCCCCTGAGCCATAAGTTCATGGATTCGGTCAGCAGCCTGCTGCTGCTGCTCGTGCGTCAATGTTGGCGTGTTATTCAGCATGAATATGTATTTCTGCTCATTGAAAATGGAGCAGTATTTTAGGCATAAAAATACCCATTGTCACTAACCCGGTCTGCCGTCCAGCCGTGGACGAGTTAGGATTGGATAATAAACCACAGTAAAAATCCCGAATGCACAAGCCCACAACAGCGCAGAAACCATATAGCTGCTAATTGCCAGCGTCGGGAAAATCATCAGCAATAATGTCCGTACTAAAGCCGAACACATCATCAGGACAAAGCCAGCAACCATCCAGCGCCGAATCTGAAGCGGACGCCCGGTATGGCCTAACGAGACTCGGGCAATCATCGCCAGAATCATTGCCCCAATTCCACCCACCGTGAGAAAATGGAGCGCGACACTGTAACTTGTAGCCCCCGTAATTTGTTGCCCGGCAAGCAGTAACAATCCGAGAATCATAAACAAATAAGCAAAATGCAGCAGCCACAGTAGCGGCACACCCAACGTTGACCAGGTCCGCCAACGTAAAAAACGCAGCAGGTTAAATACAGCCGTCGCGGCCAGCAATCCTGGCAGTGCCACCTCACGGATCGCAACCGGGATAGGCAGGAGTACACAAGCCAGAAGCAACCAACATGGGATCAGTGCAGCACGTTCGAGCCAGGTGATTCGAGTGATCTGTTCGGTTTGGGTGCCTCGCCAGGTAAAGAATGGAATCACCCTGCCCCCGACAACCAGTACAATCACTGATATCGCAACAATTGCCACCATCGACACGTGATGCACGTTGTCATCAGACATACCGAGTGCAATCAAATGAAAGCGCGCATTTAAGTAAGTCAGCAATAAAATCAGCGGTGAGAAAAACAGGTTATTCCATTGCTTTCGGAGAACGATTGGCTTCGCCAGGAAATAAGCGGCCAACGGCATCCACAGTAAGTCAAATGCCATCCACACCCAGCCAGGCGATGAGAAAAGCAGCCCAAGCCGTGCCACGAGCCAGCAACAAAAAATAATGGCTAACCGCCATCCTCTTACACCGGGATTGCCGGTCCAGTTTTGCACCGCCGTCAGGAGAAAGCCGACGATAATGGCCCCGGTGAAGCCAAACAGCATTTCATGGCTATGCCACCAGATTGGATTGTCATACATCCAGCCAGAAAGATTGACCGTCCCCGACCAGAACATGGCCCAAATCACCATGGCAATCACCGAAAAAGCGCTTCCGGCCAGAAAAAACGGCCGAAAGGCCAGACGAAAAAGTGGTGGAATCCGTTGCTCCTTGGCTTGATCAAGAATCTGCATCATACGGCTACCTATCGCATAATCTAAACATGCATGAATAATACACCTTTAAAGTTGCGATGAAAATACATCTTTAATACAAAAACAAGATTCCATGGAGGCGTGGCAGCGTGGCAGCAAAGATAAAACAGCCCGCCAGTTCTGCAACCGAGCGAGCTTAGTCTCTGATTCACATTGAGGGCTTTGACCGGATCAGAAGCCCGGAAAATCGACCGGGCGGGTGATACGCTGAATATCAAGAATGGCAATATTGCCTTGCCAGCGGCTTTCAATCAGTCCAACGCTCAACCAGTAGCGTCCGTCCGCGACATCAATCACCGGTAAAGTGGTGGGTAGCCGGCCATCGACATTTTCGGTCCACAGCGGCGTCCAGCTGGTGTCATTCAGATCATAAAGACTCATCGACAGCACTTCCGACGGACATGCCGGATTCGGCAGCCCACCCTGTTCGATTCGCCAGTTCTTGCTGTCTTTCCAACCAATCCGCTGTTTCGCCAACGGGGACGTCAAGAGGATCCATTGATTCAGCACTTCATCCTGAGCCGTGGTAATGGTCAGCTGATACAGGCCGGCTTCCACGGGCGCATCCAGTCGACGCGCTTCGACATTGAAGTACCCCCCTTCTGCGATCCGGGGTGTTGCTGCAATCACGTCCTGATCCGGCCATTTCGACAACCGGATTTCTTTCAGCTCTGTTCGGCTGGTACCGTTAATCGAGAGCTTCAGCATGGTTTGGTTGACGCTTTGTATCACTTCCCGCTGGATCGCCAGGTTGGGCAACCAATCAGGCAACGTACTCTGCGATAAGCTAAGGCCACAATCTTCGGTGATCGCCAACTTCAACAGCTGATTGAGGTTGTTCTGTTGGGTACCGTCAGGCTGCTGCTGCCAGGCTTGTACCATACTGCCGAAGCTGTCAGCCGTTTTCCCTTCCAGCAACCGCTGATGAGCGACCGTGTAGACATCCTGCCCGGCAAACCAACCCGTGGCAAAACTCGGTGATACCAGCACCGAGTTGAGGAACAATAACGAACAGGTTAAAGAAAGCTGTTTTCGCATTACTTCGATGATTTCATTCGGTAGCCGACACCGCGCAGGGTTTCGATTTCAATACCCGGTAACTTTTGTCGTAACTGAAGAATGTGAGTATCAACAGTTCGCGTGGTCGGATAGTGGTTATAACCCCAAACCTGATCCAGCAATTCATCCCGCGTAAACACGCGACCCGAATGCTTGGCCAAAAAGACCAGCAGTTCAAATTCGGTGCGCGTCAGCACGATGATATCTTCACCTTGTTTCACTTCCCGGCTGTCCAGATCGATATTGATACTACCGACCGAAATGACATTGGCCGCCTGAGCCGGCTGATCATCACCATTGCGAAGATGAACCCGTATCCGCGCCAACAGCTCTTCTTCTGCAAACGGCTTGGTCAGGTAGTCTTTTGCACCTGAGTCCAGACCATCGACCTTATCAGAAATAGACACCATGGCTGTCAGTAGAATGACCGGCGTATGTTTAATCTCAAGCCAGCCGTTCAGGTAATCCAGAGAGTCACCCTCAGGTAACTGACGATCCAACACCACCAGATCAGCCTGGGGCCAAAGATCAGCGACTTTTGTTGCACAATCCGCGTAGAGGCATTCGTAGCCTGCTTCTCTCAGGCTTTCCAGCAAACCAGCAGCTAAATTTTGGTCATCTTCAACCAGAAGCAGAGTTTGATTCACACGGTATCTCCAAAATAAAAGTGGTAGGCGGACCTTGTAACTTCATTCGTCCGCCCATTCTACGTATCATCGATTCTACGATTGTAAGACCAAGCCCCAGGCCTTTTTCACTCACAAAGGGCTTTCTTAATCGAGCCCAGTCTTTCGACCCGAGCTGTCCCTTATCTTCAACTCTTACAATCAACTTTCCATCACGAAACGATGACGATAAAGTGATCGGCGCAGTGCCGTATTTCTGGGCATTGGATAACAGGTTATCAATACAAGTGCCCAGCCAGTAAATATTGACCGAGACAGACCGATCCTCTGCCAACTGGAGAGAGACGTCTGCATAGGGTTCACTCAGGTATTCCATCCATTCATTGAAGGAATCGACCTGTTGAACGCTTAATTCTTGTTGGTTTGCCTGCAAATAATCCTTACTGGCCTCGGCCAGCTGGCGCAAGCGCCTGGCATCGTCGGTGAGCCGCCTGAATTCATCATATAGACTTTCGGGCAAAGCATCAAAGTGCCTGCGGAAACCCTCAACCGTCATGCCCAGACTCGCAATCGGTGTCCGCAGTTCGTGAGTCAGAATCTGCAGCACCAGCATGCGCTCTTGCATGGCACGGCGGCGGATCCGCAACCGGTACACACCCCAGCCAACCAGCAACGCGATGTTGCCGACCAGCAAACCGACCAGCAGATAAAACGTCAGTTGCGATTTATCTTCTTCCTGCCAACAGATGTTGCCGCTTTTGACCAGGCAAAAGTCTGTTTGGTTCAACCGGATAAAATGCATGTCATATTTGTTCAGCGCCAACGACCAGGCCGGTTGATCATAAACATAATATTCATTGCCATTTCGGATCCAGAGCTCACCGTTGGATATGAACGTTTTCGCACCGGCAATATACACCTGGATCTCTTCGCCGCTCATGCGCTGAAGCCGACCCAGCGCCGTATTGGTCGGCGCCAGCTCCCGCTCCTGAATGTGCAAATAGCCCGCCAACTGCTGGGCTGCTTCCGGATGTTTCTCGATATATCGGGAAGCATAACTACCACCGCCCGGATGAATATAACCTGAACGGACAAACCAGCCATTCGGCAGGATCGTGTTATTGCAAATCGCCCGGGTAAAAACGACCGGATGCGTCACCAGCGGACTGACTGGCCAGGGGCCTTTACAGCTGATCGCATTGGCGTAAAGCCGTCTCAGAGACTTCAGCGGATATGCCGAGGATTGCGGTAGTAGACTTGATGGCAATAACAGCGGATTCGGGAATTGGCTTTGTAGCTGCCTGAAATCGTACGTCGCCAGCGGCTCGCTGTTGAGTAACTCAGAACGGACCGCATCAATGCGATCAGATAAGGTATCCGTTGATGCAAGGCTTCCCCCTGAAATCAACAGCGAAAACAATAAGACATACTTTCTCATGGCGGCAAGTGTATCACTCAATTCCGGTGATATGTCAGCAAATTGTCATTCATCAGAAGGATTAACGGCGAAGTTGGCGAGAAAAGATTCGAACTCCCCGACTTCCTCAATACTACAATAGACTTCAAGTCATTAACCGGATCAAAAAAGGGAGCCCGAAGGCTCCCTGATTGATCCGCAATTACTGCGCGCTTAGATGTGCTCAAGAATCTTGTTACATGACTCTTTCGCATCACCAAACAGCATTTGCGTGTTTTCTTTGAAGAACAGCGGGTTCTGAACGCCGGCATAACCGGTATTCATTGAGCGCTTGAACACAATCACGTGCTTAGCGTCCCAAACTTCCAGAACCGGCATCCCAGCAATCGGGCTGTTCGGATCTTCCAGCGCAGCCGGGTTCACCGTATCATTCGCCCCAATCACCAACACCACATCGGTTTCTTCGAAATCATCGTTGATTTCATCCATTTCCAGCACAATGTCATACGGCACTTTGGCTTCCGCCAGCAGTACGTTCATATGACCCGGCAGACGACCAGCAACCGGGTGGATCCCGAAACGAACGTTCACCCCTTTCTTACGCAGCTTCTCGGTAATTTCATGTACCGGATACTGGGCCTGAGCAACCGCCATGCCGTATCCCGGAGTAATAATCACCGAACGTGCATCACTCAGCATTTCCGCAACTTCTTCAGCTGAGGCTTCGTGGTGCTCGCCCTGCTCTTCATCACCGGTAGAAACGGAACCATCAGTCCCGAAGCCACCGGCAATGACACTGATGAATGAGCGATTCATCGCCTTACACATGATGTAAGACAGAATCGCACCGGAAGAACCCACCAGAGCACCGGTCACAATCAACAGATCGTTGGCCAACATGAAACCAGCCGCCGCTGCGGCCCATCCTGAATAGGAGTTCAGCATGGAAACCACAACCGGCATATCCGCACCACCGATTGAAGCCACCAGGTGATAGCCGAAGGCAAATGCAATCAGAGTGACGATAATCAAGGCGAACATTGAGCCTTCCGCGTTGACAAACATCATCAGCAGCAGGATGGAAACCACGACCGCAGCCAGGTTCAGCTTATGGCGATGCGGCAGCATCAGCGGTTTGGATGAAATCAGCCCGCGAAGTTTACCGAACGCAACGATTGAACCGGTAAAGGTAACCGCACCGATAAAGACACCCAGGAAGATTTCAACCAGGTGAATGTTCAGCATGGCACCGGTCAGATCACCGTGATCCAGGAAGGTGTTGAAACCTACCAGAACCGCAGCCATCCCGACGAAGCTGTGCAAAATTGCAACCAGCTCCGGCATTTCGGTCATTTCAACTTTCTTCGCGTAATGGATACCAATCGCACCACCAATGATCATCGCCAGAATAATCCAGCCGGTCCCTTGTGCTTCCGGACCAAAGATCGTTGCAATCAGAGCAATGGCCATCCCGGCGATGCCGTAGTAGTTCCCTGCGCGTGCTGTTTCCTGTTTGGAAAGTCCCGCCAGTGACATGATAAAAAGTACGGCAGCAACAAGATATGCCGCTTGTACGATTCCTGCAGACATTTGTTACTCCTTTATTTATCTTTACGGAACATTTCAAGCATGCGCTTGGTCACGGTGAAGCCACCGAAAATGTTAATGCTGGCAATCAGCACGGCGATAAAGGCCAGGAAGGTGACAACACCGATCCCCTGCCCAATTTGCAGCAAGGCCCCGACGATGATGATCCCGGAGATGGCATTGGTCACCGACATCAGCGGCGTATGCAGTGCGTGCGTGACATTCCATACCACGTAGTAACCCACCACACAGGCAAGCACAAACACCGTAAAGTGAGACAGGAAGTCAGCCGGAGCCACATTGGCCACCCAACCAAAGGCAGCGATACCCGCGGCCATGAAGCCGTACTTTTTCGCAGGAGAGACAGGCTCTTTTTGTTTCTGAGCGACAACCGCTGCCTGCTTTGCAGGTTGTGGCTGGGCCGCAGAAACTTTAATCGGTGGCGCCGGCCAGGTAACTTCACCTTCTTTGATAACCGTCAGACCACGCAGAACTTCATCATCAAAGTTAATATCGATGGTGCCGTCTTTTTCTTTGCACAACAGTTTGATCAGGTTAACCAGGTTGGTTCCGTACAGCTGAGAAGACTGGGTTGGCAGTCGGCCGACCATATCGGTATAACCGATAATCTTGACGCCGTTATCTGTGGTCACCACTTTATCAGCTTCGGTATAGGCACAGTTACCACCGTTGGCGGCCGCCAGGTCAACAATAACACTGCCCGGCTTCATTGAATCCACCATCTCCTGGGTGATCAATTTCGGTGCCGGACGGCCCGGGATCAACGCTGTGGTGATAATAATGTCGACATCTTTAGCCTGTTCAGCGTACAGACGTTCAGCAGCCTTGTTGAATTCATCCGACATCTCTTTGGCATAGCCGTCACCGGTGCTGGTGTCTTCCTTGAAATCCACTTCCAGGAACTCTGCACCCATCGACTCAACCTGCTCTTTCACCTCAGGCCGAACATCAAATGCACGAACAATCGCCCCTAGGCTACCGGCAGCACCGATTGCCGCAAGACCCGCAACCCCGGCACCAGCCACCAGAACTTTCGCCGGTGGTACTTTACCGGCCGCAGTAATTTGCCCGGTAAAGAAACGACCGAACTCATGAGCAGCTTCGACAACAGCACGGTAACCGGCGATGTTTGCCATGGAGCTCAGCGCATCCAGTGCTTGCGCACGTGAAATACGTGGCACGGAGTCCATCGCCATCACATTAATTTTTTTGCTCGACAGCTTTTCAAGCAATTCCGGGTTTTGCGCTGGCCAGATAAAGCTGACCAGGCTTGCCCCTTCTTTGATCAATTCGAACTCATCAACACCGGTCTCAGGGTTTACCTGAGGTGCATTGACCTTCAGAATCAAATCTGACTGCCAGACTTCCTCTGTCGAGACCACACTCGCACCCGCGGTTTTATAGGCCGCATCGTCGAAACTAGCATGAATACCAGCGTTATGCTCAATCGCAACGCTGAACCCCATTTTTAATAACTGTTCAACCGTTTTCGGCGTCGCAGCCACTCGCGTTTCATTGGCGAGTGTTTCTTTTGGCACACCAATTAGCATTATTATTCCCTGAACATTGGCAAAGAAGTTCTATTTTTGTATCCAACCCACAGAGTAATATCAAGTACCTTGTAGGAATAATACAAAACTTTCAAACATAAACATCATTATTGACGTCGGATGTTACCTTACAACAGAAATAAAAGAACGTTTAATACAGATGGACAGAGGTCAAACCTCAAATGAAATTAGTAAATTATCATCAATAAGACGAATAAAATGCCACTTCATTTCAACCTGACACTCAAATCGTTCAAAAAAGCACACTCAGCGATCGAAATAGCCGTTTTAAACACATTGAGGAGAGATAGCGCGATCGCCAAAGCGGGACGTTGTCACCGATCTTCCCTGAAGTATTTTCCGGCACGATGCCATCCGTGGTGCTTTACCCTGCCGTATATAAGCAATATGCCGGTGACAGGTACCGGCATGTTTTGCATTCAAAAAAATCAGAACATGCTATCGCCGGTCTGATCGATGAACATTTTGGCCTTATTGAGCATAAATTCTTCAGCGTCTTGCTTCGAGGCCAGCAGATCCGAGCGGATGAACTGATGGGTTCTGAGCTCACCTTCAATTTCCTTACAGATCCGCCCTGCGATACGGTACTGACCGTTTTCAGCGATCGGCTCAGGATAAATCAGGTAACCTTCGTATTCGACAGGCTCTGCCTCGACTACCTTCTTTTCCTTATCCAAACCAAATAACTTTGAAAAAAAGCCCACCTAAAGATCTCCGTGGTTCATGCACATACGCTCTTATAATGCCATATTCTCATCGAAAGTAATTAAACTCAGATGAAAAAACTCTGTCATTATCACACAACCAAACATCACAACAACTCATTAACCCTCGGGCAATATTTTATAAATAAAAAAAACGCTGACAGATGTCAGCGTTTATAAAATATAATTTCTAGCCCGAGCTTAGCGATACAATCCAATATCTTTTTGCAGATGGGCAGGAAGATCTGAAACGTTATATTGTTTAGGCGCAGTCTCGCCGCCGAACAAAATATCCAATGCGTGTGCAATCAATCCTTTGATGTTAACCGCATAGGCTTTTTTCTCCATTACAACATTCGTAGCGATGGTGTCAAAATTCATTGCCTGTGCCATGATTGCCTCTCTTTCGTTATCATTCTGAACTGAGGCAATAATAACCGCTTCATTTTACACGTAAAAATGACAATATTTCGATGTCAAGATTAGATTTTCTAATGAGTTAACAAGCCGTTACGGGCAATTTTCCCGCCCAAAATAAACCCTAAATCAGGATGCATAATTACGCACTAAGCAGCCTATTGGGTGGTATTTTAATCATGCGCTTGCATTCGGTTTTTGTTTTGTATAACAATAGCGCAACATTCAACCAGAAAAAAAAACTATGCTGAGCCTGCTCTCAAAACACTCATCCTTATTACTGATTCTCGCCGCTGTGCTGGGCTTTCTGTTCCCGGACTGGTCGGCGCAACTGTTCCCGTTTTTACCTTATGTCCTGTTTAGCCTGATGTTGTTCACTCTCATCGGAATGCAACAAGGCGTGCTGGTCAAGCTGCTGGCAAAAGCGGAAATTTGGCGCTATGCCCTGTTTCATTCGGTTGCCCTGTCTGTCCTTACTACAGCGATCGCTTCCCTGATTGGTGCCGGTAGTTCTCTGCTACTGGCCATTTCCGCGGTTGCCGCGACAGGCTCGCTGTTTGCAACACCGGCGATTGCCCGCTCGGTTGGGCTTGAACCATTAAAAGCCATGGCAATGACGATTGCATCCACTTTGCTGATGCCAGCCGTGCTTTATATCAACCTCCTGCTTTTTCAGGATGACAGTGTCACGCTGGACCTCGGCAGTTATCTGCAACGCTTGGTGATTTTTATCTTTGGCCCAATGCTGTTTTCAGCCCTTTGTTATCACTTCGTGCCGCATCAGGTCTTACACCGAATCCATGGCAAACTCTCCCAGGTGACCATTCTGTTAGTCCTGGCTTTCCCCTTTGGACTGATTGGTTCTTTTCGTGAAACGTTTGATCAATCGATGTTCAACGGCCTGTTTTATTTGTTGGCGGGTCTTGCCATCTGCGCACTGTTTTTCATTGCCGGATATCTCACTTATCGTCGCCAGGGAGTCGACCAAGCGCTGCTCGCCGCGATAACCTCAGCTAATCGAAATGTTCTGCTGACATTTACCGTTGCCGGTAGCTATCTGGGACCGGATTTCCTGGTGCTGATGGGTGCCATACAGTTACCGACCTACTGTCTGCCGTTGCTGGTCAAGAACTTATCCCGCCGCCTGAAGCAAGCAGAAGCATTCACCGGATCCGGGGCTCAGGCCACCGAACATTCAGCGAAATAATCAGCGGTGAATTCGTCGTCTTTTGTCTGCATACAAACCCACCACCCCGCTACTGAGTTCAAACTTATTACGTAAAATCAGCAGTTTCTCTTGCGTCAAAGGAATGAGTTTTCTAAGATGCCAGAGCATTCTCAGGGCGGGGCGAAATTCCCCACCGGCGGTAGTTCAGGCATCAACCCTGCCTGGAAAGCCCGCGAGCGCTTAATCACTTCTCTGAAAAGAAGTGATTAAGGTCAGCAGATGTGGTTCAGTGCCTGAACAGGCATCAATCCAGAGCCGACGGTTATAGTCCGGATGAAAGAGGATCAGTGGAGGCCGTGTGCCTCGAGCTATACATGACTTGTCGGCGCTTTAATGCGTGGGCGTGGTCACACCTACCTGTAGCACGATTTCAGACGATCTGAAACGCTGAATTTCTATGCCCTGATTCTGGTATTTTTTATTTGGAGCTTTTTACCATGAATCAGTCTTTACTCTCCCCGATGGGAACCCCATTTGAACGTGTTGAAGCCGGCCTGCAAGCAATCCGCGAAGGTCGTGGCGTCTTAGTCGTTGACGACGAAGATCGTGAAAATGAAGGGGACATTATCTTTGCTGCGGAAACGCTGACCCCGGCGCAAATGGCCATTATGATCCGTGAATGTTCCGGGATTGTGTGTTTGTGCTTAACGGAAGAACGGGTCCAGCAACTCGATTTGCCGATGATGGTCGACAACAACACCAGCGCGAACCAAACAGGCTTTACCGTGACCATTGAAGCGGCTCAGGGCGTCACCACCGGTGTATCGGCGGCAGATCGCGTAACAACCATCAAGACGGCAATTGCTGACGATGCGAAGCCATCGGATCTGAACCGTCCCGGTCACGTTTTCCCGCTGAAAGCGAATCCGGAAGGTGTGCTGGCACGCCGCGGGCATACGGAAGCAACCATCGATCTGATGCGTCTGGCCGGCCGCAAACCCTACGGCGTCCTGTGCGAGTTAACCAATCCGGATGGCACCATGTCTCGCCTGCCGGAAGTGATCGCCTTTGGTGAGAAATTTAATATGCCGGTACTGACCATTGAAGATTTGGCCGCTTACCGACTGGCCAAGGAAGTGGTGAATACTGAGCATCCGCAAGCTGTAAGCGCCTAATCCGCAGATAACCTACCGAAAATACATTAAAGCCCGCAGATACATCAAAGCCGTGTTCCAGAAACACGGCTTTTGTCATTTTTGCTCAGCCTCTGAACCAGCTTCGTCTGGCGAACTCAACGACTCGGATTCATTCCATGGCCCGGTAATGATTGAGGCGGTTGGTTATTGAGGCCGGCATTGATTGAGTTTCGATTAAACCCCAACGGCAGGAATGAAGTAGACCAGGACAGACCAAGCAGAAATCCAGCCAGTGACCATCGCAATATCTAACCAATCTTTATCCATTTTCTTTCCCCCTGTTGTCATATTCTGACATTCTTCTGACATTCTTCTGACATTGATATATATCGACATCTCACCTATTTCATTAAGGCTTTTTTTGATTATTTTTTGCACCACAAGGAGGAAGTCACCGCAGTGGAAGCAAGATCAAAAAAAGCGCCACCACAGTGACGCTTTTTACTTTTAAAAATCTGATTTTCTGACGCTTTAAGTTTTAGATTTAAGACTTAAACTTGAACTTCAATCAGGCCCTATAACAATGAAGGCCCGATCAATTCATTCAGGCGACATCCTGAGAGCACTGGCAAGGAATGTATCGAATTAGGGATTCCTCCGGTGCCGTCAAATACTGCCTGTCTGCCGCGTAGTCTGCAAATGCGTCCGCCATGGTGACATTCAACGCTTGTGGCTCAACAATACAATCCAGCAAAGCGTCGTACCCTTCTTTTCCGTTCGCCGTATAGCCGGATGAAACCGATGTATACGTCACCTCATCTTCGACAGCAACCCAGAGACCATTCCGGTAAGTTTCCAAATGCTCAATCCGTCGGCCTGCGTCGCTACAACAGCGGTAGGTAAATCGGAGGTTTGCCGTATACGGGAAACTGCCGGAACCGGTGCCTTCAATGCCGTTATCAATGGCGTTGTTAATGGCGCCTTCGAGCGCCTCTCGCACCCGCTTCCCTTTGACTTGGTAGACCATTAAGCCAATTGCAAATGGCAGCAACCGGCCGGCAATATCCGCCGAAGTGATCGGACCCGGGTTCAGGGAAGCGCGCACCCCCCCTGCATTGTGGATTGCAAAGTCCACTTCATGACCTAACTGGCGCCCTTTCCACAAAAAACTGTCAACCACCAGCGGTGCGATATGGCTGCCACCCCGGTTGTCCGGAATACGCACATGACGCAGCGGCTCACCCACTTCTGCAATGTGTAAGGTTTGGAGCTCCCGTACCGCTGGCCGGAACTGGGTGTTCAGTAAATTCTCAATCAGTGGATCTTTGGCACAAAATCTCACGTTGGGCTGGTCGGTGAGGTACGCTTTCACCGCGTCATGGGTGCTTTCTTCAAGATGCTCGCTACGCGACGCATCAACGGTAAACTGACGACCCAGTAATAACTGATTCACGCCACTTGCGCTGGCAACCGTGCCGTCTGCGTTAAAATCCAGCTCCAGTTGACCTAAAGCTAAAGCGTTACAACCTGCCTGAACAACACACGTCCCCTGAACCATGCGGGCATACTCATCAGTGACACCGTAACCCACATTGGTAAAGTCACCTTGCATGGTATGGGTATGGCCACCAATAATCGCTCCCAGCCCTTCGACTTGTGCGGCAAGCTCCAAATCGCGCTCATACCCCAAATGGCTGATCAACACGATTTTATTGATCCCCTGTTGACGGATCGCTGCGATGGTTTGTTCTGCCACCTCAACCACATCCAGGAAATCAGTGTCCGGATCCGGATTCGCAATCCCGGACATGTTTTCAATGGCTAACCCGAATAAGGCAACCGGTTCGCCCAGCACGTCTTTCACGATATAACGTGCATGTCCGGCACGATGATCAAAAGCATAAACGCCCGCTTTATCCCGCAGCGGATTTGGTTTGGCCTGATTTTCCTGCGACAGATCCCAGTTCCCGGCCAATAACGGAAAATGAACCTGATCCATAAAATCAGCCACCGGGGCATTGCCCATATCCAGCTCGTGATTCCCCAACGCCATCGCTTCAACCCCGATGGCGTTGAGTAATTTGGCGTTGGCATAGCCTTTATATAAGGAGAAATACAAGGTGCCCTGGAAGCAGTCACCCGCATGCACGAACATGAACTCACGTCCTTTCAGATGGGCTTGTCTCTGAACATCCTTAACCGCTGAAGACACACGAGAAAACCCGCCGCAACTGGCATACACCGACGTTTGCCCATCGAGGACGGTCTCGGGAAGATTCAAAGAAATCGATGAAGGTTCGAAATGCGAGTGGGTGTCGTTGATGTGGGCGATCGTAATTTTCGCTGAGCGGTTATTTGTCATATAGACTTATTGACTCCGTATACTGCCGTTGCGGGCTATGATAATACAATATGATGCCAATCACATAATTTCCTGCAACATTCTATCGTTCATGCTCTCTTGATGATTATAGTTAGTCGAACATGACGACAATTTGATGACAAGGATAACGCGTTGCTGTCATGGCTGTGTCATATAACCTGACCGGAGACCCATATATACACAAAGCATTGATTTATAAATGGTTTCTTGAGAAAAGAAGCCCGTGAGAATAGGTTTGGGGATTCGATAGTACCTCGGCGGTACTATCGAAACGGAGGTACTATCGAAACAGATGCGCTTACTGATAGCGGCCGTGGCGTTGCAGGAATTCGATCTTGTAACCGTCCGGATCCTGAATAAAGAAGAACTTAGCCAGAAGCTGACCGTCGCGGAAGAACTCCTTAATGTCAGCCGGCTCATAACCAAATCCCACCAGCTTCTCACGCTCAGCTTCCAGGTTATCCACGGCTACTGCAATATGGCCATAACCGCTGCCATGTGTGTACGCTTCTTCAGTCCCGTGGTTCCAGGTCAGCTCCAGTTCCATGTCGTTTTCTTCATTGCGCAGGTAAACCAGCGTGAATCCTTCAAAATCCAGGCGCTCAGCAATCTCCAGATCCAGCGCTTGTTTGTAAAACTTGAGTGACTTATCCAGATCCAGAACGCGAACCATTGCGTGGATAATCTTAGCCATCTGACATCTCCAGTGGTATTCGTTATTTTTCTTCCCCTAAGCCTCTGAATCAACAGACGATTAAGGACATTTCATGTGCAGGACTATAGCAATCCCGATAGCCGACAACAAGAGGAAGCACAGAAATGAGCCTAATTGCATGAACCATAAAGACTTCTTTTGGAAATGTGAACTTGGCACACCTGAGATCCAAACAGGTGCTGTAAGCTAAATACAGAGGTGAACTATGCATTTGAAACGAATTGAAGTGTCCGGGTTCAGGGGTATCAAACGCCTGTCATTAACATTGAACGAACTGACCGTTTTGGTGGGTGAAAATGCATGGGGGAAATCCTCACTTCTGGATGCCCTGAGTATCGCGCTGTCGCCGGATGCCCACCTTTATAATTTCAAATTCGCCGATTTCCATGTCGACTATGCTGCCGGTCACACCAAAATGACCCAGCTGCAAATTGTGTTGCATTGGGTGGAAGACTACCCCGGGGAACATAAAGCGCGCAAGTATCGGGGTTTTGCCCCAGTGTGGATCACCGATGCCGACAATATTCATCACCTCTACTATCAGATCAATAGTGTGGTGAAGGACGATAAAATTACCACCTATCGGGACTTTCTGAACGACAAAGGTGAAATCATCGCGTGCCCCAACACCGAAAAACTCGTCCGTCACCTGATGGTGTTGCACCCGATCGTGCGGATCCGCGATGCGCGCCGCTTACGCACCGGGACCGAGCCACACAATGGGAACGGACAAAATCAGAAAGAGCTTGATGAGCGAGCCCGAATTCAGCGTCGGCTGGATAATACCTGTGAGCGGCTGATGACCCGGCCGGGGCATGTCAGCTCCGGAGAACTCAAAAGTAGCATTAAGGCCCTGCGTACCTTGATGGATCACTACTTTGCCTTTACACCGCATAGCCGGGAAGCCAAATTTGACCGGACGCATTTCCCCGACCGCGCCCAATCGATTGCCAATCCGCTTGACCAGCTGACTCAGCCGCAAATGACGAAGCAAAGCCGGTTGATCCTGATGGGCCTGCTCAATGCCTTTATTCGGGCCCGTGGACCAGTTGAGTTGAAACGGATCTCCCGCCCCTTGATGATCCTGGAAGATCCGGAAGGCCGCCTGCACCCAACACTGCTGCATCAGGCCTGGGCGTTTATGGTCAACATGCCGATGCAAAAGATCCTCACCACCAACAGTGCCGATCTCACGACAGCTGTGCCGCTGCGTTCGATCCGCAAGCTGATCCGCGAGCCGGACCGGACCCGTGTCTATTCCATGGAAGGGACACGACTGAGCCGGGATGAAGAGCGCCGCGTGACGTTCCATGTGCGTTTGCATCGGCCCAGCGCCTTGTTTGCCCGGGTCTGGTTATTGGTTGAGGGGGAAACCGAAGTTTGGCTGTTCAACGAGTTTGCACGGATGTCCGGCTATAACCTGGCCGCCGAAGGTGTACAAATCATTGAATTTGCCCAGAGCGGGCTGAAACCGCTGATCAAAGTCGCCCGAAACCTGGGGATTGAATGGCACTTGGTCGCCGATGGGGACTTAGCCGGGAAAAAATATGCGGAGACTGTTCGCAACTTGCTTGGTGGTGATTCCGAGCGCCATCGCCTGACGGTACTGCCGAATCACGACATCGAACATTTTTTGTTCCATCACGGCTATGAGCCCCTGTTCCGTCAGCTGGCCAACATGCCGGAAAACAATCCGGCATCACCGAAGAAAATCATTATGCGAGCCTTAAAGCGTCACGCAAAACCCGATGTTGCCCTGGCGATGGTGGCGTACACCAGCGAGGATCATATTGACGATATTCCATTACTTTTACGCTGGATCCTTAAGCGTGTCGTCGCAATGTCGCGTGGCATGGTTTAAGTGAATGGGTTGAATGAAGTGCCTGTTTAACCCGAACAATCACTGCTTTTCAAAGAACAGCGTGATGGTGCCTACTGTCACGCCCCATTTCTTCATCGTCGCGCGATTAAACACCCGCTTGCTGTCCTGGCGAAACATCCAGTCATCAAGGCTGATATCAAACGTTGTCTCCCCGACCGGGACACGCAGGACATATTGCCAGCGCAGCGCATTCCCGATAGAGCGCCCCTTGGCTTGCCCAATCACATCTCCGGCACGTCCCACATAATGCCCCTTGTCCAGCCCGCGATGAATCACCCAGGTTCGCTGCTGTTTTTCACCATTATCGAACAGAAAATCTTCATCTAACGTGAGCTGGTTTCCCGCGACCACTCCGCGGATATCGACTTCAAACCGACGGGTCAACTTTCCTTGCCAGTCCTGCAGCATTCCCCAGGCTTTCACCTGCCCGTCAAAGTATTCAAACAGCTGAAATTCAGGAGACGTGCCGCGATAATCCTCTATGGTTGATGAGCACCCGGGCAAACCGAATAGTCCGATCACCAATACTCCGATTTTGAACGCCTTCCACCTCATGCGATACCCCACGCAGTTGTCACGGTTAGGCCTGTCCGATTAACTGACGACGTAACTTCGGATAAGCCGTTCTCGGCGAGAGCCAGATTTGAATAAAGGCCAGGGACATTTCTTTATCGCGAACCGTCCCAATCATGCGATTGTCCTGATAAAAAATGCCGCCTTCCCGATTCACCACAAAGATCAGCCGATCGCCTTTGCGGACATCCGGCCAGATTTCAGCCAGCCGTGCCAGCCAGCGTTGGCGCTTGTTGGCTGAAATGCCAAGGTGCAGCCATTGTTCATCCGTGGCTTCCAGTAAATCTTCCTGATCTATCTCACGCTGATACTTAATCACCAACGCCAGCTCTTCCATTTCCGGCAGATACTCACCACTGGGCGTTCTCAGCTCCGAATCATAAATCACCCAAGGGCCCCAGGTTAGCCGGGCATCCCCGACCGCCGGCCAACTTTGCCAAGGAGTCATAGCAAACGACGGATTCGCGTACACCATCGCCATCAGGACCAAAGCCAGACTCATGATGTGAGCCACAATTCCGGAATGATGCCATCCGGTCTTTATCGAACGGTTCATAACACCTCCCGCTCAGAGCGATACCAATAACGGATGAATTTCAAAGCCAGCATGGAAAATACCAGCCAGCACAGGGTTAACACGGCCATTGTGGGTAACATTCCCAAAGGCCAGTCAACGGCGCCCAAACGATAGCCAGCAAAATAACTGGCAGCCCCGCCAAGTCCGCCCAGAAGCACCAGCCACCCCGTCGAGGAACGGTTCAGTACCTCACGAATCATCCATAAAAAGGTGCCGAAACCAAACCAGAGCAATGCCAGCCAGGCGGGGATCCCCCAAACATCGAACGACAGGACGCCCAAATAACTGAGAGTAAAGTCCATGGCAATCCCGCAACCGGCGATGATGGTGGCGAACTTCCAGACGTATCGCGCCATCCACCAGCACACCAGGAGTGAGCCAACCAAAAGCCAGAGATACGAATTTTGTCCAAGCACGGCGAGTAACCAGTACAGGTTAAACAGCACTCCCACCGTAAACAGTTCACGCGTTGCCATTTGTGCTCACCTTTGGCTGAATTGAGGTCGATCTACCGCCGCTTTTCCCCGTAAAAAATCAGGACTGACGCCAGCCGGGGCGGCTGACCAACAGCTGGATGGTACTGATACTGCGCTCTAAAAAACCGCCTTCGCAGTAACAGAAGTAATACCGCCACATCCGGATAAAGGTTTCATCGAACCCTTGCCCGCTCACTGCGTCCAGGTTGCAATGAAAGTTCTGATGCCAGTCCGCCAGCGTGCGGGCGTAATCCATCCCGATATCTTTCAAATCCCGGATCACAAAGTCGCTATGGGCAGTCATTTGTTCAGCCAGCACCGTCACCGAGGGCAGGAAGCCTCCCGGGAAAATGTGCTTCTGGATAAAATCTACCCCTTTGCTGTAGCGCTCAAAGCGCTGATCAACCATGGTAATCGCCTGCAGTGCCAGTAATCCGTCCGGTTTGAGCAGTGACTGACATTGCTGAATGTAAGTCGCCAGATATTCTTTCCCCACCGCCTCGACCATTTCGACCGATACGATTTTGTCGAACTGACCACTTAAGTCACGATAGTCGCTACACAGTAAAGTGATTTGCCCGGTCAGCCCTTCATTTTCAATCCGTTGTTTGGCCCAGGCATATTGCGCTTCCGAAATTGTAGTGGTGGTCACCCGGCAGCCGTACTGTTTCGCCGCGTAGATGGCGAATGCGCCCCAGCCCGTGCCAATTTCCAGCAAGTGATCCGAGGGTGACAATTGCAGCTGTCGGCAGAGTCGATCCATTTTGTGGATCTGCGCGTCTTCAAGCGACGTGTGTTCACTCTTATAAATCGCCGCGGAATAAAGCATATTGCTGTCTAGGAAAATACGGTAGAAATCATTGCCAAGATCATAATGCGCGAGAATATTCTGTTTGGCCGCTGCCTTGCTGTTGCGACGGGTAAAATGCAACCAGTGGTTCCGGAGCGCAGTCAGCCAGCTGATTTTGGATTCCAGTTGTTCCAGAACCGGCAGATTACGGGCAATGACCCGGATCGCCGCAGTTAAATCCGGCGAATCCCACCATCCGTCGATGTAAGCTTCTCCGGCAGCAATACTGCCTCCGGACAGTAACCGCGCGTAGAGTCCGCCATGATTGACGATAATCTTTGCCTGACAGGTGGCCTCATATTCTCCAAAAAAATGGCTTTCCCCAAGCTCGTCTACAAGGGTCAGCCCCGCACCACGTAGCTGCGCCAGCCCTTTAAATATGACGTTTTGGGCTATCGCATCCCGTCCTGACCGGTTCAGTACAAGCGGTTGTGATTCACTTTTTAACATGGTTATCCCTCAACGTTTGGTTTCACAATGTACGCCGTGTGGCTTTTGGACGGTCGTGTTTCGTATCGCTTCGTCTGGTGTGGCTGTAAAAAGGGACCCGTTTGAGCCACAGCCGCAGCGCCTGCCAGTAAATGCCGGTGACCACTTTGACGGTCTGGATTGGCGTTGCAGCAAGCAGGCGCCACAACACCCGGGTGCTGAACGGCTGCCGGGTCATTGCCAGGGTGGCGTCCAGCACTTTTTCCTGACTCTGCTCAGAACAAATATCGATATGGACAAACAACTGTCGGCCCGGCGCTTTCAGTCGCCACTGATAGCCCTGGGTGATCGGATTAAACGGCGATACATGAAAAGCTTTCTGATGCTGCCAGGTGCGCTCCGGCCAATGTGACTTTGCGGGAACAACATAATAGTGCCGTTCATTCCACGGGGTATTGCTGACTTCGGCCAGCATCCATTGCCAACTATCCTGCGCATCATAGAGGTAATATAAGTTCAGGGGACTGAAGTAGAGTCCGGCATATCGCAGCTGGCACAGCATCATTACCCGCCCCTGCATCTGCTCACCCGTCAGTTCAAAGACCTTTTCAATCACTTGTTCTTTAAGCTTGCTGGGACTTGATTTGTCGCCACCATCACGCAGGTAATCCGCCGGCCGGAATCGGGCAAAATTCAGCAGTCCCGTACCAAAGCCCTTCACTCGCTGCTGTAACTCATCGAGCTCATCAAGGTCAATCAACGGCATAAACATCGGGTAGCTGAAGCGATGGCTGACCGGTGAAAAGCGCCGGTGGCGAACACTGCCGACAAACAGGGCGCTATTCATGACACCACTCCTGAGCCTTCCGGGAGATCTGCAAAGGCCGGTCGCTGGGTTCGGGCTTCAATCCCGGCCACCACATCCAGTGCACTGCGTACCCCATCCTCATGAAAACCGTTGTACCAGTAAGCACCGCAGAACCAGGTACCCCGCCGCCCGTTTATGGTGTCTCGTGACTGCTGCGCCAGCATACTGGCCGTGGTAAATACCGGATGGGCGTAGGTAAAGCGCCGCAGTATTTTCTCTTCTGCTATTTGCCCGGTCTGATTCAGACTGACACAAAACGTTTCCGGAGCCGACAGTCGTTGCAGGATGTTCATGTTGTACGTCAGGCTGGCCAACTGATGGTCACGATTCGCATCCGACGCTCCGAGATGATAATTCCAGGCAGCCCATGCAGCTTTAGAATTCGGGAGCAGACGGGTGTCGGTATGTAGCACCACCTCATTATCCTGGTAGGTCATGGCACCGAGTACCTGTTGCTCCGCTTCGGAGGCATCGGCCAACAAGGCCAGCGCCTGATCGCTGTGACACGCCAAAATCACCTGATCATAAATGTCGCTTCCCTGCCCGGTAACAATTTTGATCCGGCCTTCCTGACGAAAAATCTGCTGAATCGGCTGGGAGAGCAATACGCGCTCCTGAAACGGTGCCACCAGCCGACGAACGTATTCCCGCGAGCCGCCGGGGATCACAAACCACTGCGGCCGGTTGGTGACATCAAGTAAACCGTGATTACGGAAAAAGCGGATAAAGAATGCCAGCGGAAATGCCCGCATATCTGACAAGGTCGAAGACCAGATGGCCGCCCCCATAGGGAGGATATAGTTTTCGGCAAAATAGGCGTTAAACCGATGCTCCTGAAGAAACGCCCCCAAAGTACGACATGCGGCAGTCTCGAGGTCGACTTCTCGGGCGAGTTTGTTAAAGCGCAGAATATCCGCAATAAAGCGGTAAAACCTCGGATTCAAGAGATTGCGTTTCTGGGCAAACATGGATGCCAGATTGTGCCCGTTATATTCAAGCCCATGTTCATCATTCTGCACGCTGAAGCTCATTTCGGTCGGCAGTCCGGTAATGCCCAGTTCAGCCAGCAATGCCTCAAACCGGGGATAAGTCCGATCGTTGAAGACGATAAATCCGGTATCGATGGCATAGTCCCCACTGGGCACGCTGACATCGACCGTCGCCGTGTGCCCGCCGATATAAGCGTTGGCTTCATAGACGGTGATGTCATGTTGGCGATGCAGGTGCCAGGCACACGTCAGGCCGGAGATCCCGGAACCGATAATGGCTATTTTCATGATGTTTTCCCTGTCATTCGTTTGATGGCGGCGTACTGAACCCGCAGCGGTAATAACGCCAGCATTTTCAGCATCAGACTAAATTGGCGGGGAAAATGGATCTCATTCTTCCCCGCAGCGATCCCCTGACGGATCTTCTCAGACGCGTACTGCGGTGACACCAGCATCGGCATGGCAAAATCGTTTTTATCGGTCAGAGGGGTTTTGACAAAGCCGGGACTGACCAACGTGACTTTCACCCCTTGTTTTGCCAGATCGACCGCGAGCGTTTTGGTGAGGTAAGCAATGGCAGCTTTCGAGGCACCGTAGGCTTCCGCCCGGGGTAAAGGCAGATAAGCAGCCGTAGAGCCGACAATCACCAGATGCGTTGTGTCGCCAAAGCGATCCTGCATCGCCTCAATACAGTTCAGTACGCCATACATATTGACGTCGAAGACCCGGCGAAACAGCGCCACATCAATGTGCCCCTGCTCGATATATTCACACGTCCCGGCATTGAGGATGATCAGCGACGGTAATTGCGGCAATGCATGAATGGCTTGTTTTACGGCCGCCAGGTCGGTCACATCAAAAACCAGGGACTGAATATGCGAGCTCGTGGCCGCAAGTTTATCTAACCGTTCCCGTGACTGACCACAAGCCAGCACCTGCCAGCCCTGCGCAGCATAGTCCTTTGCCAGTTGCTCGCCGATCCCTGAACTTGCGCCGGTGATCAACACCTGTTGCTTGAAGCGCTGTTGCATGACTACAGCCTCGCTTTGATTTGACGAACCACAGCACCCAGCACAGGCACGCCTTCATAGAGCATTTCGCCCAGGTCGAAATAGTCCCGATGCCGGATGATCCGGTGATCCTGAATTTCCAGCCTGGAACAGCCGTGTACCTTTCTGGTCGCCCCACCCGAGAGTCGCGGATGACTGAAAATCATCTCCCACTCGACATACGCTTTCTGGCCATCGGCGACGGTGTCGTGGATCTCAAACCGGCATTCACTGACGGTCTTGAACAACCGGGTGAAATACGCATGGAGGTTTTCCCAACCAACCACCTGATGCGCCGGATCTTCAAAAATCACATCCGGGTGGTAGAGGTTTTCGAGGACCGACAAATGGTCTTTCGACAGTTGACTGTACACCTCAACAAACTGATGGATGACAGGATCCGGCTTGGCCATGGGGCTTCTCCTTCTCTGGAAGCGTGTAACATGAAGACCGACAATCAATCCTGAGCTTTGGCGGTCTTAAATTCCTCAATTGCTCTGAGACGCGCACTTTTGTGATCCACGATTGGCTTCGGATAATTCAGCCGATGTGCTTGCGGCCACCGGTGCGGTTCGTGAATGTACTTATCAGGCACGTCTTTCAGTTCATGTACCCACTTACGGATAAATTCCCCCTTTGGATCAAACCGTTCCCCCTGGGTGGTCGGATTGAATACCCGGAAGTAAGGCTGCGCATCCGTTCCGGTGGATGCTGCCCACTGCCAGCCGCCATTATTGGACGCCAGGTCCCCGTCGATCAGGTGGGACATAAACCACTGCTCACCGGCCTGCCAGTGAATCAGTAAATCCTTGGTCAGAAAACTGGCCGTGATCATCCGCAAACGGTTATGCATCCACCCGGTTTCTTGCAGCTGGCGCATGGCCGCATCCACAATCGGAAAACCGGTTTCTCCCTGCTGCCAGGCCGACAACAGCGACTCAGACTCATGCCAGCGCACATGTTTGGTCCAGGGCTGGAAAGGCTGATCCCGGCTGAGTTTCGGCCAAGCGACGATCAGGTGACGATAAAATTCCCGCCAGATGATTTCGTTACACCATGTGAATTCCCCGCTTTCAGGTTCATCCAGACAGAACGGCGATTCAGCAAACAGGGCCGACAAACATTGCCGGGGCGACAGCGCGCCGATGGCAAGATACGGCGACAGGCAACTGGTGCCGTCGACGGCCGGAAAATCCCGTTTCTGATGGTAATCCGGGGCTTTCTCCATACAAAAGGTCCGGAGGCGCTGGATCAGTGCTTCTTCATCCACCGGCCAGTCCACGCTACTTTTCTCCGGGTATGTCAGCGATATCGGTTGTTCGGAGTACAGTGCATCCGGCAGGCGCTGGGCAACCGGTTCCGGACGGGCTTCCGGCTGTGACGGTTGCTGGCGATACTGCGTTAACCACTGACGGCGAAACGGCGTAAATACTTTGAAGGGATCCCCGCTCCGGGTCAGCACTTCACCGGGCGCAATCACGCAATCATGGTCAAACGCACTGAAGCAGATCTGATGACGGTTCAGCAAACGGGCAGTTACATCGTCCCGCTGGCCTTCATTCCACTCATATTGCTTATTGGCAAAGACATGACCGAGCTGATGCTGCTGCATCCATGCCAGCACCGCTTCCGGGATCGCATGAAAGTCCGGCAGTTCCAGCACCATCAGCGGAATATTCAGTGCTTTTAGCTGCTGGCGAAGCACCGCCAGCCGCCGCCGGATCAAGTCGACCTGAATCGGCGACACATGGTGCTCATGCCATTGCATCGGGGTGGCAATATACAAGGCCATCACGCGATCGCAGCGTTTGCAGGCTTCGCTCAATGCCTTGTTATCAACGACTCTCAAATCAGCCCGAAACCAGACCAATCCGCCTAAATCGGACGCCACTTCCGGCTCAGAATATAGCGAACCCGACTGCTGCGTTTGTGTAACCATCATTCGCTCCTCGGTGACTGATGGGTAAAGTCATGCTGGTGAATGGTCGCAATGCTGCCCAACAATGTGACCTGACACCCAGTATGACGTTGTAACGTATCAAGTTGCGACACCGCCTGCGGGCTGATGCGTTGCTCCCCGAATACATACAGGGATTCAACCTTCAGCTGAGTCATTGCGGCACCCAGCCCCAGCAATTTGTTGTCTAACGCCGGTAAAATCGTGACATCGTCACCTTTATCGGCCAGCAGCCAGGCTTTGACCCAAAGGCGGTAGTTCACATTTGAATCGAAACTAATCAGAAAACTGCGCTTATCCGCATGTTTGCGTGCCTGCGCCACCAGCGCCAGACAACGCTCGGTCATCACGGACTGCCACAGCGACTGCTGAATCTGCACGAGCGGGTTATCCTCGCGCTGAATCGCCTGCTCGACCGGATGAACCACCTGTTTGAGAAACAGCTCAGCCGGATACTCTTTCATCAACTGAATCAGGAGTTGGTCCAGTTTCTTGCGCTGGCAGTCGAATAACGCAGCGGTGATCTCCGCCAGGGGCAATGCTTTGTGCTCATCGGCTTGCAGCGTCACATCGGTGGCCTCGGGCTCCGCCAACAGCGGCCGCACCTTGCTGATAGCAACCCCTTTTTCGAGCCAGGCGACAATCTGGCGGATGGTTTCAATATCCGTCTGAGAATACAGTCGATGCCCTTGCTCGGTACGCATCGGGTTCAGCAGTCCGTACCGACGCTGCCAGGCCCGGAGCGTCACCGCATTCACCCCGGTCAGCTCAGAAACTTCTTTAATTGCAAAATAGGGTTGTTCACAATCCATAACGTAACTTCAACTCCTCAGGATATGGATTTAAAAAAGTTTGCAGCTGCAAATACGGGTCCGGATATTCTTTGAGGTAATGCCGGATCAGCGCCAGGGGGGCCAGGATCGGCTGATGGCCTTCGCGGTAGCTCATGATCAGATCCGCCAATTCCTGCTTTTGCCGCTTTGTTAACGAGCGTTTGAAATATCCCTGCAAGTGCATCAGCACATTGGTTTTATTGCTTCTGCTGGCGCGGTTTTTGACTGCATCCATAAACTGCTGACGGTACTCGTAGTAAAACTCGTCCAGATCCCAGTCTTTAATTGATGCCACCATCCTGCCCAGCGCCTTGTAAGCCGCCGGACTGTGGGCCATCAGCACCAGTTTGTAGCGCGAGTGAAAATCAATGAAAGCGCGACAGGTTCGATGCTCCCGCAGAGACTGATAGAAGTCATTCAGGGCATAAATCCGGAACACAAAGTTTTCTCGCAAGACAGGATCCTGCAGCCGGCCATCCTCTTCGATGGGAAGCCAGGGCATCTGCACCATTAGCTCCCGGGTATATACCCCCACCGACCCACCGGGCACTGTGTTCCCGTTGGTCACATATAGCTTCACCCGCTCCATGCCACACGTGGGTGACTTGGCACACACGATATAACCGCACAAGGCATCAAAGGCGGGAATATGCTGATCCGCAAACGCTTTCATCGACTCGGTATAGTCCGTCGACTTATCTTTACTCGCCACCAGCCGCTCGCGGCCATCGGATAGTTGCAATAGCTGAATGGCCGGACGGGGAATGGGCATTCCAATCCCGACTTCAGGGCAGACCGGTTTAAAATCAATGTACTTGGCCAGTTCATCGACCACAAAACGATTCTGTTTATGCCCGCCATCAAACCGGACCTTCTGGCCAAATACACATGCGCTAATTCCAACTGGGATCGCCATGACTTCCACCTTGTACAAAATTAAAATCCGTACAATGAAGATAGCAAACCACCCTGAGTTGTACAAGAATAAATCCTGTATAACCGCAGGTATGACAAGTACCGCATTTAGAAGAATAATTTGTCTCAAAACTTGTACACGGGATTATTTATGAACAGTTCTGAACTAAAATTCCCCCTAGGAATGAATAAATTAGGTCATGATTTTTATATTGAATGATGCTGATAGCTTATATTTTTATATAAACCTGATAGCATACGATTCTTAGGGATGTGACTCACACAGGAGTGGTGGAATGCGCATGATGATCTGGGCACTGATGCTATTGCTGAACCTGCTTCCACCGGTACTTGCATCAACACATCAACCCCCATCGGTTGTGTTCTACTACAACACGATTGATTCTGTCCGCGAGCTGATGAGCTATGACCGGGCCGTCGTCAATCCGTCACTGATCACCCCACGGCAGATCAAGACCCTGCACGACGCCGGGACCCAGGTCTTCGCCTATGTCAGTGTGGGAGAATACGACGGCAAAAATCTTCCATCATCTCTACACGCCGCTTCCCCGATAAAAAACAACAACTGGCAAAGTCATGTCATGGATTTATCATCGAAGGAGTGGCAATCCCACCTGCTCGCTTTAGCGGCGAAGCATTTAGCCAAAGGATTCGACGGCCTCTTTCTGGACACCCTCGACAGTTACACGTTATTTGCCGAAGATGAAGCGTCACAAGCGATACAACAGCAAGCGCTGATCCAACTCATCGAGGCATTGTCCCGGTTGCAATCTCAACCCGCGCTGATCCTCAACCGTGGCTTTACCATCCTGCCCCGCCTGAAAGCACCGGTTCATGCGGTCGTCGCCGAATCGCTGTATCACAGCTATCACCCGGTGGATGACAGCTACCGTAAAGTCAGCCAATCCGACACCGAGTGGCTGAGCAACCAGCTGGCACAGGTCAAAGCACTCGGTCATGAAGTGATTGTGATTGACTATATTCCCGGCCGGGAGCGGAATGCCCAACAAACCGAAGCAAAACGCTTGCTCCGTGAAGGCTACACCCCGTACATCAGTGACGGCATGCTGTATGAGTTTGGCGTCAGCACCATCGTCCCCGTCCCCAAGCGGGTACTCGGATTTTACGATGGCGCTGAAGCAGGCTACAGCCGCTCCCTGTGCCACCGCATGATTGCCATGCCGCTGGAATACAAAGGCTATGTCCCTGACTGCCGGGACGTCAACACCCTGGATTTTGACCACCTCGACATCAACCGCTATGCCGGGATCGTCGCCTGGCTGGAAGAAAGCGCCTACAACCGCAATCCCCACATGCAAACCTGGCTGGCAGAACATCTCGGTCAGCGACCCGTGCTGTTTCTCCGAACGCTGCCGACCCTGGCCACGTTACGCACCCGGTTGGGGCTGCGGGAGGTCGGAACGTTCAGCCGTCAGGTCTCGATCACCCAAGGGCAGGATTGGCTTGCTGATCGCTACCCGTTGCGTTTTAGCCAATTTGAAAGCTATCCGAAATGGATCAGTACCGACCCCGCGGTCCAACCACTGATCCTCGCCCGGGATGATACGAAGCAACCCGCCGGACTGCTGTTTAAAGCCGCATGGGGAGGCGCTGCCCTGCTGCCGCTTCCCGTCACCATGCTGGCCAACCACAAAGAAGCCTGGTACATCGACCCGTTTCGCCTGATCGATGAAACCCTGAATTTACCCCCGATTCCGGCAGCCGATGTGACCACGGAAACCGGCCGGCGGATCCTGACCAGCCATGTCGATGGCGACGGTTTCCCTTCCATAGCCTGGTTTCCCGGCAAACCTTACACGGCTGAAGTCCTGATGGAGCATGTATTTAAACCCTATCCGCTCCCGCAAACCGTCTCGGTCATCGAGGGGGAAGTCAGCAAGCACGGCTTGTATCCGAACAAGAGTGCCGAGCTGGAAGCCATCGCCCGAAAAATCTTCGCCCTGCCAAATGTTGAAATCGCGTCTCATACCTTCAGCCACCCGTTCTTCTGGGATGATTCGATCAGTGTCGAGGAAAAGCAGTACGGCGATCACTTGCCGATTCCCGGCTATACCGTCGACTATCATAAGGAGATCATCGGCAGCCTGAACTATGTCAATCAACAACTCGCCCCGAAAGACAAAAAAGCCAAGCTGATTTTATGGTCAGGACGGGCAGATCCCGATGAAAGCATTCTGGCAATTGCAGCACAAGCGAATGTCCTTAATGTCAACGGCGGCAACACCCATGTCGTTCGCGGCAATCAGAGTCTGACCCAAATTTCTCCGACCATTGCCTGGTATCCCTCCGCCGTCCATGTGTATGCCCCGGTCCTCAATGAGAACCTGTATACCAATTTATGGACCGAGCATTTTGACGGCTATCGCCGCGCAATCGAGACCTTCGAACTTCTGGGCAGCCCTCGCCGCTTAAAGAGCATCAGTATTTATTATCACATGTATTCCGGCGCCTACCCGGCATCGCTGAAGGGCGTGACGGACGTCTATGACTGGGCCATGCGACAAAAAGTGACGCCATTGTATTTAAGCGAGTATGCCGCACGGGCCACGGCCCTCTATGAAACCGGACTTGCCCGGACAATGAACGGGCAATGGCTGATCACCAGTTCGGGAGTCCGGAGTATTCGCCTGCCGCATTCGTTGGGCACCCCCGTGATGGCACAAAGTACCATTGCCGGTTGGGATGACGGTGAAGACGGGAAATATCTTATCCTGACGCAGCCCAGAAGCACGCTGAGCCTGAGCAGTCATCCCGATCACACGATCCGCCTGAAAAATGCCAATGGGCAGTTGGTGAAATGGCAGCAACACGGGGACGTCATCCAGTGGGTTCTGGAAAGTCACATGCCGCTGAAGCTGGAAGTCGTCAATGCCTCCGACTGCCGCCTTCAAATCGAGTCACCGCTTCGCCGCACGCAAACGAAGAATGTCGTCCGTTACACCAGCAATAAAGCCGGACGCTTCCTGGGTGAGTTCCATTGTCCGCCGACTCGCCATACGAGCCAGCCGGCAACGCAACCTTCCTCTTCCTGATGGCGGAACAGCCTATGGCAGTATCTTCACAGCGTCCATTGAACCACAAACGAAGAAAGACCAGACTCCAGCTGGTCAATATCCCGACTTTGGTGATTTTAACGCTCACTTCACTGTGGGCGCTGTGGCTGCTTGCGCCCGACCAATCCATGCTGATCCGGCTGATGACCCAAACGACGTCTCCCCAGGTGTCTCTGGCCTTTCTGCAGGAAATTCAAGCCCGGGAGCCGGATAACCAAACCGTCAGTAAACTGATCATCAAGAACTACGCTCAGATGGGCGATCTGGACAAAGCCATTGCGATATCGGAAGCCGTGATCGCCGAAGAGAAACAATCGGTGGATTGGCCGCTGCTGGTCGCCTATGTCAATCTGCTTCAGGACAAGTATTTTCAAACCAAAGCCACAGCCGGAGCTGCGCCGGATATTGAAGCAAAACTCCGGCAGGTGATGAATAACATTGACACGATTCCGGACGCCCGTGTGGCAAGAGACCTGGCCGATACCGCGATCTCGCTGTCCATGACGCAAAAAGGCTACGATTATCTGGCACCCCACCTGCAAAGCGGCCTCACCAGCTACCAGGAATTGGTGTCCCTGGCCACGCAACATTCAGATTATGACAATGCTTTGCGTTTCCAAAACGCGGCCTTTGAACAGTCAGGCACACTGGAAAATGCCACGGCCTTATTGAATCTCTACCTGGCGGCCGGACGTGCCGAGCAAAGCGGCCAGTTTATCGACCACTATCAGGGAGAGCTGAACAATAACCCTGCCTTTCTTCGCCTGACCATCGACCACTCGACCCAGGTTGGCAATTTGAACACGGCACTGACGCAATCACGCAAACTGCTGGCCCTGACCCCCAGCACTGAACTCAAAGCCAAAACCGCAGAGTTGGCTATCGCGACCGGTCAGCTAGCGCAAGCCACCGCGCTGCTGACGGAAATCACGGCAACGGAAAACGATCCTGCCGTCATCGTCCGCCTGCATGACCTCCAGCGCTGGCAAGGCAACATTGCGGCGGCTGCCCGGCTCAGCCAACGCCTGCTGGCCATGGGCGCAACCGAAACTCAAATCCGGGACGGGATCGCCGAAGCCCGGGCTCTCGGGGATATTTATCAGGAAGGTCTTTATTTCAGCAAATTGGCCTCAAATAATCAGTTAAGCGTGACGGAGTACCCTGCCTGGCTGAATGCGCTGGAAAAATCTCAAGGCACCCAAGCTGCGCTCCAGAGCGTGCAACAGCTCTCGGCGTTGCGCCCTGAAGATACGGCACTCATTGCCCACCAGGCGCGCCTCTATGAATATCAGAGCGATCATCCAAAAGTCATCGAACAGTGGGTAAAGCTGCGGTTATTACGCGACCCAACAACTGCCGAGGCGAAGCAATTTGCCAATGCCTACATCATGAACCAGCAACCCGACCAAGCCCTGGCCGTTTTAACCACCCCGGAACACTGGTTACAGGCCGACGATGATTATCTGGTATCCGTCTCAACACTGGCCTGGGAGACCAGTAACCGTCCCATTTCCCGGCAGGTACAGGAGCAACTGATTGCCAGAACCAGCAGCCAAATGGATATGTATCGCTACCTGAGAAGCGGCGATTCCGCGAAGACCCGAGAAGATATCAACAACCTGGTCAAACTGTATCAGCAAACCGGCAACGCACAGGCGTTATTGGCTGCCATCCAAGCCGCTCGGGAGAATCAGGATCAACCGACGTTTACCCGATTGGTGTATATGGCCACTCACGATCCGGCACTCACCGACAATATTGACGTATTGCTGTATCAGGTTCAGCTTGCCAAGGACAATCAGGATCAGGAAACAGCCGCTGAGCTTTACCGCAAAATCCTCAGGCAGGCGCCGTACCATGAGACGGCAATTAGCGGATTACTCTGGCTGACGATTGTAGCCAATGACCAAGACGCCATGGCGTCAGTCTATCAGCGGTACAAACAGCCGCTTCGGGACAACGCCGAACTGTGGCTCAGTTTTGCCACGGCCGCACAAACGTTGGGGCAACTGGAGGAAGCCGATCTCTGGTACCGGCAACTGCTGCTACGCGACGAGGCCTCTGGACAAGTCGATGTCGCTGTCCTGCTCAACTATGCGACGCTGCTGGAACGACGGGGCGAGTCCGACCAAGCCCGTCGCCTGCACCACTATCTTGCCAGTCATTTGACGGATGAACTGCTGGCCCTGGAAGACGGTGACATTTCCTTCCATTCACTGATTGCACTGTTTGTTGGTGAACAGGCCGCGCAACAACTGGCGGAGCAGGCGCTTCTGGAAAACCCGGATCAGCCCCATACCCGGGACCTGTTTCGCTATTATCTGGCTTCGGGTCAGCCTGACAGCCTGATCGCCTGGCATCGGCACACCGCACTGAGCCGATACACATTGCCGGATTGGCAGCAAATGGCCATTGCCATTCTCGACAAAGATCGGGCGGTCATGGAATCTTTACTGGAGAAGTCGAACGACATCCCGGTAGCGGATACCAATACAGCCCTTCAGCTCACCGGCCAGTATGCTAAAGCCTGGCAGCATGGCGAACAGAACCTCGGCACCCTGCAAGAGCCGGAAACCGAACGCCAGTTGCGCCGGGTCCATGTCGCGCAGCACCCGGATCAGACCCACAGCGTCCGGGCTCAGACGACGCACAATACCGAGTGGAATATCTCCCGTTCCAGCATCGACTACTATACCCCACATCATCAAGGAAACTGGCGATTGGGCGCCGACTTCCAGCATGCCGCCACGCCAGACCTGCTCACGGGTATCGACATGGAAGATGAAACCCGGCTGCGGGGCGAACTTCATTACCGGCTACCGGAGACCCGTTGGTCGCTGGGATTTGATTTCGCCGACGGGCTGGGTGATCAACGCCTGGGCTTCTCGGCCAGCTACCGGCGTTCACTCGATCCATACTGGGACATATCTTTGCAGTTGGGGATTCAACAAGCGATTGAAGCCAGCCAGTTACTTACCCTGACCGGAGAAGATAATACCGCCGGCTTTGGCATCAGCTATCAACCGACGGCCAGGGAGTCTTTGTCCCTGCAATGGAACTGGCATGATTTGTCGACCCGTTATGGCGATGACATCGGCCGGGGATGGGATCTGAATCTGCGGGCAGCCGAGCAATTATTTTTCAATGACCCGGCCTGGCAACTCTATGCCAGCCTGAGTATGCAGGACGTCAATTTAAGCCAAGACCCGCTCAATGGCATCAACGCCCAAGTTCAAGGGCCTGCACCGCTGGTCAGCGGGAACTTTATTGATGACGAATACCAGCGGATCGCCATTGGTCAGCACCTCTGGCATGGCACGCCGGGCCAACCCGGCCCAATGGTCCCGTCCCCCCGGTACTGGCTGGAGACCTCCATCGGGTACAACCTTTCGACCAACCAACCGGATATCGCTGTCACCGCCGCACTGGGCTGGCGCATTCTCGGCCATGATGAACTGTATTTCTCTGCCGACTGGCAAAGCCAGGATCGTAACGGCGATCAAACTTTGAAACTGTCACTGGGATATTTCTATCGTTTTTAAAGGGATTAGCATATGAAAAAGAAATGGTTTCTACTCACAGCGGCGTTGACCTTAGGCGCCTGTGCCAATTATCAAGTCCCTGACAGTCCGACGTTCCCGGCCAACAGCCGTTGGGTGATCATGCCGATGATCAACAACTCCAATACGCCGATGGCATCGGAAAAAGCTGAACAGATCCTCGGCGCACAACTCTACGCCAAGGGGATCAACGCCCGGTTCTATCCGGCCAGTCACATGAAGGATCTCGCCAGTATTCTGGACAGCAACGCGAAACGAAACAACGCCCAGGCCTGGCTGGCAACCCAAAACGTGGACTACGTAATTACCGGCTCGGTTGAAGAATGGCATTATAAAAGCGGGCTGGATGGTGAACCGGCTGTCGGCATTACTCTGGAAGTGCAGTCTGCACGCAGCCAGGAAACACAATGGCGGGCGACCGGCACCCGCAGCGGCTGGGGTCGTGAGAGCGTCAGTGGTACCGGACAGATGGTCATTGCCGAGTTGCTCGACGGCCTGAATCTCGAGTCCAAAGAATGATTCATAAGAACGGAATCTGCCTATGAAGACAATGCACACGAGCCCCCTGTCTATGAAGGCCCTGTCCATAAAGGCCCTGTCCATAAAAACTCTGCGGGACCGGATCGTTTCCGGGTTTAAGCAAGATGGTGCAGCCTGGCTGGAAACCTTAGTCGTTTCAAGCATCACCACTTATTTCTGGCTCCATTCAACGGCGCTGACTTCCATGGCGCACGAGCCGCATTTCTTCTGGCCACTCTTCGGGCCACTGTTGGTCGCCCTGCGCTATGGCTTCGCGAAGGGCTTCGCCTGTGCGCTGCTCATCGCAGCCGGGCTGGCCAGTGTCATGAAAGCCGAAGACATGCTTACGCTTTACCCGCTGCCGATGATGATCGGCATGGCCCTGACCACCATGATCGCCGGGGAGTTTCACGATCACTGGCAAGCCGTCACCCAAAAACACCAACTAGATCACCAGTATATGAAACAGAAGCTGGAAAGCTTCACGCATAACTACCACTTACTGAAAGTCTCTCATGACCAACTGGAACAACGGACTGCCGGCCAGACTGTCAGCTTGCGGGCCAGTATCAGTGCCCTGCATAAAATAGCAACCTCGTACAGCTCAAACCGACTCGAACAGATCGGCCATCCGCTGCTGAACCTGCTGGCTGAAATCGGCGGATTGGAAGTTGCAGGGCTCTACTCGGTCACCGGCGATCAAATTGATCCGGTGCCGCAGGCGACCATCGGGGATCATCACCAACTGACAGAATCCGACCCGATGCTGCAAGACATGATGAAACAGCGGGTGTTGTTATCCGTTGCCAAAATAGACCCGCATCACCAATCCCGCTATCAGCTGTGTATCCCGCTACTAGATTCCCAGAATAACCTGCAAGCGATTGTCCTTGCAGAAAGTGCCAAATTCTTTTTACAAACGCCCGCCAACAACGCCTTGCTTTCCCTGGTTGCCAACCATGCGGCCAGCCTGATCAGTGACACCATCGTGACACCGCTCATTCAGCCGCAACAAAGCGAACTGTTCCTCAGCTATCTGAATCTGGCTGAGCAAAACCAGCGACAGCACGGCGTGGACAGCCACCTGGTCATTTTTACTGTCCCCGATCGGGGACAGAAACGTCACCTGGATGCCATTGTCAACCATCGCCGCGGCGCTGACATCTACTGGGCCTGTCAGTCGCCCCAAGGGGAACCGGCCTTGCTCGTCTTACTGCCGCTTTCCACCCGAGCGAATACCCAGCAATTTATCCAGCGGATCAAACAGCAATCTGCTCTGGATGAAAGCACACCTTCCCCCCTCGACATTCAGGGCCCCCTGTCCGTCGCGAAAGAACTGCCACAAATCATGTCACTGGTCTATGACTATGGAGCGTTTGATGAAAACCTGGCTATTCATTCAAGCAACCACGTTTGAAGCGTATTGCATTTATTTGCTCTCCGGAAACGACTGGGTGGCATCCACCTGGTCTACGCTTGCTGCTGCCCATACCATTGCATGCCTTAGTTGCGCCGCAGCAAACTGGCTGCTGCTGCCGAAAACTTACCGTTATCCGTCAGCCGGTCCGCTCATTTTTCTGTTCAGCTTTCAGTTTCTCCTGCCGGTCGTCGGGATGATTGGGAGCTCCTGCGCGCTGTTATTGGGCTTACATTTCCCAAAAAAACAACACCATAGTCATTGGCAATCCAGTGAACCTCTACAGCTTCCCCAAAGCCCGGGCGATTTGCTGACTCGCAGCCCGTTCGGCTCAGGGGCCCTCCGGGATATCCTGGTCCACAGTGACGACCCGGGACAGCGCTCCCTGGCCGTTTCTGCTATTTGCCACTTGCCCCGTCAGCAGTCGGTCCCACTGCTTCAGCTGGCACTGAAAGATCTCTCTGACGATGTTCGCCTGCTCGCCTACGCCGCGCTGGAAGGCATCGAAACCCAAATTAATGAGCTGATTTCCAGCCACAAAAAAATGTATAAACAGGACCACCAGCCAGAGACTGCTTTTGACATTGCCCAACAGTACTGGGAGCTCTGCTACCTTGGCATTGCGGAAGGGATCTTAAGAAAACACTATCTCGAGCAAGCCGAGCACTATCTCAACTTATCTGTCCGGCACCAGCAGCAGGCTTCGAACAGTTTACTGCTCGGCCGGGTGTTGCTGGCGCAACAGCGTGCTGAAGAAGCCGTCCCTTATCTGACCTACGCTTTTGAGCACGGTTTACGGGCTAAACAAGTTGTGCCCTACCTGGCGGAAGCGGCCTATCGTGCCCATGACTATCAAAAAGTTCGCGAGTACATCGCCTTTCTCCCGAACCAAAAAGGCGAATCCGTCAGCCAGATTAAGGAGCATTGGTTATGACCCGGGAAGTCGACATCTGCCTGTTGCTGGAAGGAACCTATCCTTATGTGCGCGGCGGCGTTTCCAGCTGGGTCCATCAAATGATTCAGGGCCTACCCCAGTTTAACTTTCACCTGATCTTTCTGGGGGGCAATCCTGACTTTTATGGCCAGCCCCAGTATGAGTTCCCTGATAATGTCACCGGATTCGAAATGCATTACTTGCTCAGTGATCCCGGGGAAATGACGCCTACGCCCCGTTCGGGCAATCAGGCACTGTTCGCCCGGTGGGATGAGTTCCTGTCTTATTTTGAACGCGAAAAAACACCGATTCCCGGTGAATTGCTCCTCGCTATGTCTTCCGCCTTGGGCAAAAAAAACAAACTGACCATGGCGGAGTTTCTCTACAGCCGGGCGTCCTGGGAGGTCCTGACGGAGCACTACCTGAATACCGCGGCGAATAAATCGTTCGTTGACTATTTCTGGACGTATCGCACCATTTACCAACCCTTGTTTACCCTGGCCCGAATCTCGCAACACCTGCCCGATGCCAAAGTCTTCCATAGTCTCTCAACCGGCTACGCCGGGTTCCTGGGGGCTTTATGCAAGCAACAAACCGGGCGACCTCTCCTGATCACTGAACACGGTATTTACACCAAAGAACGGAAGATCGACCTGTCTCAGGCCAGTTGGATCAAGGATCGTCACAGCCTCATTGATATCAGCCTGCATAAAAAAATGGATCAAACCCGCAAGACCTGGATCCGGTTTTTCGAGCTGCTGGGACTGACAGCCTATGATCAGGCTGACCATATTATCTCCCTGTTTGAAGGAAACCGCCAACGGCAGCACAGTGACGGAGCGCCGGACGACAAAACGCAGGTCATTGTGAACGGCATTCAACTGAACCGGTTTGATACGGCCTATACGCAACGACCGGAAAGCCCACCGCTGGTGGCCGGGCTGATCGGCCGGGTGGTTCCTATCAAAGATATCAAAACCTTCATTCGGGCGATCCGCGGCGCCATTGAAACCCTCCCAACGCTGGAAGGATGGATCATTGGCCCGAAGGAAGAAGACCCGGACTATGTCCACGAGTGTGAGCTTCTGATCGAAAGCCTCGGCCTGCAAAAACATGTGAAGTTGCTCGGGAATCAGAACGTGCCCGAAATCATGCCGAAACTGGGGGTCATGATGCTCACATCAATCAGTGAAGCGCAACCGCTGGTGCTACTGGAAGCAATGGCTTCCGGGATCCCCTGCATCGCGACAGAAGTCGGCGCCTGTCGTGAAATCCTCTATGGCAGGCCCGGAGAAGATGCCGCACTGGGCGCTGCCGGCACCATGATTCCGATTGCCAGCCCGGTGCAGGCTGCACAGGCGATCATCGATACCCTGGCCGATGCCGAGCAATGGCGTCAGACCGGCGATATTGGTAAAGCACGGGTCACTCGCGACTACAACGAAACAGAGATGTATCGCGCCTATCAAACACTCTATGAGGAGGCCATCTGTGGCAGGGATCGGCTTTGAACTCCGCAAAATACTGGATAAGAACACCCTTCTTTCCATTCTGGAAGCCTATGGCCTGGCCGGACTGATTAGCTCCGGTCCATGGGTGATCTCGATTCTGGCTTTGATGGTGATTGGGATCCTCAGCATCGGGAGTGTCTTTCCGATGTACGCCATTGTTCAGTTTCTGGTCATTGTGACTTACTTAATGGCCGGCTCCCTCATTATCAGCGGGTTGTTTCAATTACTCCTGACCCGATTTATCTCGGACTTACTCTTTGCGGCAGAGGATCACCGGGTGGTACCGAATTTACTCGGTGCCATGCTGATCACCAGCCTGATCGCAGGGCTGGTCGGTGCCGGGGGACTGATGAACGCACCGGATCTGGCACCCACAGTAAAGCTGGCCATCTTCACATCCCTGGTGCTGCTTTGTAACCAATGGCTCATCATTATCTTTCTCAGCGGGATGAAAGAGTACTACCGGATCCTGATCATCATCGCTTGCGGCTATGGCTTTATGATCACGCTCAGCCTGGCCATCCCCGGACTCAACATGCTCGGGTTGTTGCTTATTTTCTGCGGCTGTCAGGCCATCATCACCTTTTCATTTTTGTTCTTCGTCATCCGGGACTTTCCGGCGAAACAACTGGTCGCGTTTGAATTCTTACATCCCAGTAAAGTCTTCTATTCACTGATGATTTGCGGCGTCCTGTACAACCTCGGTGTCTGGCTGGATAAGTTCGTGTTCTGGTTTCGGGAAGAGACGTCATACGTGGTCATCGCATCCTTCCGGGCTTCCTATATCTACGATTTACCGATTTTTGTTGCCTACCTGGCGATCATTCCCGGTATGGCCGTCTTTCTGCTGAAAATGGAAACCGACTTCGCGGATGCATGCCTCAAATTTTATGATGCAGTAAGGCAAGGAGAAACGCTCGATTCCATCTACTTGCTGAAAGATAAAATGGTCCTGGCCTGCCAGCAAAGCATCTATGCCATCTTCAAGGTGCAAGGCATGACGCTGGCCCTTGCCTTACTATGGGCCGAAGACATCCTGAACCTGCTGAAACTCGACATGGCCTATCTACACCTACTGTACGCCGATCTGATTGGGGTCAGCCTTCAGGTGTTGGTGATGTCGATCCTCAACGTGATGTATTACCTGGACAAACGCTATGCGGCATTGTCGCTGGCCGCCCTGATGGCGTGTTTGAACTGGGTGCTGGCACAATTAAGTATCGACTTGGGGCCAACCTTCTACGGCTACGGGTTCGCGATCACCATGCTGGTGACGACCATCGTCGGCTTAATCATGCTCAACCGGCAATTCAATGAGTTGGAGTATCAGACCTTCATGCTGCAGCGCTCATAGCAAATCGGGCCAGCACAGCTGCTGGCCCCGTTGATTCACGGCAATTAAGGGTAGTCGATGGGATGTTCCGGCTCAGAAGGATTCTGCTTCAGCGTGTCCGCCTGGCGTGGTTCGGACGGTTTTGAGGATTGCATGAATCCACCGAATTTGTCGACCAAATCGATGGGCATCGGGAACACAATTGTGGTGGTCCGGTCATTGGAAATTTCGGTCAATGTTTGCATATACCGCAGTTGCACGGCGTTGGGTGCCTGATTCAAGACCGTTGCCGCTTCGCACAACTTTTTGGATGCCTCCAGTTCACCCATGGCATGGATCACTTTTGCCCGCCGGGAACGCTCAGCCTCTGCTTGCCGGGCCAGCGCCCGAACCATGCTTTCGTCAAGATCAACATGCTTGATCTCAACATTGGCAATTTTGATCCCCCAGTTGTCCGTGTGTTGATCCAGGATCACCTGAAGATCTTTATTCAGCTCATCCCGGGCCGACAACAACTCATCAAGTTCATGCTGACCTAACACCGACCGCAATGTGGTTTGCGACAACTGACTGGTGGCTTCCAGGTAATTTTCCACATTGATGATCGCCATTTTCGGCTCCACCACCCGAAAGTACACCACTGCATTGACCCGAACCGACACATTGTCGCGGGTGATCAAATCCTGGGTTGGAACATCAAGGACGATGGTTCGCAAATCCACCCGGACCATTTGTTGCACAATCGGCACAATAATGATCAGCCCCGGCCCCTTGACTTCGTAAAACCGCCCCAGCAAAAACACCACCGCCCGCTCATATTCGCGGAGGATCTTGAACATACTGATGATCAGTATCACCACCAGTACGATAATTGACGCAAACGAGTAGGTAATCATATATCAGTCCTTCTTCGGATCCGCCGACTCGCCGAACCCGTTTTCAACATAAAGATACAAGCCCGAAATACGCTTCACAGTGACACGCTCACCTTTCTTCAACGGCCTGTCACAACGTGCCTGCCAGATTTCGCCCCCCACCAACACCCGGCCCTCTCCGGGAAAGCCGCCCACGACCGTCGCCGTTTCACCGAGCAACACCTGAACGCCCGTCGTCACCGGCTTGCGCCGACTCTTCAGCAACAACGTCAGGATCACAAAGGTAAACAGTGCGGAAACCACGGTCAGGCCGACAATCAGCGGAATGGCAATTTGATATCCGGGTGTCTCCGTATCCATCAGCATGATAGAACCAAGAACAAAGGCGACGACCCCGCCAAGCCCCAGGATCCCGAAACTCGGACTAAATGCTTCGGCGATCATCAGCGCGATCCCCAGCAACAGCAGTCCTAAACCGGCATAACTGACCGGCAGCATTTGCAGCGAATACATCGCCAGCAACAGACAGATCCCGCCAAGCACCCCCGGTAATCCCACCCCCGGATTGTAAAATTCCAGCAGCAGGCCGTAGATCCCAATCAGCATCAGGATGTAAGCAACATTGGGGTTGGTGATCACGGAAAGCAATTTAAAACGCCAGTCCTGCTCACGCTCCACAAAGGCAACATTCGCCAGTTCAATCGGACGCTGAATGCCGTTAATCGCCACGGTCCGGCCATTGGACTGTTCAATCAAACTATCCAGATTAGGAGCAATAAAATCGATCACATTTTCTTTGAGTGCACTTTCCGCATCCAGACTGGCCGCTTCAGTGACGGCTTTGGCGGCCCAGATTTCATTGCGTCCGTGTAGTTTGGCTAACCCCTGGATATAAGCGGTCGCATCATTTATGACTTTTTTCTCCATGGCCGTTTTGGCCGGGACGCGTTCGCTGGATTCAGGTTGGGAAGACTCAGGTTTGGACGACTCAGACTGGCTCTCTTCAGCATCTTTGGCCGATTGTTTTTCTTTGTCATCCTTCGGCGCAAACGGATTGCTGCTCTGGTCGTCATCCTTGCCGCCCGGGCCGGTCAATGAAACCGGCGTTGCCGCCCCCAGATTCGTTCCCGGGGCCATGGCCGCCACATGGCTGGCCAGAAGAATATAGGTCCCCGCACTGGCCGCCCGGGCACCGGACGGGCCAACCCAGGTCGCAATCGGGACCGAAGAAGTTGTAATAGCGCGGATAATATCGCGCATGGATGTATCCAGACCGCCGGGGGTGTCCATTTTCAACACAATGAAGGCAGCCTGGTTCTCCCGGGCATCATCAATCTCCCGGACGACATAATCGCTTGTGGCAGGTCCGATCCCGCCTTTGATTTCGATAATCCACACGTTGTCTGCAGATGCAGTGCCCGCGAAAAACCACATGACCAACCATAACGCAACGTAAGAGAAACGTTTCACTTCACTTCCTCCCCCAGGAGAAAATCGCGGGTAATTCAGTACCCTGATACTTTTCCTGCGCACGTTTCAACTGCTATAAGCATAGCCCACCCGATTAAGCACACTGTTTTATGCGCTTCTCCATGCAAAAATAAGACAGCCCCGTGAAATAAAATTGACACTTATAATTAACCCAAAATGAAACGATTCAGGGTTACCTATGGCCAGACCTGTCAAACCAACCTCCCGGTTATTCTTCCCGCTGACGCTGTTCTTCCTGCTGACACAGTGCTTCTGGACGCTGCCCGCAGCCGCAGCGCCCGCCGTCAAGCCCACCGTTTTGGTCGGGACCTATGACTGCCCACCTTTTGTGATCAAACATCCCGACGGTACATTCTCCGGGCTGAGCATTTTCCTTTGGGAGCAAGTTGCCAAAGAAATGGGGATCCAATACGAAATCCAGGAATATGAGCTGAAAACCCTGCTGGACAAAATCGCCGACAAGGAAATCAACTTCGGCGTTTCCTGTCTGTCGATCACGCCTGAGCGTGAGTTGCGATTTGACTTTTCCCACTCATTTTACGAAACCCACCTCGCCATCGCCGTCAAACAGAAAAACTATCTGTCCGCAGTCACGGGCTTGTTAACCAACAAGCAGTTATTGTCGGTACTTGGATTCATCTTTATTGCCGCCTCGCTGGTCGGGATGGTTTACTACCTGCTGGAACACCGGGTGAACGACAAGCTGTATTCCATGCCGTCGCGCCGGGCCAAACTCATCGAAGGCTTTATTCTGGGCTTGCTGTTTATCACCAAAGGTCCCTTTAATTACTTTGAGTTTAAAACCCTGACCGGACGAGTGATCACCGTCATTCTGGCGATTGCCACCACGTTGTTTATTGCCAGTATCACCGCCCTGCTCGCCAGCACCTTCACCCTGGGTTTGCTCAGCTCGGAAATAAAGGGGCCAAACGATCTGGCCAATATTCCGGTTGGCGCGAAAACCGCCTCAACCTCTTCGACCTACCTGTCCAACCGTGGCATTGTGCATCGGTTATATCGTGATAATCGTCAGTTACTGGAAGCGCTGGAGCTGCAGGATGTCGACGCTGTGGTAGCTGATAACGCGGTATTGATGTATCTGGTGAAAAAGGCAAAGGAAAACGGTGAGTTCCAGCAATTGACGGTCTTGCCATACCCATTTGAAAAGCAAAATTATGGGTTTGCCATCGAAGATAAAAGCCCGTACACCGAATCCCTCAATCGTGCCCTGCTGAAAGTGCGCAGGACGCCCGTCTGGCGGCAGGCTCTGCATGAATACTTTGCTGAGAAATGACCGCTCGCATCACTCATACTCACCGCAATATTCATCTCCGCCGGACACAAAAAAGGCGGTGATCAATCACCGCCAACGACAAGACAACTAGAGATATTATTATTTTAGTGTGGAATTCAATTTAACATCGGTCGTATTTATTTCCATTTTAACAAGCGGCCCAACTGGGACGGATGATACGACCAGCAATGATCGAAGATCGTCATCAGCTCCGGATTCCCATATTTGGATAAGTTCACCGCATGAAAACGATTCTTATGCTCTTTGAGCTTATGAATCCGCTTCATCATTGCATCCGGTTGTGACGGTGCGATGAAATCTGACAACACCACCAGATCGGCGTTCTGGTATTTCTCGCTACTCATCAGGGCAATCGACTGATCCAGCACCGGTCCGAGATCCGTCCCACCATGAAATGAATAGGACAAAAAGTTCAGCACTTCGCGCAGGCCATCCTGTTTGGTGAGCTCATAGGTGATTTGCTGGGTTGAGAACATGATCACGTAGCAATCCCGCTCTTCAGCCAGCGCAATCTGCATCAGACCATAAGCCAGGGCTTTGGCGCACTGCTCCGGAAAACCATTCATCGAACCCGAAGCATCAATGCAGACAATAAATGGTCCCTTGTCCTGCTCCACCTGCTTGGTTTGGCGTTTGTAGGCTTTCACCTTACGCAGTTTGCGCTGCGCGCCTTGCATCCGGTAATTCATCAGTCGCTTATCAACCAGATGTTTGTAGAACACAACTTCCAGCTCCGGATACGCCAGGAACATCGCTTCGTTCGGTAACAGTTTTGCCAGGTCATCACTCTCATGAACACCGACAATATCATCAGTGACGCTGTCACTCCGCTCTTCAACCATTTTTAAGTCTTCCGAGCGTACCCGGGCCTGATTCGGGTCATCCACTTCGTTTGCCATACGACCCAGCTTCTCAGCAATCTCCTGCAACCCTTTATTCTTCTTCAGGAAGGCCGCCATGGCTTTTAAACTCTTCACATCGGTTCGGGTTAACTTGGCCTGAGCCATATCCCACAGTCGACCGGCTTTTTTCTCGTCACCCGCTTCGGTGACTTCGTTCATCTGCTGCATGGTTTCAATGCGCTGATACAAATCGGCCAGCAGTTTTTCCTTATGCTGCTCCAGTTCCGTCTGCTGGGCTTCGGTGAGCGATTGCGTCAGCGCCTGATACCACTGATTACAAAAATAGCTCTGAAACATCGGATTATGTTTCTGATGCTCCCGATCCAACAAGTTCTTTGCACGAAAATAAAATGCAGAGTGACCCTCGAGCTTTTTCACGACGGCGTCCGCATGGTCGAGAAAATAATCCGGCTCCCACTGGCTGACTTCCTGGTAAAGGGTGATTTCCTGACGAAAACGCTCCTCCACGCTCACCCGGCTGATCCGCTGCTGGACCTGTCCCCGCCATTTCATAATCTGGCTTTTCATCGCCGATTTGATCCCGGGATTCTGCTCAGCCGCGACAATCAACTGCGGTCTCATCATGAGCTCCTGTACGGCATGATCAATAATGCCGGACTCGGTGAGCATCAGGGCTAAATTTATACTTTCATTCACTGGCATGGTTCAGGCTCCCGGCTCAGGCAAAGTATTCAGACAAGTGAGAGATCCGGAAAACACTTTTATCAATCAGTATCTTCAACTCAGTCACGGCATCAGAGGCCGTCGAAATACTCTGCTCGATCAAGTCTGGCAAATCCGCTTCGATAAAGGTGTGCGGCAAGGCGCCGTGAAAACTGCTGCGGGACAGCTTGATTGAATGTTCGGCATCCGACACTTTACCCAGTGCTTTTTCGGCTTCCGATTGCCACAGTTGCTGCTGGGCACCGGTGATCCCGTGGCTGCCGGCCAACCCGACCAGAACCGAACGGTTCGCGATATCTTTGATCACCAAATGTTGCTGCGCATCAATCTCAAACTGCAGGCGACACAAATGGGTATTCTTGTTCACGAAGCCATAGATATCGCACTGCCCGGTTTTAATCTTCTTCTCAAATTCGTCGCCGTCCACATACACCCAGCGGCTGTCCCCGCTTTCCTGCTCGGACACGGACGGATTTTGCTGCAGCATCACCAGCTTGATCATCCGTGGGTTGTTATTCACGGTATAACGGCGGGCGCCGCTGAAATCATACTTAAACCATTCTTTGCGCATCATGGTTTCGCGGGAGAAATGCATACACAGTCCCGTCGTAATATCCTGATGCACATCATCGATGATGGTCTGTGCTTCCGTAGCACTCGCCTGTGCGGCCTCCTGGCCAAACGCTTTCTGCGTCGCAAACTGACGGATCAACTCACGCACCACATGACGTGATTCCGGGCTGTGCCACAAACAGTCCTGAAGCAACAGGAGATCGAGCGGGTTAATGGCATCTCGACCATTAAAGAAGGCACTGGCCTTGAGCAATCGCACGGATTTCTTCCACCGCCGGTCCGAAATGTACAACTCGCTGTCTTCGGCTTCGAAATCTTCTCCGCTTTCCGCCCGCTGTTCGATCATCGACTTCAGGGTGTAGATTTTCTCGAAGATTTCTTCACCCAGGCGAATGTCATCAATATGCTTTTGCCAGCTGTCGTACTCTTCATCCGTAATGGCTAACCCCGGGGCCATTTCCTGAATGCTTGGCCCTTCCCCCATCAGCATGGCTTTGAAGTTTTGCTTCTCCTGAATCCGGTTGACAAACACCCGCACCAGCATCCGGTCAAACAAGGCCTCCAGGCCACTGTCTTCTTCCGGCAGCTCGTTTGAAGCCGTGATCAGCAGACGCATTGGTACCGGCAGGGTATCCTGGCCATTTTTAAAGGTTCGTTCGTTCACAACCGTCAGGAGGGTGTTCAGAATCGCTGGCCCGGCTTTCCAGATTTCATCCAGAAACACCACCTGCGCGGTCGGCAGGTAGCCGTCAATCAGGCGAACATATTTCCCGTTATCTTTCAGTTCCTGGATCGACAACGGACCGAAGACTTCCTCCGGTGTTGAGAACCGGGTCATCAGGTAATCAAAGAAACGGCTGTGATCAAAAGCCTGGATCAACCGTTTTGCAATCAGGCTTTTTGCAATCCCGGGAGGACCGAGCAAAAAAACACTTTCACCGGCGAGCGCGGCAAGCAGGCAAAGTTTTATCGTTTCTTCTCGTTCATAAACACCGTTGGACAGCGCCTTCACCAACTTTTGTATCCGCTCGGAGACTAAAGCTTTGTTGGGTTGCGCCTGGCTTGCCATTGTCAGCATAGGATGACCTCTCTGAATGTTACGTCCATGTGCCGATAGCACAACAATTGCTCGTCATGTATAGAATAGACATAAAACAATACGTGTTACAATATTGTTAACCGAAATGTTTTGTTACATCCCTTGTATATCAAAGAGTTTATTGCATCACTAGAAGTGAAACTTTGTTTTCAATAATGATATGTCGCAAAATCCCACACAACCACCAAGGTTAAGCTAGTGTTATCGTTAAAAGTCGATATTTATTAGAACTTTATACTGAATGAGAGAATGATCACGCAATGAAAATACAAAAAATAAAAAATGATGAATTTCACATTTTTGAGCTGGTTTGGTTAATTAATGGTTAAATCTCGACCACATTCTATTTTCGTGAAATTTCGGTTCAGCACGCTGGCGGGTCAATTTCGCCACATTTCTTCTAGCACGCTGACATGAAATCGGAAACACCCGGGAATCCTTGATACAACGGAGGAAATCACTTGTCTGACCACGCCCTCTCTGACATCATCTCCCCCGACTCCGGTTCTCTGTTTTCGCTGTACACTGGCCTATGAAAGACATCTCCCAATTTCCGATCCACCTGACGGTTCTGGCTTGCGCAGGCATTCTGTTCTCTGCTTTCGTGCCCTCCAGCCGGGGACTGGATATTCCGGTCTCTATTTTGACGCTGGTTCTGCTGGTATTACTGGTTCGGGAAGCTGCCGGGACCGGCATGCGGTGGTGGTTGTCACTCTCACTGGGAACCTACGGCATCGGTCTTCTCGCCGACTTGCTTGATGAAATCCCCGAACTGAGTGGTCACTGGTTACTCGAAAATGCCGAAAACAGCTTTATGCACATTGGCGTTTTTCTGATCTGTTTTTGCTTTAACAAATTGCTGCAACGCCACCGAACGTTAATCACGAACCTCAATGCGCAGATCCAGCGCGCAAGAAGCCTGGAAACTCAACTGAGCCGCATGGCACTGGAAGATGAATTGACCGGCCTGCAAAATCGCCGGGCTCTGTTCCGGCGCTTCGACCGTATGGCGATTAATAATCAACGTGGCATCCTGGCCTACATCGATCTCGACAACTTTAAGCAGGTGAATGACCGATTCGGGCATAAACAGGGTGATGAGCTCTTGGGTGAGATCTCGACCTTGCTGGTGAAAACCGCACCGACCGGCAGCCAGGCCTATCGCATCGGTGGCGATGAATTCGTCGTTTTATTACCCAGCGAAGATCAGCAGCAATGTAACCAATGGATTGATTGTCTGTATCAGGCTGCTCATCCCCTGAGTCAGCGATATCAGATTGATTTAAGTATCGGACTAGCCATTTACTATTCCGGCAACTTGAGTGATCCCGACAGTTTGCTGGCGACGGCCGATAAAAGTATGTATCGCGCCAAAGCCGGAAAACCCTGCCCGACCCCATCCCTGTAGAAATATTGCCTGCGTTTTGCAAGGCCACACGGTATTTTCACAATACTGTCATGTTTTCGTCATAAGCTATGGAGGTTTTTTACTGGTATATTTTGGAGAAAAATAATGCTGACCAGGGCAACTACCCTCTGTGCCATTTTCGCCAGCCTTGCATTCAATGTTCAAGCCAAGCAGACCGTGACGGTCACCGGCTCGACATCTGTGAGCCATGTGGTTGAAGTACTGGCCGAAAACTATTCCAATGCTCACCAAGAGACCTTCATCGCAGTCCAAGGTGTCGGCTCATCGGCCGGAATTGCAGCCATCAAGAAAGAGGCTGCCGATATCGGGATGAGCTCCCGCTATCTCAATGCCGATGAAATTAACCCGGACGTCACCACAGTCACCATTGCCCATGACGGCATTGCCCTGGTGGTGAACAAAGACAACCCGGTCAGCAACCTCACCCGGGAACAAGTGTCCAAGATCTACCATGGTGAAATTAACAATTGGAATCAGGTGGGTGGTCCGGATCTGAAAATGGCTGTGGTCAGCCGGGAAAATGCATCCGGATCTCGTTTCTCTTTTGAAGACTTCATGGGGCTGACCCAGCAAATTGCCGGTCAGACCGTTTCAGACATCAACCCGCAGGTGCTGGTGGTGAACACCAACGGCATGGTCAAGAGTTTGGTGTCGCGAAATGTTCATGCGATTGGCTACATGTCACTGGGCTCGGTCGATGATTCAGTCAAAGCCCTTGCATTTGATGGCGTGCCGCCGACCCTGGAAAACCTGGAATCCGGCAAGTATAAAATCTCGCGGCCGTTTATGATGCTGTTTAAAGAGAAAAAGCTTAAACCATCGGCCAAAGACTTCATTCAATATGTCACTTCGGAAGACGGCCAGGCGATAATTGACCAGCGCGGCTACATCGCGGTCCATAACCAATAACTCCGGCCTCAAATAAACTCAGGCCAGCATAAGCTGGCCTGAATTGTTTGAAGTCTTGCTACTGAACCACCGGATACTTCATTCCGCTCCCCCACTCGGCCCACGATCCATCATAGACGGTGAGGCGATCCCGACCGGCAAGCTCCGCTGCCAGCGCCAGAATGCAGGCCGTCACCCCGGAGCCGCACGTGAAAATCAAGCGCTGATCCTGATCGCTGAGCGCATCAAACCGCTGCCGCAGCTGTTCAACGTCCAAAAAGCAGCCATTTTTCACGAGCTGGGTAAACGGCAGGCTTTTCGCCTGCGGCATATGACCACTGCGCATCCCGGCTCTCGGCTCCGGCTGTGTGCCATAGAAGCGGGCCGCCGGACGTGCATCAAGCACCTGGCATCCCTGATTTTCTAATTGTTGATGCAGGGTCTCTGCATCGATCACCCAATCAGGCTGGTATGTCGCCTGAAACGTCGATGGTTGCGGTGCTAATGCATCACCGGATTCAAGCGGGTACCCGGCAGCTTCCCAAGCCGGCAATCCACCATCAAGCACGGCCACACTGTTGTGTCCCATGGCGCGGAACATCCACCATACTCTGGGTGCAGAGAACACGCCGTGCGTGTCATACACTACAATGGTTGAATGCGGTGCGATCCCCAGCTCAGAAACGGCCTGAGAAAACAAGGCTTCACTCGGCAACATATGCGGCAGTTCGGAATCCGGATCGGAAACCTTGCCGTCAAAATCAAAAAAACGTGCGCCCGGGATTCGCTTGGCTTGCCACTCTTGCTGCGGATTCCGGTCCGTGCCGGGGAGAAACCAGCTGGCGTCCAGCACAACGAGATCGGATTGCGCCAGATGCTCGGCCAACCAGGTGGGTGTGACCAAGGGAGAAGGTAAAGTTGTGACCGACATAGTGCGTTCCTTTCACTGGGATGACTAAATGCTTCGTATCATCTTTGTGTATATGATTTACTGACATCCGGTTAAACAAAAAAGTTGTACCGGGATAGCCAACAGGTTGTCAATGAAACGATTATTGCTTGGCTTCATCACTCACATTCTTTTTTTATCACCTGTCGCGGGCGCTGACAACTCGGGCCAATGGTCACTGATTCTGGACAATGACGGCCCGCTCGGCACGGATAAAAACTATACTCACGGGTTCTTTGCCACATACCACGCTCCCGCTGCAGAGACTTTTCACGCCCTGCTCCCTGCCGGGCTCGGTGATACCGCTGATTCTCTACTGTCCTTTGAGCAAAGCCTGAAAGGTTTGAGTTACCGGTTTGGCTCCCAAGTCTGGACACCGGCAACACTTGACAGCACGATTCCGCTGGCCGGTGAGCGCCCCTATGCCGGGTTACTGTTTGTCGAAACGGCTCTCTATCAATTTTCTGTCACACACACGGAGTCCTTACAGGTCATGCTAGGCACCTTAGGCCCACATGCCCGGGCAGAGCAAGGACAAACCCTGATCCACGAACTGATTGGTTCAGACAAGCCAATGGGCTGGGACTATCAGGTAGACAACCAACTGGTTTTAAATCTGACGTATCAGACCAATCACCGGATCCTCTCGGGGGATCTGAGCCAATCCACCGCCTCGGCATCAGACGCTCACCGCCCCAGTTCACCCCCGACAAATTTCCGGTACGACCTGAGCTATATCGGTCGCCTGACTGCCGGTAACTATCTAACCGAATTCGCCGTCGGTTCAATCGCCCGCCTGGGGACTGCCCTCCATCCCCCAAGCGGTAGCCTCGGTTTTGTCCCCGGCCACGTGTTTAATCCCGGCATGGCAACGACCTCTGGCCCCGATCGCTTCCTGTTCATGGGGCTGGAAGGACGCTACCAACTCACCGATCAGACCATCGAAGGAAAACGCCTGAATCAGGATATTCCCATTCCCCCCACAACCCTTGAACCCTGGCAAGCCAGCCTGCTCTTTGGTGGTGCCTATCTGCAACCAGACTGGGGAGCCGTTGTTAGCATCACTATGAATACTCCCGACTTCAAAGAAGACCTGCAAAGTTCGTACGCTTGGGGATCACTCATGGTATTCTGGCACCCGTAAGAGATATCGCCATAGCGAATGTTTATCTCATTAAAAATACCTACTATAGATCAAGTATACATTTAAGCGCATATTGCGTGTTGAAGAGATCCCGTCATGGATAACAAAAAGACGTTTACCTTTCCGCTGTTACTCGCGCTGGCGCTTGCCCCGTCACTTCATGCCAACGAGGTCACTGCCCCGCAAACGGATGCAACGGTACAACCGAAGGTTTTGAATGGCGAAACCGCTTCTGCCCTCGCCGACCGCCTGTTGCCCTGGCAAGCAGCGATCTTAAGTCTGAAACTAAACGGTGAATCCTACGCCGGATGCGGCGCGGTTGTGATCAACGACTATTGGGCCGTTACCGCAGCACACTGCACTGAGCTCCAGGCGAATCTGGGCAGTACCCTGGTAGCAGGTGTTGATTACATCCCGGCCGGACAAGCAGATACGGTGGATGACGCTTATAAATTTACGATCCTCAGGAAGATCCCACACCCGAATTATATTGGTATCCCTTTCAATGCCACCACTTACACGCCAGGTGACTTGGACCATGATGTGGCGCTGATTGAAGTGAACCGCCCCCTGAGCAGCGTGGCAACGCCAATTCAAATCGCAACCCTTGCCGAGCAAACACAAGCGGATTCCGGTTTCAGCAATACCTGGAATGCCACGGCCTATTCACCGGGTGATCTTATCGCGTCCGGTTGGGGCAAGACCGCACCGGATTTTGTTCAGCCCAGTGCGTTACAAGTAGTGAAACTCGGTGGCATCCCAGACAACCTGTGTGATTCCGGCTATGTGACCACAACCGACTCCCACTTTGTCTGTGCCGATTCAAATAATCCGGACATCAAGAAAGATGTCTGCGCTGGTGATTCCGGCGGGCCGCTGATTTGGCAAAACCCGGATCACCTTAGTGATCCGGATTTCGGGTTACGAGTTGTCGGTGTCACCAGTAATGGTCCGGTCTGCCGTGAAAAATCTCAGGGACTGGAGACAGGTCAGAGCAACGGATTGTATACCGAGCTGAGCCAGTACCGGGACTGGATTGAGCAGGAAACCGGGTTGACGCTCAGCGCCCTCGGGACCCCAAGCTTCCAACACGACCCGTTTACGCTGGTCAAAGAAGATAAAATTGTGACGAAATCAAATTCATCGGGCTCAAGTGGTGGCGTCGTACCGCTGTTTTCACTATTTGCAATGTTGCTGGTCGGCTGGCGCAGACGCCGATAGGCAGAGGCAAAAACAAAAGTCAGACGTCCATCGACCGCACCATGAAGTGGTTGCCAAAAAAAGGGCTCCCCGCGGGGAGCCCTTCTCAATCAGCATCTTCAGTTATAGATCATCCAAGACTTCAAGCTTGGTTGAACCGCCGTGAAACTTCTCGCGGCGACGCTGAACAACAGCATAGAACCCAGGGATTAACAAGGTTCCCGCCAACAGCACACACAACAGACCGCCGGTCAGTGACACACCCAATGAGTTCTGACTGATGTGACCCGCACCAGACGCAAAGATCAGTGGCAGAATCCCCAGGATGAACGACCAAGAGGTCATGTTCACCGCACGGAATCGCAGGATGCCTCCTCGGACCGATGCCTTGTCAATCGGCAGCTCTTGCTCCTCGCGCTCATTCTTGGCGAACTCCACAATCAGGATGGCATTCTTCGCCGCCAGCGCAATCAGCAACACCAAGCCGATCTGAGCATACAGGTTCAACGGTGTTCCGGTGGCAGCCAGTGCCAGGAAGGATCCCAGCGTCGCGACCGGGACCACCAGGATAATCGCCAACGGGATCCCCCAGCTTTCATACTGTGCGACCATAAACAGGTAGATGAAGATCAGAGCCAGAGCAAAGGCATAAATGGCCTGGTTCCCGGCAGCAATCTCCTGATAAGCCATGCCGGTCCACTCATACTGGTAGCCCAGAGGCAAGACTTCTGCCGCAACACGCTCCATGGCTGCAATCGCATCACCACTGGAGTAACCCGGGGCCGGACTGCCCTGAATGATGGCTGCACGATACATGTTGTAGCGCCAGGCGACATCCGGCTCAAACACCTGTTCAACCGAGACCAGAGTGCTGAGCGGGATCATCTTGCCGCTGGAAGAGCGAACGTGGAAGCGCTCCAGCGAATCCAGATCACTCCGGTACTGGCTGTCGGCCTGCACGGTCACCCGGAAATTCTTCCCGAACATCGTAAAGTCATTGATGTACATTGAGCCCAGGTTACCCTGTAGCGTCTGGAAGATGTCGGTCAGCGGAATCCCCAACTGCTTGGCTTTCACCCGGTCCACGTCCACATAGAAATGCGGCACGTTGGCACGGAACATACTGAAGGTATATTGGATTTCAGGTTGTGCATTCGCCTTTTGGATCAGCTCATTCATCACCTTCGCCAGCTCGGTTCGATCACGACCCAGGCTGTCTTCCAGCACGAATTCAAATCCGGATGCAGCGCCCATGCCCGGCACCGCCGGTGGTCCCATCGCAAAGACCGCCGCTTCTGGTACTTCGACTGCAGCACGCGCGTTAATCCGTTGCGTAATGGCAAAAGAAGAATGATCCCCTTCCAGCGCCTGGCGCTCTTCCCAGTCTTTCAGCTTCACGAACATCGAAGCGCCGTTCGAGGCTGCTGCGCCGGTCAGGAATGCGTAACCGTTAGCAACCGTCACCCCTTCTACCGCCGGCTCATCGGCGATCATCTGCTCCAGTTTCAGCGTCGTTTGCTCAGTTCGCGACAACGAAGCGGCATCCGGCAACTGAACATTCACCAGCATGATGCCTTTGTCTTCCTGCGGCACAAACGCGGTAGACGTATTATTCGACAAGTAACCCACTGCACCCAAAGCCGCAGCAAAGACCAGCAACAACACACTGGCTTTTCGGACCAGGAAGCCTGCTAACGCACCGTACTTCAAGGTCACTTTATCAAATGCCTTGTTGAAGGTTTGGAACCAACGGGACGTATTCTCTCCGCCTTGCTTAAGCACCAGAGAACACAGCGCTGGCGACAGGGTCAGAGCGTTAATGGATGAAATCAGAACAGAGATACAAATGGTCAGGGCAAACTGACGATACATGATCCCAGTGATCCCCGGCAGCATTGCGACTGGCAGGAACACTGCCAGCAGAACCAGCGTCGAGGTAATAATCGGCCCGGTCACTTCTTTCATCGCAATCAAGGTCGCTTGGCGCGGCGTCAGGCTTGGATCACGCTGCATGTTGGTATCAACGTTCTCAATCACCAGAATCGCATCATCCACCACGATACCAATCGCCAGGATCAGACCGAACAAGGTCACCGTGTTAATGGTGAAACCGGTCGCCAGCATGAAGGCAAAGGTCCCGATCAGAGATACCGGAATTGCCACTACCGGGATCAGGGTCGAGCGCACGCTTCCCAGGAACAGGTAAGTCACCGCGATCACCAGCAAGATGGCTTCAATCAGGGTCTTCACCACCCCTTTGATCGATTCCGCCACGAACAAGGTCGTATCGTAGCTGGTCTCATAGTCCATCCCGTCCGGCATGTTGACCTTCAGCTTCTCCAGCAGCGCCATCACGGCTTCACCGCTTTCCAGTGCGTTGGCATCTGATTGTAATGACAGCGCGACGATCGAAGCCGGCTGACCACGGAATTTCCCGTTACCATCATAGAACTTCTTACCCAGCTCAACGCGGGCAACATCTCGGAGGTAAACCACACTTCCGTCTGAGTTCGCACGAACCACAATGTTCTCAAATTCCTGAACGGACTCCAGACGACCTTTGGTTACCAGGCTGAATTGAACTTCCTGTACATTGTTAAACGGTGGTCCACCAACTTTACCGGCCGCAACCTGAACGTTTTGCTCTGCCAGCGATCGGTTAATATCAGACGTGGTCAGACCCAGACTCGCCATCCGCTCCGGATCCAGCCAGACACGCATCGCGTATTCACCGCCGCCGATCACGTTGACTTCACTGATCCCGGTGACACGCGCCAGCTGATCTTTCACATTCAGGTTAATGTAGTTGATCAGGAACTGGTCGTCGTACTTCCCATCCGGAGAGTAAAAGTTCAGCACCATCAGCAGGTCCGGTGAATTTTTTTTCACCGTCACGCCAACCATGCGGACTTCTTCCGGCAGCTTGGATTCAATCTGAGAAACCCGGTTCTGCACGTTGACCTGCGCCATGTCCGGATCCACATCAACATCGAACGTCACATTCAAGTTGTAGGAGCCGTCATTGGCACTCTTGGAAGACATGTAAATCATCCCTTCCACACCGTTGACCGACGCTTCGATCGGGTCTGCAACCGCTTCTTCAACAACCTCGGCACTAGCGCCCGAGTAATACGCTGTCACACTCACCGAAGGCGGACTAATCTTGGGATATTCTGCGATCGGCAGATTCACCAGAGCAATCGCACCCGCGAGGGTCAGCATAATGGACAGTACCAGCGCGAATTTCGGCCGCTGGATAAAAAATCGACTTAGCATGCCTTCCCCTTACGCTTGCGTTTGCTCAAGGCGAACCGTCATGCCGTTACGAACGCGCTGCAGCCCTTTGGTCAGCACCACGTCTCCTGGTTTCACGCCTTCTTGCACAATCACACCTTGTTCAGTCTGGGCACCCAGCACCACATTGCGACGTTCTGCAACATTGCCGTCCGTCAGCACCATCACGAAGTCACCTTCAAGATCACTTTGCACCGCACGACGTGGAATCACAGGCACTTTCACCGGCGTTTTTTCACGCAGCAGCACTTGAACGTGCTGGCCCGGCAGAAGTTGCTGATTCGGGTTAGCAAATTTTGCCCGGAGCGCGATAGTCCCGGTATCGAGATCAATTCGGTTACCGATAAAATCAACTACACCCGGATGTGCATATTCTTCGCCGTTGTTCAACGTCAGAACCACTTCAACATTGTCACGCCCTTCACCGCTGCCACTCAGACCATCAAGTCCCAGGTTAAGGCGGTGACGTTCGCTCACGTTAAAGGTCGTTTGCATTGGGTCCAGACTTACCAGCGTCGTCAGGACACCGGAAGCCGGAGAAACCAGATCGCCGATGCTCGCCTTGCTGTCACTGATCCGTCCGCTAAACGGTGCCACCACACGGGTGAATGACAAATCAATTTCTGCTGACTTCAGCTGGGCTTTTGCCGCTTTTAACTGCGCATCTGCATTGAGTTTGTCTGCGGTCGCTTTGTCATATTCTGACTGGCTGATACTGCCCTTCGGCAGCAGCCCCCTGGCACGTTGCCAGTCCAGCTCGGCACGTTTGAGGTTGGCTTCCGCCTGAGTGATCGCCGCCGTTGCGCTGGCAACTTTTGCTTCATAAGCAGAAGGGTCAATCTGGTACAACAACTGGCCTTGCTCAACCATTTCGCCTTCCGTGAAGTATCGCGCCTTCAGATAACCGGAAACCTGAGCCGTAATGGCCACGTCTTCCATGGCTTCTGTGCGTCCCACAAATTGTCGGCCGCGGTGATAATCGATCAGCGACACGTCTTGGGTCGCCACAACGGGACCTGCCGGTGCAGCAGCACCTGATGTTGTCTCGCCACAACCAACCAGCAAGCTGGTGCTGATCAGTGCCGCAATTGTGATTTTTCTTTTCATCTAATTGACCATCTGTATGTCATGAATTCCCAATGAAAACTGACGTCGCTGTGAGTGCAGTCTGTGGAATTGAACTAAGAGGCTGATAAAACTAGCATTCTGCATTTAACGAAAGCTGAATAGCCCATGGGTTGATGGCGGGTTTCCGGGGTAAAGATGTTTCAAATTATTTCACCCACCGGATAAGTGTTGCTAGCATAGCCATTTCAGACATTTAATCAGCAATCGCAAAGCGTTCACCCAACATCAAGGAAACTCAGGTTATGGACTTTTTCCCCGTATTCTTAAAATTGAACGATCGGAAGGTCATCGTGATCGGCGGCGGAGAGGTCGCATGCAGAAAAATCGATTTGCTTTATCAGGCGGGGGCCTGCATCACGCTGGTTTCACCCGCGATTCATCCCTACCTGTCTGGGCTGGTCGAGGAAAACAATATTGCATGGCTGCAACAGTCGTATCAGAAAGATGTACTCAGCGGATTTCATCAGGTGTGGGCGACCACGGATGATCCAGCACTGAACCATCAGATTTTCAAGGATGCCAATTCACTCGGGCTTTGGACCAATGTTGTTGATGATCCACAGCACTGCCATTTCATCACCCCGGCCATGGTCGATCGCTCTCCGATTCAGGTCGCCATTTCCAGTGGCGGAGCATCACCGGTACTCGTGCGCATGATCCGCGAGAAACTGGAAACCCAGTTGCCGCAAAACCTCAGCCTGCTGGCCGAGTATTCCGGTCAGCAGCGACAGCGGATTAAACAATTTTTCAGCACCGTCGATGAACGGCGCAAATTCTGGGAAAGATTTTTCAGATTGCCCGCGGTTGAAACGGCGACAACCCCGGCGCAGTTAGAGGCCGCGTTTTCGGACCTGCTCGAACAACCCAACCCAGTCGGCGGCTGTGTCTATTTGATCGAAACCGGTGTCGACCCTGAACTGCTCAGCCTAAAGGCACTCCGTCTGATGCAGCAGGCAGAGTATGTCCTTTACCCACAAGCCAGCGCACAATCCTTTATTGAGTTGTGCCGCCGGGATGCCGAGCGGGATAACTACGAACCCGACACGCTGGTGAATCAGATCAGCCAATGGATGCAAGAAGACTATCGTGTGTGTGTCCTGCTACCAAAACCGATAAGCGACCAAATGGCCGCCTCACTCGCAGAACAATTCCAGGGAATATTCGTACCCTGTGTGGGTTAATCCGAATGCTTGCCGTACAGCTGCCGCGATAACGCAACTTCGGATAGAAGGTGATTTCAGGTGGCAACGAATTCAGCTGGGCTAACAGAAACGCAAAAGCCGCACTGAGTGCGGCTTTTCATCATTCTCGCTGACTAAACCATTGTTTAGTCCATTTCAGGCACAGTATCTGTCTTTGGCTGGGTCATGACTTTGTGTACCCAGAGGCCCGAAGCCTTCATACAGTAGCCAAAGACGGCCCCCAGGATCAATGACGGCACAACCAATTGCCAGTCACCGTCCGAAGCAAATGTTGCACAAGAGCCAATGAACGTCCCTGGAATGAAGCTCAGCCAGGATTGTTTGGCTTGTACACACATCAAAAACGCAACCACCGCCGTAATCACATAACCAATCACTTCCAGACCAGCCAAGGTGGACAGGTGGATAATAACCATCGCCCAAAAGACGCCGCTCATATTGGTCACAATACTCAGACCCAAGCCTTTCAGACCATCCTTCGGGGAAGCAAAATAAGTGGTGCATCCCAGGAAACCGGCCCAGCTGAGTAAGCCCAAAGATACGGCAACCCAGCCCCATATTCCCGAAAGAAGTCCGGTTGTGATTGCAATTGCGACCAATACTGACATGTCAGAAACTCTCATTAACACGGTAAGGAAACAGTCTAATGAACATTCTGAATTAATAATCAGATATTGATCACATTACAAATGAAACAAAGAAAAACACAGCAACAGCATAGTGATCTTTATCACTAAACTGGTGTTATACCCAAATGCAGGAGTTCACTTCACGCGCTATAGAGAAGACCACTGTCAACGATGCGTTTCCTAGAGTAGACAATCAGGTCATACTGAGTTTGCGAGTGAACCGAAAAATATGTGAATCCAATAGGCTGGTGACAAACCTCTATGGTAAGTTAGCCCGGTTTCTTCACAACTGAACAGCCAGAATAGATCGCCTGTTCAACCAATTATCACGGAGCGTTCATGGGACCACTAATGCTTGATGTCGCCGGCTATGAGCTGGATGCCGAAGAGCGTGAGATTATCCAACATCCAACAGTTGGTGGAATTATCTTTTTTGCCCGGAATTACCACGATCGTCAGCAACTCAGGGCGTTGGTTCGGGAAATACGCAATACCGCAAAACGCCCGCTCCTGATTGCAGTCGATCAGGAAGGCGGCCGAGTGCAACGCTTTCGCGACGGATTCACCCGCCTGCCACCAGCCAAAGCCTTTGCTGCACAGCCCAATGGCGAAAACCTTGCGCATCTGGGCGGTTGGCTGATGGCAGCCGAGTTGTTGGCGATGGATATCGATCTGAGCCTGGCACCGGTGTTGGATTTAGGGTTTGACTGTAAAGCCATCGGGGATCGCGCGTTTTCTGATGATCCGCAGCAAGTGATTCGGTTTGCCAGCCCGTTTATCCGCGGAATGAAACAAGCCGGTATGGCGGCCACCGGGAAACACTTTCCCGGCCATGGCGGCGTGATTGCCGACTCGCATCTGGAAACACCGATCGATTCACGCGATCACATCATGCAACATGACATGGTCGTTTTTCAGCAATTAATCCGGGATGGACTACTCGATGCCATGATGCCGGCGCATGTTGTATTTGACGCGTATGATGATCAGCCGGCCAGCGGCTCTCAATTCTGGCTCAAACAGGTGCTGCGTCAAGACCTCAACTTCGGCGGGATCATTTTCTCCGATGATCTGAATATGAAAGGTGCCGATGTTCTGGGCAGTTACAGCGAACGGGCAATCGCCGCACAGGAAGCAGGATGCGACATGGTGATGCTGTGTAACAATCGTGAAGGTGCCATCCAGGCACTAGACGGCCTGCCGCAGACGCAAGTGCCACAGGTCCAGACCCTGTGTAAACAGCCTACCGGAGAGTACTCAGATTTGATCAACACGCGAATGTGGCAAGAAACTCAGTCGCAAATTCAGCGACTGGCTACCGAGTGGCAAGAGCAAAACGCCTGACGATTTTACAGATTCGCAGACCCCATTGAGATGGTGATACCATCTCTGCGGGGTCACTCTTATCGATAAACTCGGTTGCTGTATCAGCGGCCGTGCTGCTTAATGTCTTGAACGCTTGATTACTTGGTTTTCTGGACGCTGAGAATTAACTCCCCCTTCCCTTACGAGTGCCAAGCCAACAAGCTAAGGCACAACAAAACAGCCCCTCTGTTACGCCAGGCAGGTTGCCAGTTTTTCTTCACGGGGTGAGGACGTAATGCCTTTGCAGAAAAACGCAAAATCTTTAAAGGTCATGGGCTTACCAAAGTAATACCCCTGCTGCAAATAAACGCCCTGAGCAGCCAGGTAACGGGACTGCTCTTCAGTTTCAACACCCTCGGCAATCATCTCCATCCCCGCTTCCCGACCAAAGGCAATAATCGAGTCCAGCAGTGATAGTTTCAGATCTTTGGTGCCGATATTATCGACAAACATCTTATCAATTTTCAGGCTTCGAATGTTCAGTTGTTGGATATAACTGAACCCGCCATAGCCGGTCCCGGCATCATCAAGTTTGACATCAATACCACGACTGCGTAGCTGCTCAATCACATCGGACGCCATGGTGAGGTTGGTAAATTGCTTGCGCTCGGTCACTTCGAAGGCAATTTGTTCCGGCATAATGTCGGAATGAGCCAGCAACGCCAGCGACTTTTCCATGATTTCCAAACTTTCCAACTGATCCGGAACCACATTGATACTGATCACCTGTTTGGTCATCTGCCAGTTCAATTTACTCATCTCTCCAACAGCTTTCTCGATCAATTGCTCGGTAATGGGGAGGATCTGACCGCTCTTTTCCACATAAGGGATAAACTCCATCGGGGGGACGACGCCCTGCCCGGGACGCAGCCATCGGGCCAGCATTTCACAGCCATATAAAGAATTGGTCGAAACGTCAACGATCGGCTGGTAATACGGAATGAACTCCTGCCGGGCTAATCCCCGCTCAACCAGCGCATGCAAAGAGATACTGCGTCGTTTGTAGACCCGGTAAAGAGAGAGCGAGAGTGCGGCCATAATCGCCCCCAGCATGAATAACGGCAGCCAAAGGTCGGCTTGATATGCCGCAAGCAGTTGTGGGCGGATAAAGGTATTCACCTGTAAACCATCCAGAATCGTCGTGCGAAACAGCGGCTCTTCGTCCAATAGCCCGATATCCCCGCGCCAGTATGCAACCGTCGGGTTACTCACTGAGGTTAAAACACTCAATACACAGTCCTGGCAATACTTATTCTTTAACGACTCCGAGACCAGTGGCTCAAGATGAACGGTCAACTGCCCCTGCGCTCCCTGCCACTTCGCGGCCAATAAAGTTCCCTGCTCTGCATCATTGGCCACCCACAATGACACCTCCGGGGAGAGGTGGCTTAGGAGTGGCATCAAATGCGAGTCCGCCTGGGCGCTTTGATAGCTACTGCACTCCCCGCCATGATGAGGGCTCAGTGACATCCGCTTGATCACAAAATTGCGATAAACAATGGTATTGAGTTGCGCCTGATCGGCCGGGCTACAATCAAATTCAAACTCTTGCGATAACGTGGTCAGTAATCCGGGCAATTGTTCGAGCCGCATGGAATACGTACCGAGCAGCTCATTCGAGTCAGCGTTGATCCGATAAGAGAGATAATATTGAGCGGTGGGGTTACTGAGCAGCGAGAACAGGATTGCTATCCCGAGAATAAAGCCGAAAGATAAAATATTCTGCCGAACAGACATGTTTTGATTCGACGTTTTATCACCTAAGGCATTGTTGCGTTTACCAAATACCATTCTTAAATCATACCTTTTTACCATAGCCCAAAGCGGGTGCATAACCAGCCTTAAACCAGAGTACGTCGTCCGCGCTTATATACAACCATATTCATTAATAAGGAGGTTAACAAGCAGCAGGCGGAAGATCACTTACGAGTCAGATCACGACTTGGTAAAATTTATAAAAATGTAAGGAAGCTCAGACGTGTTTGGTGGGGATTGAATTCAAGATTAAATCAGACAAAGCGCAGGCAGGTTATATAAGCCTATGTTGAAAAACGGCTGAATATTGAAAGAGATAGGCTGAGTGAAAGGAATGACCCGCCTTGGCGCAAGGACACGCCCGTTTACCATTCAAAAACAAAGGCGCCTATTCGCGCCAGTGTTGTTAAAGAGAGTCTCGGGAGTAGTCGATACCTTTTGTGCATTTCTTCTCTTTGACAATAATAAAAGCTGCACCAAAAATGAAGGCAATGACTAACAAAGTTTCCATAACGAACCTTAACCATCTAAAACTGGGTGAACCAACATCACCGTCGCTACCAAGTGATGTTGCCGAAAAGGGTGTAATCAGGTCTAAAGATTGTTTCTGAACTAAAAGCAATTTTTAGACTGTCGATAAGATACCCCACCTGAGTGTTTTATGCACGAATTGGTTACCTGAATGTGATAAAAAAGGCTGTAACCGAGACGTACCACTTACATTTGATGTCACAATCCCTGAAACAAGTTAAATTTAGCCAAATTTCAGTTACATGAAATCCAAAATTAGTCTTAATTTTATCGGGTTGATGTGACATCTAGCACGCACATTCTGTGTAAATAACCATCAGATGGCCAGTAAAAGTTGAATGATATTTCTTTGTTTAATTTATTAGAAAATCTTATGAGCTCGGATTGGTTATTGATGTACTTAATGCGAGGAACAGAACAAGCCGACTTCAGGAGAAGTCGGCTTTCAGAATATTACAACCAGCGTTCCTGGCCGGTGAAGGTAACGGACAACCAGGTGTCACCCAGATCGCTCGATAACTCTTCCCAGAGTAGCTGACGAATGAAGTCTTGGCGTTTTGTGGTCCAGTAAGCATCATTTTTTACCAGGATGTTAACTTCCAGATCGTACTGACGACCCGACTTGGCAAAATGGTGCGTGTAACCATCAAAATGATATTGACGTGACAGCCGCTGAATGACCCGATCTACATGCTGTTGCGTTGTATCCTGCGGAGCAAGCAGCAGTACTTCCCTGAGATTACGCTTAAGCACTTTCACCGGAAGGACTGAAGCTGCAATCGCCAGCGTCGAAACCAAAATCGGGTCGACATACGCATTCCAGCGGGAGTAGCCAAAATAATCAAACAGCATCACCAACAAGAAACCGACCAGAATCGCCGCGCTGAGAATGCCATCAACCAACCACTCCTGCGAGTCCACCCGGACCAACTCCGATGCTTCCTTGTTAGCAATCCGTGTTTCAGCTGCATAAATGGAAAAACAACAGACAGTCGACAACACAGCGTAGACAAGGGCATGCTCTAAAACAATGTCATGGCCTCCGTTGACAATGGTTTGCACACCACTGATCAATGCAAAGATGCAAGTCACCAGGATAAGCAAGCCATTGACGACATTGATCAGCGGTTCAATGTGCGCATAGCCAAACTGGAATTGTCGGTCGTCAGGTCTTGAGACCAAGTAGGCGGTATACAGGCTTAAACCTGTCATCCCCATACTCAAAAGTGAAAACATGCCGTCGAGTAAAATGGCACTGGATCCGACATATAATCCATAGCCAATCCCCAAGCTGGCAAGCAGTACGGTACCAACCAGGGACATTTTTAGCGCTAAACGCTCCTTACTAACTTTACGGCTGATAGCCATAAGTTCCTCCTCATCTTTCAGCAAAGTATACAAAACGTGATCTACACCATATCATGAATCACAGTCTATTGAATATCGGCAATTTTTGACTGGCGCTATTTCTCATCGGTTCCCCATTAAGATAGCACCAGATTATGGAAATTTTATTAAACCCTTGAAATTAGGATCAATTGCATACTTCCCTGCCATGCACCGCTTGGTGCCTTCAGGAAAATAACGAACAACCTTATCGGTCAAAAACCTCGTTCAGCCACTGCCCGAACTCTTTCTTTTTGAGGGCCATGGGTAATGTCGCCTGCAACTTACCTTTTTTAAACACCATCACCGTCGGTACACCACGCACTTTATAGCGGGACGCCAGCGCCTGATTTTGCTGGACATTCAGCCGAACGAAACGAAGTGACTTCTGTCGTTCAGCCGCCACTTGCTCAACAATGGGCTTAAAGGTCCGACACGGTGCGCAGTTTTGGCCCCAAAAAGTAACCACGACAGGTTTCGGGCTCTGAATCAGTGATTCAAAGTTCTTGCCGTCCGCTTCGACAGGCTGACCATCCAACACCGGGCGATGACAGTGATCGCACTTTATGGTGTTAGACAAAGCCTGCACAGAAAAAGTTGCACCTTGTTGGCAGTGCGGGCAAGAGACAGAAAAGATTTTCATGAGGGATCCGGTAAATACAACAAAGGACCCGGTAAGCATACCAAGTATCCAGCATTGTATCACTCAGATTCAGTAACGCCGACTTTCAGCATCTGGTAATTAGCCAGCCACGCTTCCTCTTCCGATGTTGCCTACTGCGCTTCACGTTGAAGCTGCAAGCGCTCAATGTCACTGAAAAAGTTGATCATCTTCGCCCGACTGACACTGTATTCGAATCCGGTCCCGGCACAATAATCCTGGTCAAACTGTTTCATACCTTTGTTTTTCAACCAGATATACTCACATTGTGCATGCAGCTCACAAGCGTGATCGCGCTCGTTTCTGAGTTGGGACCAATAGGTCGAAAAATGCTCCAGGGCATAATTTAACTGCTCATAGTTATCTGCCGTCAGCTCTGGTCGCAAGGTTTTCAATTCTTGCTGCCGCTCGCTCATAAAGGTTTGAAACGTGCTGGACAAGTTATCGACGGAGGCAGCATAACACTGCTTCTCGACGAAGCTTCTCTTCTGCCCGACTACATCGGTCACGGCCTCCTGCGAAGTGCAAGCCGCAACAAAAAACATCAACAATAAACTGCTTAATAATTTCATCGCGCACCACAAAAGCGTCTGAATCCCGAAATGCCTTCTAAGTATGATCGACCCGCTCGAATTGGACCGTCAAATCGCTCAGCCGTCTTAACAATAAGACACCACTCAACCGGCACTTTTTTGCTCAAGGCAACGTGAAATGCCACCAACACAAGTTCCGTCGCGACAACATCCGGACAAAAAACAGAATACGGCCAATTTATCAGCATATTTCACTGTAATGATAGCTTTACTGCTTTATTGTTGACTGCCATAAGCAGAATTTTAACATCTTGATTACAATTATTATTACTTGGTTATACCAAGACTTACGTGGACCAAACTTGATTGAGCTTCGATATCGGGCTCTGTGTGACAGGTATAGCCAATTCTATTGATTTGCTGTCCGCCTCTTCCGAGGCAGCAACAGAAGGAGCTTGGGATGAATGTTCAGGCCTTACCGATGCAACGCTACATTGATCATCAGGGTTGTCTTGTCGATCAACTTCCTGCATGGGCTGATCAGTCAACATTGACAGGGTTTTACCGGGATATGGTGATGACCCGAATCTACGATAACAAAGCAATTGCGCTACAACGGACCGGGAAACTGGGGACCTACCCCTCTCACTTGGGTGCGGAGGCAGTCGGCATTGCCGTCGGGCGCGCCCTCAAACCTGAAGATGTGTTTATCCCCTACTACCGGGATATGCCTTCCATGTGGGTCCGGGGCATCGGCATGGAAAAAAATCTGCAATATTGGGGCGGTGATGAGCGTGGTAGTGATTTCTTAACCGCTGACGGCCAACCAAGCCGGGATCTCCCGTTTTGTGTGCCGATAGCTACCCAGTGTACCCATGCTGTCGGGGTTGCCGCTGCCCTGAAAATCCAGGGGAAACATCAGGCCGCACTGGTCACTTGCGGTGACGGCGCGACATCAAAAGGTGACTTTCTCGAATCTCTCAACTGTGCCGGCGTCTGGAACATCCCACTGGTCTTTGTTATCAACAACAACCAATGGGCGATTTCCGTTCCGCGGTCCATTCAGTGCGGCGCTGAGTTTTTATCTGATAAGGCTCAGGGCGCAGGCATTCAGGGACTCACCGTTGACGGCAACGATGTCGTCGCCATGTATGATGCTGTGCTTAAGAGCCTGGATAAAGCCCGAAAAGGCAAAGGCGCAACTTTAATCGAGGCCATCAGTTACCGGCTCAGCGATCACACCACGGCCGATGATGCCAGTCGTTATCGCAGTGAAGATGAGCTGCAACAGGCCTGGGCATATGAGCCAATTTCTCGGTTGAAAAAATATCTGGTCAGCCAGGGTTGGTGGTCTGAAACCGACGAGGAAAGCTGGACGGCGCACTGCCGTGAGGTGGTCGAACAAGCCGTCAAACGCTATGAATCCCTGCCGCCTCAGGCGCCGGAAGCAGCGTTTGATTATCTGTATGAGTCTTTGGATAACGATCTCCATCAACAACGGGATCACCTGATCAATAAAGCAATGCGAATGCATGGAGGTCGCCATGGCTGAATTGACCCTATTAGAATCAGTAAACCTGGCCCTGCATTATGAAATGACCCACGACCCGAATGTCGTCGTCCTGGGTGAAGACGTGGGTGACAACGGCGGCGTCTTCCGGGCAACGGTCGGACTCAAAGAAAAATTCGGGTGCAAACGGGTCATCGACTCCCCGCTCGCAGAGGCGCTCATCGGTGGCGTCGCTGTCGGGATGGCGACTCAGGGGCTACGGCCGGTCGCGGAGTTTCAGTTTCAGGGATTCGTCTTCCCGGCGATGGAGCACCTGATGTGCCACGCCGCCCGGATGAGGAACCGGACGCGCGGACGCCTGACCTGCCCGGCCGTCTTCCGAGCGCCGTTCGGGGGCGGGATCCATGCACCCGAACATCACTCAGAAAGTATTGAAGCTTTGTTTGCTCACATTCCCGGATTGCGGATTGTCATTCCTTCATCCCCGCAGCGGGCGTACGGCCTGTTGCTGGGCGCAATTCGCAGCAACGATCCCATTATGTTCTTTGAGCCCAAGCGCATCTACCGCACCGTCAAGTCCAATGTGGAAGATGACGGCGCGGCTCTGCCGCTCGATACCTGTTTCACCTTGCGCAAGGGACGGGATCTGACCTTGGTCACCTGGGGCGCTTGTGTCGTTGAATCACTTCAGGCGGCAGCAAGCCTGTCTCGCCGGGGGATTGAGGCCGAAGTCATTGACGTTGCCAGTATTAAACCACTGGATATGGCAACCATTTACAAATCGCTTGAACGCACCGGTCGACTTCTGGTCGTCCACGAAGCCTGCCAGACCAATGGGGTTGGCGCGGAAATTCTGGCCCGGGCAGCCGAGCATGCCATGTGCTTGCTCAAAGCGCCGCCGAAGCGGGTCACCGGAATGGATACCGTGATGCCGTATTACCGAAACGAAGACTATTTTATGATCCAGGAAGAAGACATCATTGAGGCAGCAACTGCGCTTGTGGAGGGATGGAAATGAAGTCATTTACTTTGCCTGATCTCGGAGAAGGCCTTGCAGAATCAGAAATCATTGCCTGGCATGTTGAAGTGGGCGACACCGTCGAAGTTGACCAGGTGATGCTGACCGTTGAAACCGCCAAGGCCACGGTAGATGTCCCCGCCCCATACAGCGGCACAATTGTTAGCCGATACGGCAATGAAGGGGATGTGATCAGCATCGGCAGCCTGCTGCTGGAAATCGAAGATCAGGAATCAGCATTGCAAAGCCAAAAAAGTGCGGCAAAATCGGATGCCGCGACAGTCGTCGGCAGCGTGTCTCACCAAAGCCATAACGTCAACGTGGATGAATACTGGGTTGGCAGCGCCTCCCAACACACCATGACGCGATCCGAGACCCTGACCGCGATGCCTTCAGCGCGTATACTGGCACAAAAACTCGGGGTTGATTTGCACAAGTTAAAAGGCAGCGGGCCATCCGGCGTCATTCTGGATGCCGATGTGTATAACGCTTGTGATCAACAACTGCCGGGAACCGAGGTCCTCAAAGGCGCGCGCCGAACCATGGTCAGCACCATGACCGCGTCGCACCAGCAGGTTGCAGCCGTGACCATTACGGAAGAAGCAAATCTGGAACACTGGGAGGAAGGTGAAGATATCACCAGCCGTCTGGTGATGGCGATCGTCCAAGCTTGCCAGCAAGAGCCAGCTCTCAATGCCTGGTTTGATGCTGAAACCATGACCCGTTGCGTCCACAACACCGTGAATCTCGGTCTGGCTGTCGACAGCCCGCACGGTCTGTATGTTCCAGTCCTGCGCGAAGCAGATGAATATCGCGCCGGCGGCATTCGCAAGTGGGTCAATGAGACCGTGGCCGGGATCCGAGAGCGAAAAATCGGCCGCGAGCAATTGCAACATGCCACCATCACCCTCACCAACTTCGGGGCAATCGCAGGCATCTTTGCCACGCCGGTGGTCACGCCGCCGCAAGTGGCCATTGTCGGTGCCGGTCGGATCGTGGAAAAACTGGTGCTCCGCAACAATCAACCAGTTTCCGTGAAAACCATACCTTTGTGCATGACCTTCGACCATCGTGCTTGTACCGGCGGAGAAGCCGCCCGGTTTATGAAAGTGCTGGTGAAAGCGCTGGAATCAAGTCACGCCTGATCACCCGATGCATCCGACAATAACAAAAATGCCAGTCTTACGACTGGCATCTTTCTATTAAGCAGGGGTTGCCGCAGCCTTAATCTTCTGCAGACGGCTCCACCGGTTTTTTCTTCTTCGGCACGAACACATTCTCACCAACAGCAACATTGTTGTAGAAACGTTTGTCACGAGGCTTCGCTGCTTTCGATTCGGTTTGCTTCTTCGCTGCAGGTTTTGCCGCCGATTTCTTCTGCTGTGGCTTTTTCTTGTGTTTCGGCGCCGGCTTCAAGCCTTTGAACTTGCCTTCCAGCCCTTCGATCGTGCTAAAGGTAATCGACTGCTGCAAGAAAGCCTCAACATTCTTAAAGCTCTTCCAGTCTTTCGGCCCAATCAGGGAAATCGCATCCCCTTTATTTCCTGCACGTCCGGTACGACCGATACGATGCACATATTCCTCTGCATGTTTCGGCATATCGAAGTTGATCACGTGAGAGACGCGATCGATATCCAATCCCCGAGACGCGACGTCCGTCGTCACCAGAATTTTATGACAATCCCGCTCGAACTGGCTCATGATGCTGTTTCGCTGGGTTTGCGTCATGTTGCCACTCAGGGCCACGGCCTTCAGTTTGCGCTCATTGAGCATGGTCGTCAGACGATCGGTATCTTCCCGGGTTGCGGTAAAGATAATCACCTGATTGTAGTCTTCAGTGTCCAGCAGCTTATCGAGCAGCGCCTGCTTGTGATCTAAGTGATCACACAGCAGAAAACGCTGCGTAATATCCGTGTGCTCTTCTGCCCCATGCCCGATAGAAATACGCTTCGGCGCATTCAGCATATCAGCCGCAATATCCTGCACATCCGCATGATCCAGCGTGGCCGAGAACATCATGGTCTGGCGACGACGATGGCTGGCCGCTTCATGGATACGGCGTAACTGCGCTTCAAAACCCAGATCCAGCATGCGATCCGCTTCATCCAGGATCAGCATTTCAAGACCATCCAGGTAAGTACTACGGTGCTCTAAATGGTCTGCCAATCGCCCCGGTGTCGCAATCACAAACATCGGGTCTTTGCGCAACTCTTTCACCTGATCGTTGAAGTTTTCCCCACCAACAATCAGTGCGCCGTCGTACGGCGTTCCCGCATTCAGCGTCCGCAGTTGGGCAAACACTTGCTTGGCCAGCTCACGCGTCGGTGTCAGCACCACCACGCGTGGATCGCGTTTGGAAAACGGCTTACTGCGGTACATGCGCTGCATAGCCGGAAGCAGGAATGCCAGGGTCTTACCGGAGCCCGTCTTAGACGAGGCTAAGACATCTTTGCCAAGAATTGCTACAGGGATAGCAGTTCGTTGAATTTCAGTTGGTTTATCGAACGCCAGATGATGTAATTTCTTCAGCAGGCGCTGGTCTAATCCAAGATCTTTAAAATGCAAAATGGTGCTCCGGTCAAAATGTTCTTCGGTGAACAAGGATAATACAGTTCTTCAGGGTGTGATAAGCATCACGCCAAGTTAAATTTTGTAAGCGGTGGATTATACCATAATTCTGATGTGAGACACGAAAAACGTCCGTATCTAATGGGATTTCATGAAGATAACATCGCGCTGCATGGTTTCGTTTCATCCCATCGACAAAGCACGCTCGCCAAACACTATCACCAGCCCGCCATCGCTCTTCTCGGACATTGGCAGACAAAATAAAACACTGTATTATTGTTTCCATTAATCCTGAACAGGATGTCACTAATGACAACAAAACCCATTTCATCACTAAGTACTGGCTTCCCGCTGATGTTGGCTCTACTCGTAATCGCCGTCATTGTCTGGTCAGGCATTAACCCAGCCTTTCCTCAGGTTTGGCTGGCAGAAATCATCCCGGTATTGCTGCTCTTATTACCCTTGCTGGTCACGTATCGTCGTTTTCCGTTTTCTCATACGGCGTACAGTTTGATGTCCGTCTGGCTGATCCTGCATACCATTGGGGCCCACTATACCTTCGCCAATGTTCCCTTTGACTGGTTTAACCAGCTCATCGATGCAGAACGGAATCATTTCGACCGCTTCGCCCACTTTGCCATTGGGTTTTATGCTTTTCCAATTGCTGAATTTCTCAGCCGTAAAGGGTATTGCCCCCCTTGGCTGGCCGCTTTATTTGGCCTCACCACGATCATGGCTGTCGCTGCGGGCTACGAAATCATTGAGTGGTGGTATGCCGTTCTGGCCGGCGGTGATGCAGGAATTGAGTTTCTGGGGAGCCAGGGTGATATCTGGGATGCGCAAAAAGATATGCTGGCCGATACGCTCGGTGCTCTCACCAGCCTGGCCGCTTTCGCTATCCTCAAACCTTACCGAAATCCAACCCCAATCAAGCCTTAAAGGCTCAGCAAAACATCGCAAACAAAAAGCCCGTGCATGACAGCACGGGCTTTTTGATGTTTGTTCGGCGCAAATTACAGATCAGGGTAGCCATTCGGGTTTTGAGATTGCCAACGCCAGGTATCCGCCGTCATCTCGTCAACCGTACGTGTTGCTTCCCAGTGCAGTTCCGCTTTGGCTTTACTCGGATCAGCCCAGCACTCGGCAATATCTCCCGGGCGACGTGGTGCAATTTGATACGCCACTTCTACCCCTGCCGCTTTAGAGAAGGCGTCTACCATCTGCAGCACACTATAGCCATTCCCGGTCCCCAGGTTATAGATATGTAAACCTGCCTCATGGCCTTTGTGTTTCAGTGCTGCCAGGTGACCATCTGCCAAATCCAGAACATGGATATAATCACGGACGCCGGTGCCGTCAACCGTCGGGTAGTCATCACCAAATACGGAAAGATACTCACGGCGACCAACCGCAACCTGAGCAATAAACGGCATCAGGTTATTCGGGATCCCTTGCGGATCTTCTCCCATCTCGCCCGACTGGTGCGAGCCAACCGGATTGAAATAGCGCAGCAACGTGATGCTCATTTCAGGGTGTGCCTTCTGAATATCGGTCAGGCATTCTTCAACCATCAGCTTACTGCGGCCATACGGGTTCGTCGCACTGGTCGGAAACGTCTCCAGAATCGGCACGGTTGCCGGATCGCCGTATACCGTGGCCGAGGAGCTGAAAATCAGACTGTTCACACCAGCTGCCCGCATGGCTTCCACCAGCACCAGCGTGCCATGAACATTGTTATCGTAGTAAGTCAGCGGCTTTTCAACCGACTCCCCGACCGCTTTCAAGCCCGCGAAGTGAATAACGGACTCAACATCTGCCTTTGCCAGCACATCATCCAGAAAAGCTCGATCGCGAATATCACCTTGATAAAAATCAGGCTGAACCCCGGTCAGTTTCTCGATACGAGCCAACACAGACTTCTTGCTGTTGTACAAGTTATCGATAATGACTGGTGTCATACCGGCTTCGATCATCTGTACACAGGTATGGCTACCAATGTAACCCATTCCTCCGGTGACCAATACGCGCATGGGTTTCTCCCTGTTTGTCATCATAAACTTCAATTAAAAATAGCAAACCAGTTGAATACTGTTGAATACTAGTGTTTCAAAGCGCCATGCAACTAGGTTCTCTTCATTGCCGCGTATTATGCCTGAATTTAATGCACGATAAAATGCCATACCGATTCCACATCGAAGCATTGGTTATCGAGTATGCAAAATAAAGATATCAACAATAAACAAGATAAACATACGCTTACCATTACAACCCGACACCCTCACCAGGCTATGTTAAGATGCGAAGAAAGAACGTGATCAAGTGACATTCCGAATGAAAACAGACATCCTTTGCCAATGGAAATGCTTCTCTGTCGAGCAAACCACCCAAACCCTTCCCGACGGCCGTGAGGTCGAATTCACCACCGTCAAACACCCGGGTGCCGTGGTGATTTTACCCCTCACAGAAGACGACGAGCTGGTAATGGTCCACCAATATCGTCCGGCGATCGGTCGCTGGATCCTGGAATTTCCGGCCGGAACACTCGAACCAAATGAAGACCTGCACGCTTGTGCAAAGCGTGAATTGGCTGAAGAAGTACAGCTTGAAGCTACGCAGTGGCACGATATGGGAGAACTCCTGCCGGTGCCGGGGTTTTGTGATGAAGTTCAGCATCTCTATCTGGCCAAAGCACTGACACCGTGTCCGGGCGCCCCTGATGAAGACGAAGTCATTGAAGTGGTGAGGTTGTCACGCGCGGAATTCGAGCAAAAAGTTGCCAACAATACCATCCAGGATGCCAAAACACTGGCAGCCTATTTCAAAGCACGTATGATGAACCTCATCTAAAGCAGAACACTGATACCGTATGGATAAACTATTCAATTTCTTGAACAAACTGGTCGCTTATCTGGCGATGTTGATGTTTGTGATTGGCGGCGGCCTGGCACTATACGCGATGGTCTACGGCAACTAAACCACAGGCCACTAAGCCAACGCCAACGCCAACGCCAACGCCAACTAAAGCATAGTCAACTGAACCCAATCTGTTCACGTGCCCGATATCATCGGGCATGATGCCGATACACACCCCGTGCCTTCGGCACCATCACCGCTCGTCCAAGGCATCCGTTACATTCTGATACCGCCGTCCACTTCCAGCACCCGGCCGTTGATATAATCATTTTCAAATATGAATTTGACCGCATGGGCTATTTCAGAGGCTTCTGCCATCCGCCCCACCGGAACCATCTGTTTCAGGCGTTCAATCGCTTCAGGTTTGAGTTGATCGGCCATCGCTGTTTGAACAATCCCCGGCGCAACCGCTGCTGCGCGAATCCCGTATCGTCCGAGCTCTTTTGCCCAGCACACCGCCATGGTCGCCACCGCTGCTTTTGAAGCTGCATAGTTCGTTTGCCCCATATTACCGGCCCGGGCAACACTGGAAATATTGACAATCACGCCTGGCTGACCTGCCACGATCATTTGCTGCGCTGCCTCCCGGCCACATAAGAACGTGCCCGTCACATTGACATCCATCACGCTGGTAAACTGCTCCAGCGACATCTTACTCAGTTCACCGTTTTTGTATTTCACCAACAGGCCATCACGCAGCACCCCGGCATTATTGACCAAACCGTTCAGTTGGCCGAAATCTTCCATCACACGGCTGAACACCTGCTCGACATCGGTTTCGCAAGTCACATCCACCGGATAAATCATCGCTTTGGCACTCAGCATCTGGCACTGCGCCTGAGTCTGCTTTAATCCTGCTTCATTCAGGTCTAACAAGGCCAGATCTGCGCCAGCCTGGGCCAGAGTCACCGCAATCATCTGGCCAATGCCTTGCCCGGCACCGGTTATCGCGATCACAGATTGATTTAACTTCATCGATTATTCCTCATGTCCATTGATTACGATTGGTGCTTATCACGGTAGAACTCAAACATACTGGAAAAGTCCAGCTCAGCGTTACCTTTGGCGTTGTGAAAGGCATAGAGATTTCGCGCCAGGGTGCCGAGCGGGATCGCCGACTGACTCTGCTGCGCCGCTTCGAGGCCGAGTCCCAAATCTTTCAACATCAGCTTGGTCATAAAGCCGGGTTTATAGCTGTTACTGGCCGGAGCCTGCGCCATCACACCCGGGCACGGGTTATACAGCTCCAACGCCCAGTTTCGCCCGGAGCTTTGCAGCATGATTTCTGACAACACCTGCGGATCTAAACCATTATCGATCCCCAGACTCAGCGCTTCGCAGGTGCCTGACATCAGGATGCCCAACATCAGGTTATTGCAGATTTTCGCCATCTGACCGTCACCGGCCTGTCCGGCATGAAAGATATTTTTCCCGACATGCTGCAGAACCTGCTTCGCGTGTTCAAATCCCTGATCGGTCCCGCCAACAATAAAGGTCAGCGTCCCGGCGACCGCCCCAGCGACCCCACCAGAGACCGGGGCATCAACAAACTCCAGCCCTTTTTTCGCAGCCTCCCCTGCCACCAGCCTCGCCGATGCCGGGTCGATGGTCGATGAATCAATCAAGAAAGTTCCCTTGCTGACAAGATTCAGTAACCCAACACCGCCCTGGTGATCCCCCAGGTAAACCGCTCGGACGTGCTCTCCGGCAGGCAGCATGGTGATCACCGTATCCACCCCTTCAACAGCCTGTTCAAGTGAAGAAGCCACGACAGCGCCGACCTCTCCCAGTGCTTTAGCCGCCTCGATGTTCAAATCGTAAACACGAACGTGACAACCTGCTTTCAATAAGTTTTCAGCCATCGGGCTACCCATGTTGCCCAACCCGATAAACGCAATGGTATTCATGAAAAATCTCCTGTGATGGCAAACTCAGTTGATTTCGACTTAACCACGAGGCTCACAGCCTAACAAAGCCAAAGGGTGATCCTGCTCGGACCATAAGGATGTAAACAGCGTATCAATCACCGAGGGTTCTACGGCATCGATGCTGGCATATCGCCAGTTCGGCTGGCCGGTTTTATCAATCAGCCGGGCCCGCACGCCTTCCTGAAACTCACCCAACATGCCGCATCGCACTGAGAGCGACAGTTCCAGCCGGAAACAGTCCGCCAGTGATAGTTGTTGATATTGTGTGATCTGCCGGAAGCACAGATGCGCCGTGATCGGGCTGCCTTCCTGAAGCGTTTTTTTCGCCTGCTCAATCCAACGACCTAACCCATCAATGGCGAGTATTTGCTGGTATATCACCGACAGATTTGTGTTCAGGCATGCCGCCTGTATTTGCGCGAAATACGGGATCAACTGGCTGGCCGGATGATCACCATCGGCACGCGTACCGAATTCAGCGAGCAGAGTGCTGACCTGCTGATGATGCTGCGCCGCCTCCTGCCAAACGACACCCTGTAACTGAACCAGCAACTGCGATTTGTCTTCTGACAACAACACATAATCTGTGAGTGCCAGATCCAGTGCATCGCTTGCATTGAGTGGTGCCCCCGTCAGCCCGAGAAACAGACCGATGCCGGATGGCAGGCGATTGAGGAACCAGGTCCCCCCGACATCCGGATATAAACCAATACTGATTTCGGGCATCGCAAGCCGCGTCCTTGGCGTCGTCACCCGGTGACTGGCCCCGATGTATAAACCAATCCCACCTCCCATCACAATGCCTTCACCCCAGACGATGATCGGCTTGCGATAACGATGGATCAGATAATCGCAACTGTACTCCACCGCAAAATATTCCGTCAGAAACTGCTGGGCAGAATCATCAGATTTTCCGGCGTCTGACCACGATTTCATGCAGTGATACATGGTTCGTACGTCACCACCGGCACAGAACGCTTTTTCGCCCGCACCATGCAAAAAGACGCAGGCAATGTTCTCATCCTGCTCCCAGACCTCCAGCTGGCTTTTGAGTTGCTTTAACATCTCCAGCGTCAGGGCATTCAGCGATCCCGGATTATCCAGCTCTGCGACGCCGATCTTGTACCCGCCACTGTGACACACCAGCTCCTGAAAATTCACTTTGCCTGCCATAGGCTCCCCTATCTTTTACCTAGTCCGCGTTTTTACCTAATCCGCATCTTTTGCTAAATCCGCTAACATCGGGGATGCCCTTGCACCTTCGCTAAGCACTTTACCTTGCACCGGGCAAGGCATCCCCGCGTCGTCTTCTCGGTTCAACCAGTCACAACGCCGCGTTACTGGTTTTTCCACTGCGGCGGACGTTTGTCGAGAAACGCCCGCACGCCCTCGGCCTGATCGTCGGTATCAAAGAGCTGCACAAACAATTCACGCTCTTTCATCAACCCGTGCTGATGAGTCGCGACACGGCAGTTTTGGATCAACTGCTTACAAGCGGCCACCGAAGAAGGTGACTGATTGGCGACCGAGGCTGCCATCGCCATCGCGGCTTCGAGGCTTTGCCCTGCCGGAACCACCTGCTCAACCAGCCCGATCTCTAATCCCTGCTGCGCACTCACGCGCTCGCCACACAGGATCATGCGTTTGGCCCAGCCTTCACCTACCAGCCAAGTCAGATTCTGGGTGCCACCGGCGCATGGTAATAAACCGACTTTCGCCTCTGGTAGCGCGAGTTCGGCCTGTTGTTCAGCGATGCGGATATCGCACGCCAGGGCCACTTCCAGCCCACCGCCCATCGCATACCCATTGATCGCGGCAATGGAGACGCCCCGAAACGCTGACAGCGCTTCAAAGGCTTCACCGAACCGATGGGCCATGTCGACCGCGACAGCTTTGTCCCCACTGGCAAACAGATTCAGATCGGCTCCGGCGGAGAAAAATTTCTCACCTTGCCCGGTCAGAACCAGTGCGTACACCGCTTTGTTGTCATTCAGGCGTTCAACCGTGTTTTTCAGCGCTTTGAGACTCTGCGCCGTCCAGGTGTTAGCCGGTGGGTTATTCATCGTCAGCACGGCGGTATGTTCATGGATCTCGACCAACAGTAAATCCTGCGAGACCTGCTCTTGATGACTCATATCAGCTCCTGTTTCTTGCTCATCCATGGAGGTTCTGTTGACTGAAGCGATTGGTGTACCCAAGCTCGAATAATCACGAGCTCAGGATTCCTTCAGCGACGGATTTACAACAGCGCCGCTTCGTTCTGGATCAGGCGCCGTGAGATAATCAACCGCATGATCTCATTGGCGCCTTCCAGAATTTGATGGACCCGGACATCACGGAAATGCCGTTCAACCGGATACTCCTTGATATAGCCGTAACCACCGAACAACTGCAGCGCCTGATCACAAATCCGAAATCCGACATCGGTAGCAAAACGCTTCGCCATGGCGCAGTACGCGGTGGCATCCGGATCCTGTCGATCCAGCTTACTGGCCGCATAACGGACCAACTGCCTTGCCGCCACCAGCTCAGTCGCCATATCCGCCAGCTTGAACTGGACCGATTGGAACTTCGCCAGAGATTGACCAAACTGCTGACGCTCAGCGATATACTGCCGGGCTTCCTGCAGCGCCTGTTCGGCCGTGCCTACCGAGCAGGTCGCAATATTGATCCGACCGCCATCCAGGCCTTTCATGGCAAATTTGAAACCTTCGCCTTCTGCTCCCAAGCGATGGGAGACCGGCACTTCAACATTCTCAAACGTCACGGCCCGGGTCGGCTGGCTGTTCCAGCCCATCTTCGGCTCTTTACGCCCGTAACTGATGCCTTCGGCATTGGCCGGGACAATAAAGGCAGAAATTCCGCGCGCGCCGGGTTCGTCACTGGTCCGGGCCATCACAACCAGCACATCGGTATCCCCCGCGCCGGAAATAAAGGCCTTGGCACCACTGATCTGATAATGATCCCCTTGCAAAACCGCTCGGGTCGACAAGGACGCCGCATCCGAGCCGGCATTCGCTTCCGTCAGGCAGTAGGATCCCAGCCATTCCCCGGTCAGCAGCTTCGGACAGTACATCGCTTTGGCTTCATCAGTGGCAAAGCTGGCAATCATCCAGCTCACCATATTGTGAATGGTCATGTACGCCGTGGTCGACGTACAGCCCATCGCCAGTTGCTCAAAGATGATCGACGCGTCCAAACGGCTCAGTCCGAGTCCACCTTCCTGTTCCGGTACATACAGGCTCAGAAAGCCCAGCTCCCCGGCCTGACGCAGCACGTCTTTGGGAAAAAACTGCTGCTCATCCCATTCAGCGGCCATCGGTGCCAGTTGCTCTGCTGCAAACTGGCCGGCGGTTTCAGCAAACGCCCGTTGTTCTTCGTTTAACTCAAAATCCATCAGCTTCTCCTTCAGCCTCGTTTCAACGCAGGTGAATCGTCAGGTTCGGGCCGGTCGGAATATCATCGTCGAACCAGCGCGCGGTCACGGTTTTGGTTTCGGTATAGAAGCGGATCGCCTGCTTGCCATACGCATGCAGATCGCCGTAGAAGCTGCCCCGCCAACCGGTAAATGAGAAGAACGGCAGTGGTACCGGGATGGGAACATTGATCCCGACTTGTCCCACCTGGATCTCATGCTGATATTTCCGGGCCGCCGCGCCACAGGCGGTAAAGATCGATGTGCCGTTACCGTATGGGTTGTTGTTCACCAGTTCGATCGCTTCTTCCAATGAATCCACTTCCACACAGATCAGCACCGGACCGAAGATCTCTTCCTGGTAGATCGACATCTCAGGATTCACGCTGCTAAACAGCGTCGGTCCAACCCAGTTGCCATCGGGATATCCCGCGACTTCGCAGTGGCTCCCATCGAGCTCGCACACCGCACCCTGAGCTTTCCCTTGCTCGATCAAGCTCAGTACCCGGTTCTTGGCCTGCGGGCTAATCAGTGGTCCATAACCCGCTTCAGCATCATCCCAGGCTCCCGGATGCACTTTCGCCATCGCTTCTTTCAAGTCGGGGATCCACTCTTTAGCGCCATCCACCAGCACCGCAACCGAGATCGCCATACAACGCTGTCCGGCGGCACCCACCGATGAACCCACCAGGTTATTAATCACCTGCGCTTTATTGGCATCCGGCATTACCACCATGTGGTTCTTGGCTCCGGCAAAGGCCTGCACCCGTTTCAGGTGATGGGTCCCGGTTTGGTAGATATGACGGGCAACCGGGACAGAGCCGACAAAAGACACGGTGCGGATTGTCGGGTGCTTCAGCAGGTAATCGACCTGATCTTTCTGACCGTGGACAATTTGCAGCACATCTTTAGGCGCACCGGCTTCAATAAACAACTCAGCCAAACGCATGGCTGTCAACGGCACTTGGTCCGACGGTTTGAGGACGAAAGTATTGCCCGCAGCAATCGCCATCGGGAACATCCACAGCGGGATCATGGCCGGAAAATTGAACGGTGTGATCCCGGAGCAAACCCCGAGCGGCTGGATCATCGAGTAAGTGTCGATATTGGTGGCGACGTTCTCGACCGTCTCACCCATCATTAAGCTGGAAATATTCGCCGCTTGCTCAACCACTTCGATCCCGCGCCAGACATCGCCTTTGGCATCGGCGAAGATTTTCCCGGTTTCGCTGGACAACAGCTCGGCTAACTCATCATGGTGGGCTTTCAGCAAATGCTGATAACTGAGCATCAGCCTCGCCCGCTCCGGTACCGGCACTTCTTTCCAAGTTTGGAAAGCGGCCGCCGCACTTTCGATCGCTTCTTCGATCTCATCTTCCGTCGCACAAGGCAATTTGGCGATCACGCGGTTGTCTGCCGGATTCGTGACATCAATCCATTGAAGAGACTGCGATTGACGAAACTCACCGTCAATCAGAAGTGGTACATGTTGGATCATGGTGGCTCCTTCGGGTGCGAACACCCCTTAATTTGTCTTTCACCATTTCGGGCAGTACGGCAAATTGCCCGGACGAGTTAAAGCGGCACTTCGACCGCAATTGCCGTTGCTTCACCACCACCAATACATAAGGCGGCCACACCTTTGAGCGAACGGGCTTCTGTTGACGGATCAGATGACGTAGATTGCCTTTGGAAGGCCTGTTGCTTCAGTGCATGGATCAGCGTCACCAGAATTCGGGCACCACTGGCACCAATGGGATGCCCCAATGCACAGGCGCCACCGTGGACATTGACCTTTTCGGCATCCAGCCCCAGCTCGCGAACCGCAATTTGCGTTACCACAGCAAAGGCTTCGTTAATTTCCCACAAGTCGACGTCATCGACAGACCAAGACAGATTCATCAAGAGCTGGCGGATCGCGTCAACCGGGGCGACGGTAAACTCTGCCGGTTTGCGGGCATGGGTTGCATGACCACGAATGATCGCTAGCGGAGTGAATCCATAATGACGGGCGGCCTCTTCGCTCATCACCAGCAATGCTGCGGCACCATCAGAAATAGCGCTGGAGCTGGCAGCAGTGACCGAGCCATCTTCGGCAAACACCGGTTTCAGGGTGCTGATTTTGTTCAGGTCGATCTCACCCGGATGCTCGTCATGATCGTACACGGCGACGCCGCGGCGATTTTCGACCCGAACCGGCATGATTTCTTCCGCGAACGCCTGCTGCTGTTGTGCCGCCAGTGCCCGCTGAACCGACATCTTGGCCCAATCATCCATCTGCTCACGGCTGAAATCACATTGATCCGCGATCTGCTGGGCATAAACGCCCATCAGATGACCTTCATAAGCGTCCTGCAGTCCATCCAAGAACATGTGATCGTGCAAGGTGGTATGACCCAAGCGCGCGCCACGCCGGGCATCTTTTTGCAAGTAGGGTGCGTTAGTCATGCTTTCCATGCCACCGGCAACGACAACCCGAGCACTCCCGGCACGGATCAAATCATGCGCCAGCATCACTGACTTCATTCCGGAGCCGCACACTTTGTTGATCGTGGTACAACCGACCGAGTCCGGGATCCCGGCGGCCAGTGCCGCCTGCCGCGCAGGCGCCTGGCCACATCCGGCCGGCAGCACACATCCCATCAACACTTCATCCACCTGAGAAGGTTCCAGCCCGGATTTTTCCAACACTCCCTGAATGGCAAACCGCCCCAGTTCAGTGGAAGACAACGAGGAAAATTGGCCCTGAAAGCTACCCAGCGGGGTACGGCGAGCCGCAACAATCCACACATTTTTCTCCATAACTTCACCCTTTGTGAAAGCCACATTGATTGACAGCAACTGAGCAACCACAAATGCCGATGATTGCCATCTCATTTCCTTGACGTTTTCGTAAGCATAGCACTAACATTTACGTAAACGTTAAGAAACAAATAAATCACAACTGTAATTTTTCATGGCACTGATACGTAAAGTATTCTTGCCGAGCGTCATAACAGGCAATGGATAAAGTGACAGGAAATTTCTGTGTTCCCGCTTGTTGTTCGTCCAGCCCCGAGCCTGAAGGAGACATCAAGGTGGAGACTTTCAAGATCAGCGAACTTGCCAGGGAATTTGATATCACGACCCGTAGCATCCGGTTTTACGAGGATGTCGGTCTGTTGCACCCTGACAGAAACGGCAACACCCGGATCTATAAACGACGGGACAAGATCAGGCTCAAACTGATCCTGAGAGGCAAACGGCTGGGCTTTTCCCTGGCTGAAATTCGAGAACTGTTCGAGCTGTATGACACCAACCAGAGCCATGCTCAGCTGCATGAAATGCTCCGAATCATTGACGATAAGCAGGCCGTGCTCCAACGCCAGATTCGTGATATCGATGCGGTCATGCAAGAGCTGGAGCTGGCCAAAGCACGCTGCGAACAAGCCCTGAACAACACGGAAACACAATAGCGACGCCACGACAGGCGTCACAGAAATTCATCGCAACTTGGTTAACCCGGAGATGTTATGAAAGATCTGTTTACCCCACTCAACTTTGGCCTTGGCGAAACCCTGGATATGCTTCGCGAGCAGGTCAATCACTTTGCAGCAGAAACCATTGCCCCCCTGGCCGCCCAAATCGACCTGGACAACCAGTTTCCCAACCACCTGTGGCCTGTGCTTGGTGACATGGGCTTACTCGGCGTCACGGTCGATGAAGCTTACGGTGGTGCCGGTATGGGTTATCTTGCTCATGTCATTGCCATGGAAGAAATCAGCCGCGCTTCTGCCTCGGTTGGATTGAGCTACGGCGCTCATTCCAACCTCTGCGTGAACCAGATTTTCCGCAACGGGAATCCGGCGCAGCGGGCCAAATACCTGCCGGGACTCATTGCCGGGACCCATATCGGGGCACTGGCCATGAGCGAGCCCAATGCCGGTTCAGACGTGGTCAGCATGCAACTCAAAGCCGAACGTCAGGGCGATCACTTTATCCTCAACGGCAATAAGATGTGGATCACCAATGGTCCGGATGCCCATGTGTTCGTGGTGTACGCTAAAACAGAGCCGAAAGGGGGATCGCGCGGGATCTCAGCCTTCATTATCGAGCGGGACTTCCCGGGCTTCAGCCATGCGCAGAAGCTCGACAAGCTGGGAATGCGCGGCTCCAACACTTGTGAACTGGTGTTTGAGAACTGCCGGGTCCCGGCAGAAAACCTGCTCGGTGAACTCAACCGCGGGGTGGAAGTGCTGATGAGCGGGCTGGATTACGAGCGCGTCGTCCTGGCTGCGGGACCGCTTGGGATCATGCGCGCCTGTCTGGATCTCGTGCTGCCCTACATTCATGACCGCAAACAATTTGGCCAGTCGATTGGGGAGTTTCAGCTAGTTCAGGCGAAAGTGGCCGACATGTATACCCGCACCAATGCCGCGCGGGCGTATGTCTATGCCGTCGCTGCGGCCTGTGACCGAGGCGAAACCACCCGCAAAGATGCCGCCGGGGTGATTCTCTACAGCGCCGAGCTGGCGACGCAGCTTGCCCTCGACACCATTCAGCTCCTCGGCGGTAACGGCTATATCAATGAGTTCCCGGCGGGTCGCCTGTTAAGGGATGCCAAGCTTTATGAAATTGGCGCCGGGACTTCGGAAATCCGCCGGATGCTGATCGGCCGCGAACTCTTCCAGGAATCCTGCTAGCAGCAGCTGTTCAACCACGAATGAAGGAAACAAGGATGGCAATACTACAAAGCCGGGTTCATCCCAATGAATCCCAGTTTCTTGAAAACCAACAAAGCATGGCTGCACTGGTCGATGAACTGCATACGCGGGTTCATCAGGTGGTTCAGGGCGGTGGCGAGAAAGCCCAGGCGCATCAGCGGGCTAAGGGTAAATTGCCGGTCCGGGAGCGGATTGATGCCGTGCTCGACAGCAACAGCGCTTTTCTGGAAATCGGGCAGTTTGCGGCCTGGGAAGTCTATGACGACACGATTCCCTGTGCCGGTGTCGTGGCTGGGATCGGGACGGTCGAAGGCATCGAATGCATGATCATCGCCAATGACCCATCTGTGAAAGGCGGCACCTACTATCCACTGACGGTGAAAAAACACCTTCGCGCTCAGGAAATCGCCGAGCGCTGTCATCTGCCCTGCCTGTATCTGGTCGACTCCGGTGGTGCCAACCTGCCCCATCAGGCGGAGGTATTCCCGGATAAGGAGCACTTCGGACGTATTTTCTTCAACCAGGCCCGAATGTCAGCCAAAGGGATCCCGCAGATTGCCGTGGTCCTCGGCCTGTGTACTGCCGGGGGCGCTTATGTCCCGGCGATGGCCGATGTGTCGATTATCGTCAAACAGCAAGGCACGATTTTTCTTGCCGGGCCGCCGCTGGTCAAAGCCGCCACCGGTGAAGAAGTGACGGCGGAGGAGCTCGGCGGCGCGGAAGTCCATTGCAAAACATCAGGCGTTGCTGACTATTTTGCCCTGGACGAACACCATGCCCTGCAACTGGCGCGTCAGGCCGTCGCCAGCAGCCATTTGCTCCCACAGCCCGCACCGGCAGCGCCCATCCGCCCACCCCGCTATCCGCAGGAAGAGCTTTATGGGATCACCGGCACCGATTTGCGCAAGCCGATTGATATTAAAGAAATCATTGCCCGACTGATCGATGACTCAGATTTCGATGAGTTCAAGGCGTTGTATGGGGAAACCCTGGTGTGCGGCTTTGCCAAGCTATACGGCCATCCCATTGGGATCGTGGCCAATAACGGCATTCTGTTTTCGGAATCGGCACAAAAAGGCGCGCATTTCATCGAGCTCTGTGCCAAACGCAACATCCCACTGCTGTTTTTGCAAAATATCACCGGCTTTATGGTCGGGAAAAAGTATGAATCCGAAGGGATTGCCAAGCATGGTGCCAAAATGGTGATGGCCGTCGCCTGTGCCGACGTGCCGAAATTTACCGTGATTGTCGGCGGCTCATACGGTGCAGGAAACTACGGCATGTGCGGACGGGCCTATGATCCGACCATGATTTGGATGTGGCCCAATGCCCGCATTTCCGTGATGGGCGGTGAACAGGCCGCTGGGGTGATGGCCCAGGTTACCCGGGACATCAAAACCCGCAAAGGGGAATCCTGGTCTGACGAAGAGGAAGCCCAGTTCAAACAGCCGATCCGGGAGTTATATGAAGCACAGGGCTCACCCTATTACGCCAGTGCCCGACTCTGGGATGACGGCATTATCGACCCTTGCCAGACCCGCGAGGTGGTTGGGCTCGCCCTGACCGCGGCCTTGCGCGCACCGGTGACCGAGAGCCAGTTCGGTATCTTCCGGATGTAGCCCGCGGCGCAATTGACAGGAGAAAACCATGACGCAGCAACACAATGGGAACCCGGTACGCGATTGCGACCCCGGACATTGGCACTGTACGGCGGATGCCGAAGTGCTCTGTACCGTGTCCGAATCAGGCATTGCCACCCTGACCTTCAACCGGGTCAGCAAACACAATGCGTTTCATGCGGAGATCATCCAGAGCCTGCTCGGCTATCTGCGCAAGCTCAAGCATCATCCCGGCCTGCGGGTGCTGATCCTGAAGGCAAACGGCAAGCACTTCTCCGCCGGTGCCGATCTGGAATGGATGATGTCAATGGCAGAGCACAGTGTGAAGAAAAACCGAGCCGATGCATTGGAGCTGGCGGCTTTGCTGTATGAGTTAGACACCTTCCCGACACCGACCATTGCCCAGATTCAGGGCAGTGCCTTCGGCGGTGCATTGGGACTGATATGTTGTTGTGACATCGCGGTTGCCAGCCCCGACGCCCGGTTCTGCCTGAGCGAAGTCCGTATCGGGTTATTGCCGGCAACCATCGGCCCATACGTCTGCCGGGCTATCGGCCAACGTCAGGCGCGCCGCTATATGTTAACTGCCGAGTCCATGGACGCAACGACCGCGCAGCAACTGGGATTGCTGCACGAGATTTCAGAACAGCCGGAAACCCGGGTTGAAGAACTGGTCGCCCTGTTGCTTGAGAACAGCCCGCAATCGCTGGCGCAAACCAAATTGCTCTGCCAGCTCTGTGATCAACATGAAATCGATCCGGCACTGATGAAAAAAACCAGCCAGCTGATTGCAGATATTCGCGTATCCCCCGAAGGCCAGGAAGGACTGGCCGCCTTTTTTGCCCGGCGACCACCGGCATGGAGCCCCCGCTATGAATAAGTTTACGGATAAAACTGTCATTTCACTGAGTAAGGACGCGTCCTTTGAGTCCGCCAATCCTCAAATGGTCGCGACAGGCCCGGCCCACCATAACCAAACCCATGGTGGGCCTGCGTCATCCGCTACCGTCACCGCCACTGCCACTGCCAGCCGCAAAATCACCCGGCTACTGGTGGCCAACCGGGGTGAGATCGCCTGCCGGATCATGAAAACTGCCCAGGCGATGGGCATTGAAACCATTGCGGTTTACTCAGAAGCTGACCGTCACGCCAAGCATGTCCGCATGGCCGACCACGCGGTGCTGATCGGGCCGGCATCGGCACAGGCTTCCTATCTGAACGTCTCCCGGATCATCGAGGCAGCCACCGCGCTAAATGCCGATGCCATACACCCCGGTTACGGCTTTCTGTCCGAAAATGCCGAGCTGGCGCGAGCCTGTCAGCAAAACGACCTGATTTTTATCGGTCCTCCGGTCAAAGCCATGCTGGCCATGAGTTCAAAATCTGAAGCCAAAAGCATTATGGCGCGCGCTCACGTCCCACTTCTGCCCGGCTATCACGGCGAGGACAACGATCTGAATGTGCTGGTCAAAGCCGCCGCTGAAATCGGTTACCCGGTGCTGGTCAAAGCAGCGTTGGGTGGCGGCGGCAAAGGAATGCGGATTGTTGAACATGCCGATGCCCTGCCGGAAGCGATACTGAGTGCCAAACGCGAAGCTCGTTCAGCGTTTGGCTACGATCTGGTCCTGATTGAAAAATATCTGACCAATCCGCGCCATATCGAAGTTCAGGTCTTTGCCGATATGAACGGCAATACCGTCTATCTGTCCGATCGGGACTGCTCAATCCAGCGTCGGCATCAGAAAATTGTCGAAGAAGCCCCGGCACCGAATCTGCCGGAGCATTTACGCACGGCGATGGGTGAAGCGGCCGTCAATGCCGCCAAGGCCATCGGCTACGTGGGTGCCGGAACCGTCGAATTTCTGCTGGATGGGCAAGGTCAGTTCTACTTCATGGAAATGAACACCCGGCTGCAGGTTGAGCATCCGGTGACTGAACTTGTGACCGGTCAGGATCTCGTTCACTGGCAGATCCGCGTTGCAGAAGGCAGCCCCCTTCCTTTGCAGCAACATGAAATTTCACACTGGGGACACGCGATGGAAGTCCGGATTTATGCTGAAGATCCGGCTCAGGATTTTCTGCCCTCGTCCGGTTCCCTGGCCTACCTGGCCGAGCCCGAGCATTGCGCCCCCCCTTTATCTGACGGCGTTCAGGTCCGGGTTGACTCAGGCATCTGTCAAGGTGACATCGTCACTTCTCATTATGATCCGATGTTGGCCAAACTCATCGTCTGGTCGCCGGAGCGGCACGAAACCATCCGCCAACTCTCATCAGCACTGGCGGAGTACCGGATCATCGGTTTGGAGACCAACATCAGCTACCTGCAGCAGATCCTCAACCATCCCGTTTTCGTCCAGGCCACGATGACCACCCACTTCATTCAGGATCATCAGGATGATCTGAACGGTGACGATGCACCGGCCATTGCGTTTCAGCCTCGTCAGCAAGGTGACGCACCGATTCAAGTGCCACTTACAACACTTTTTGCCGCTGTGTCCGCCATCAAGCCAACATCGCCGATGAGTCACTGGCGGCTGAATCAGCGCCCTTATCACGTTGTTCCGGTTCGAACCCTGCAAGGAAAGACCTATCTGTTTCGCTTCGAGATCGCTACGGCCGATCCGTCGATTAGCACTGACTCCAGCCAGTGCTCGCTATCCCTGACCCAAATTACAATCGACGATCAGCTTCACGATCTGGATTTCAATCACAACCACAATCGCATTCGTCTGATGGCCATGAACCCACAGGCTAACAGCCAGTTGTTTGAGATTGAACTCCAAGCGCAGCGCTACCGCTTCACCCTCGTCCATCATGAGACGAAAACGCATATTTTCTATCAGCGCTGGCACACCCCATACCTGACCGGTCACGATATCGAGCGGGAGCAATCGCACGAAGATCAGGTGCAGCAAGCCGTTGCCCCGCTCAACGGCATTGTTACCGCCCTCCTTTGCCAGACCGGTGATACCGTCGAAAAAGATCAACCGCTGCTGGTGATCGAAGCGATGAAAATGGAATATACCGTCCGAGCACCGCATCCGGGCACTCTCTCAGCGGTGTTGTATGCGATCGGCGATCAGGTGGCGCATGGCGACTTGCTGGTTGAGTTTACGGAATAGGAGTCCGCACGCATGAACACGCTCCCCAAAACCGCCCGGATCGTTGAAGTCGGCGCCCGGGATGGCTTGCAGAATGAAGTGAACGTCAGTACGGAAGCCAAGATTCGTTTCATTAACCAGCTCTCACAAACCGGGTTGACCCATATTGAATCCGGGGCTTTTGTTTCCCCGAAATGGGTGCCGCAGATGGCTGACTCCCACGACGTCATGACCCGAATTGATCGCCGACCGGGGGTGATCTATTCGGCCCTGATCCCAAATCAGCAAGGATTTGAGCAGGCCTTGCTGGCCGGAGCCGATCAGGTCGCTATCTTTACATCGGCTTCTGAGGGATTCAGCCAGCGCAATATTAACTGCTCGATTGCCGACAGCCTCAAGCGGTTTGAGCCCGTGATGGCGCTGGCTGAGGCCCATGGTATCCCGGTGCGGGGATACCTCTCCTGCGTCGCCGATTGTCCTTATGATGGCCCGACCGCACCGTCGCAGGTTGCCCGGGTCGCTCGTGAGCTCAGCGAACTCGGCTGTTATGAGATCTCCCTCGGCGATACCATCGGCACCGGGACGCCCGGGCGCATTTCGGCCATGCTGGATCAGGTCGGCAGTGCGGTTCCCTTAGACCGCCTGGCCGTGCATTTTCACGATACCTGGGGGCAGGCACTGGCAAATATCTACCAGGCGCTTTGCATGGGCGTTTCCACCATTGACAGCAGTGCCGCCGGCCTGGGGGGCTGCCCTTATGCCAGGGGCGCCAGCGGCAATGTCGCAACCGAAGATGTCCTCTACCTGTGCCAGGGACTGGGCATTGAAACCGGTGTGGATTTACAAAGCGTTGCCGAAGCTGGCTGGGCGATTTGCCGCGAACTGGGCAAACAGCCGACCTCAAAAGCATCCCTGGCGCTGCTGGCAAAAGCTGACAGTCGAAATGACCGCTGAAGAAAAAAGACGACGGTTACTTCGATCAAGGTAACCATCGTCAAGGTTTTAAAGGAGAGAAATTACTGCGCTGTTCGATTGGTGGAGTTAAGAGCGTAAAGCGCGCTGCTCGGCTTCCAGCTCACTGGCAGCGCGCCAAATCTTTTGCTCTCTGGCCTGTCGTTTTTCCAGTTGACTGGTAATCCCTTCAACCCTTAATTTGTCCAACGGGCCAATATACTGTTCAGCATAGCCATCAAACAGTTTTCTGAACTCCTCAAGCGTGGGTAAGCAATTGTGCTCCTGCTCAAAGTCTTCAAATATACCCGTGACGGTTAGTGATATATCCCGTTTGATTCCATCAAAGTCTGAACTTTCCATCATCCTACTCCATCAGTCATCCGCCATTAATCATGTACTCAACTGTACAGATTTCCGAATCAACTAAAGTGTAGATGATATTTTCTTATGTAATAAATTTTTACTAACGATTGTCTGTAACAGTAAATGTCAGCTGCGAGGTTGGGAAATATAAAATTTGAAATTTATCAGACAGATACTATGAAACCAGGCAACCCAAAAAAGAACTCATTTGAACATTTTTGTTTTCTCACCTCGCATCTTTCACAGGCAATTGAGCACAATACGCTACAATAAAAGATAAGCAAGTGACATCCTTGTTGCTGTTTCGTCTTGATTTTAATTTGTGCTAAACGCTTTATCATCAAAACTAATAACAGGTGAACATGTGCGGTTTCAATCTTCACTTTATTGGTTCAGTTTATTGACTTCGATTCCGGAGCGGAAAATCCAACAACGGTTAAACACGAATATGCCGATCCCGAGTTGTATCCCGGTATTGTTGGTATCCTGGACGTTCGTTGCCCCATTAGTCGCAGCACCACTGACGGTGGAAGGAAGTCCGGCGCCGGTCGACCGGCATTTGGGCTCACCGGCCAACGATGAATCGGACTGGCTGCTCTGGGTCGATGACACACAATTGTCCCTGGCAGACACCATTCACGATTACAGCACGAACATTGATCAATTCATCGGCATGGAAGACGATGAATCCCCACTCAATAACCAAAGTTATCTTCGCCTACGGCAACGTCTCCGCTACGAACATCGCAACTATTTCGACACAGACTCCAACGTCTACTTACGGTTAGATCTGCCCCACACCGAAAAAAACTGGAAGCTGATCCTGGATACGGACCCGGATGATTTCGATCGGCTCGAAGATAAAGAGCGGGGGATCAGTAATCGTTCGGATGACGGAATCAATCGGGCAATTGGCGGCTTCAGGCTGCAAGGCATGCAACTGGGAGAGTGGAAACCCAACTTTGATATCGGCCTGAAATTAAGGTTACCGCTCGACCCGTTTACCCGCGCCGATATCCACCGTACCGACCGAATCAACTACAACTGGACCAGTCAGATTAAACAGGAGATATTCTACTATCACTCAAAAGGCCCCGGCCTTTTAACTTCAATTGACTTTTATTTCGCAGAAGATCGCTACGTCTCAACGCTGTTTAAATTAAGTACCAACCTGCAATTTCTGGATCTTGATGATAATTGGGAATATGTCCAACAAGCACAAATATTAGATCGTATCAGCGACAATAGCCTGATGACCTACTCGCTTGGGATTAGTGCAGACTCGCGCCCAACCTATGCAATTACTAACGCATGGGTCACGGCAAGCTGGAAGCATCGCTTATATAAGGATTGGGTTTATTTAACGCTGACACCAGAGCTGAACTTTCAGGATGAGTTTGATTACAAAATAAACCCGGGGCTCATGGTAGAGCTGGAATTATACTTCAGTGCCTCAAGAAAAATTGACAAAATAAAGCAAACTATTCCAGCCCCATAAATAAAATACCTTGTGCCGACGGTTGAAACATTCTTTTAATCCAAAGACATACTCACACCGACAGAAAATGCGTAAGCGGACATATCATCGAGTCCAATCAACGTGCTAGCTTCCGCATAAGCATGCCAATCCTTGTTGAAAGCACCGGATAAACCCAGGTGAACCCGGCCATAGACTGAATCATCCGTTTCGACAATAATGGGTAACACGCTCCCGGATTGATCGGCTTTGAGCTGACTAATAATACGCTCGGAACCATCATTCACATCATAATGGAGATACCCGCGGGCATAGGGCTGAAAGATCCCGAGGCTGGAACGAAACGGATGGGAAATACTTACCCCCGTAATAAACCGCATCGACTCCAGCTCATTGATATTATCAATTTTAGACAGTAGATAATTAGCATTCCCTTTGGAGAGGCGCTCTGAATAACGCTCCGAGTCTGACAGTGTGTATTCAATGCTGCTTTCAAACGCAACGTTCAGATAGTTATAATTAAACACATACCCGCTGCCAAGGGCAAAGACCCACAAATCAGAGTCCGCTTCATTGGCGCTGTTCACGACCGAATCGCTGTAAAATGAGATTCGCCGTTCAATGTCCGTATCCATCAGGGCATAACTAGCCGTGAAGTCCAGATACCAGTTGTCACGAAAATAGCTGAAGTAACCCGAAGCAACCAGGCCGGCACTCCCACTGTCACGGTTACTGTCGTTCACATCGTAAAACGGCAGCCCAAGGGCCAAGCCAAATAAATAATGATCATTAAGGAGATAGTCCCCCCCCAGGGTTAAAGCGTACCCTTCCTGCTCACGCGAGCGTTCAGCACTGAACGCCGTCCGGTCCCGAACCTGAGGATTGTTATCCACCCGAAAATAGGCCCCGAGACGGGTGTAGTTTTGCTCACCGTGAGCACCATCCTGATAGACGGTCAATTCTGAATACGGCGGCTGGGCCGCCCCGGAGATGTGGCTTTCACGGGCACTGTCCTTTGCTGCGGCACGCAAGCTGGATGTTCGAAGCGCAGTTTCCTGACGCCCGGGTGCCGAAAAAACATACGCCTGATTATGAGGATTTTGTCTGAAGTTTTTTGGTGAGACCTTATCACCCCGAAAATCGTTCGCCATCAGCATCAGATCGGAGATGGCCTGAAACATTTCATCCGACAAACGACCGGCCAGGCTATCATTATCTGGCTGCTCCGCAGCAAAAACCGGTGCCTGAGCAAATATCCACGCCAACAGAATCCATCTGCCCTGTCTGGTTGAGCACATCATATCGCCCCCTGAAACTTCTGCAGCCCCATTACGCTGAGTTCTAAAAATAATGGTCGTAATGGACGTCAAGCATCAGTATAGGAACTCGGCTGGAAGCCTTTTGTCGCAAAAATGCACATATCCGTTATTTTATTAATGCTCAATTTCAGTTGCCCACATGCGTGCCGACAACCCGTTGATTGACAATAAATCTGGACACGATGAGACTTTCGCCCGGCGATACAGGACACCTCAACAGTTCTGGCAAGATGCGATGCTCAATGTGAATTGTTTGGGTATATAGTTAATAGGGACAGCACGTAACACAGGAGGAAAACAGCATGACAACACAAGTTTCGTTTTCCAAATTGGAAAAATCCTATACGCCTGATTTTCGAAATAAAATCAGCACGGCCCGCAACACCAACGAGGTCTATAATGCGTTCTGCCATACGGTGGCTTCAATGTTCAATGAGTTGACAGACAGTCATAAATTCAGGGAAACCGATATTGATTTCTATCCTGAACGAGACTGCCATTATGAACTCGGCACCAGTATGCTGTGTGAACCGCTGATTCAGGAGTGTCTGGAAACCTCTGATCTGAGCCGGATCCTGGATGATATGGCGCAAACCGCCACCAACCGACATACCCATTTGATGAAACATCCGGAAAAAACCAACGCTAAAATCATGCGTCATTAGTCTGATGCCCACCTATCATCGCCACCATCAGGGTGGCGATGTCGAACCAGCAATGACACCAATATGGTCGCTATGATCACAAAGGCAACGGTTTCACCGACACTATTGGGCCAGGTAGGATGCCGTCATGGCACGCAACCGCGCCTTTTCCCCGTCTGAAATAAAACTGGCTTCAATTGCATTGAACGTAAACTGGGCGATTTCCTCCCGGCTCATGGGGTGCGCCTCGGCCACAGCCATAAAGTTCGCATTCATATAACCACCGAAATAAGCCGGATCGTCCGAGTTCAGCGTCACGCACATCCCTTTGCGCAGCAAATCGACCACATTGTGGTGTGCCATGGTTTCAAAAACCTTCAGCTTGGTATTGGACAATGGGCAGACCGTCAATGGCACCTGCGATGCAATCAGTCGGGCCACTAAGGCTTCATCCTCAACACACCGGACCCCATGATCAATCCGCGTGGTTCCCAGCAGCGCCAGCGCATCATCAATGTTTTGCGACGGGCCTTCTTCCCCGGCATGGGCAACCGTCAGGAAGCCTTCGTTCAATGCGTGCTGAAAAACGCGATGAAATTTTTCCGGCGGGTGCCCCTGCTCGGATGAATCCAATCCCACACCGACAATTTTATCTTTATGCGGCAAGGCCTGGGTGAGCGTTTCAAACGCTGAGGCTTCATCCAGATGGCGCAGAAAACACATGATGAGCTGGCTGGATATTCCCAGCGTTTCACGGCCCTGCGCCAACGCACGGTGAATCCCGTTCACCACCGTTTCGAAGGCAATCCCGCGGCTGGTATGGGTTTGTGGGTCAAAAAAGATTTCGGTATGCACCACATTGTCTTCCCGGCAACGCAACAGGTAAGCCCAGGTGAGATCAAAGAAATCCTGCTCGTGGATCAGAACATTCGCCCCCTGGTAGTAGATATCGAGGAAGGATTGCAAGTTATGGAATTGGTAGGCGTCGCGCACGGCTTGTGGCGAGGGGTATGGGATCTGCACCTGATTCCGTTGTGCCAGCTCAAACATCAGCTCAGGCTCTAGCGAGCCCTCAATATGAAGGTGGAGTTCGACTTTCGGTAAACCGTAAATAAATTCTTTCATAGGATGCTCTTCATCTGCCTGAAGTTGAAGTAACAGCTTTTCTGCAATGAAGTCGGACTTACAAAGAGAAAAGTTGCTCACCACTTAACTCTTCGTAATCAGAATTTTACGGATTCTGGTAGAGACCCCCATACCCTATTAATGGGGTTATACGAAGTTGTATTTAATAAACGTAGACGCTAAGTTCATCAAAAACAACAGCTTGAATTGTTCCACACCCTTTCCGGGTTTACAACTGACAAAACACTCACTGAATAACCCGTGTCAGCCGCCGCGCCATCCACATCCCCATCAACACAACAGGGATCACTCTTGTGATCCCTGCTGAGAGCCGTTTGGCAAAAGTCCTTAGCAGCGGAAGAAGGCTAACTGCCGGTACTGCTGTTCTGCCAGTCTGGACAGCTCCTCACTGGCGCTGGCACTTTGGGTGATCCCCACCACATTCTGGTTGACCAGCTCCGACATGGTGACCACATTCTTGTTGATGCTTTGCGTGACCTGAGCCTGCTGCTCTGCGGCCGCCGCCACTTCCGTATTCATATCGCCGATTTCATCCATGGCATCGGTGATCCCGCACAGCACTTCATTCACCAGTCCGGTGAGCTGCTCTGATTCCTGCAAACGGCTGAGGGACGCCTGCATCCCGGCATTGGCCTCAGAAGACTGACGTTGCAAATCGTCGATAATTTTCTGGATCTCTCGAGTAGAATCCTGAGTCCGGGCAGCCAGCATTCGTACTTCATCCGCCACCACGGCAAATCCGCGGCCGGACTCCCCGGCCCGGGCCGCCTCAATCGCAGCATTCAGTGCCAGCAAATTGGTTTGCTCCGACACCGCCTGGATCACTTCGATCACCTTACTGACTTCATCGGATTGATCCCGCAAGTGCATCACCACTTGTGCAGCCTCAGCCATTCTCTGCGCCGTTTCCTGACTCACCTGCTCACTTTGGGCAAAGACATCCATCCCCTCTTTCACCATCTTCAGGCTTTGCTTGGTGCAGACATCGGCTTGCGATGCGTTGCCGCTGACATTATCTGCAGTACTGGATAACTCATTCACTGCTGACGCAACCTGTTCAATCTCACCCAGCTCGCTTTGCGCGTTTTGCTGGGAAGTGGCCATGACTTCAGCCAGCTCCGAGGAAGCAGAAGCCACTTCTTCACTAATGCGATTCAATTCACCAATGGTAGTTTGCAAAATATCCAGCGTCTGGTTCAGGTCCTGATTGAGTTGGGTCAGCTCATTGTTCCCTTCAACCGGAGCTCTGACCGTCAGGTTACCTGACGCCAGTTGTTTCAGGATCTGACACACACTCAATACCGGTTTCGTAATTTTGCCCGACAGTAACCACGCAATTCCCAGACCCAGCAGTAAGCTCGACACTATCATGATGATCACATTCCGCGTCATCTGCTGATAACTGGTTGCCACCTCCGCCAACTCCTTTTTCACCCGCTGGTCAATGGCCGCAGACAGGTGCTCAACCGATTGGATCAGTGCCGAGCCCACATCTCTGAAATGCGCCGCCAGTTTTTCTTCTTGTGCCAAGGTGATCTCCCCGCGGCTTTTTTGAGCCAGGAAAGGTTTGAGCCAGGAAAGGTTTGAGTTCATTGGCGATAAAGCCTTCATAACTCGCGATATTGTCACGGACCGCCTGGCTATAGCTGGCAAAATACGGATTGCTGTCGATCTCTGTCAGCAACTGACGGTTTTTATCAAAACCCGTGCGGACAGCATTGTCCAATCCATCCAGCGCCGCCTGATCATACAAGGCATAAATCGCACTCACCCGCACCTGATAAGTGTTTTTCAACAAGGCCAGAACGGCGCGTTTTTCAGATAAAGCCCCGAACGTGACCTCTTGGCTGTTTGAACGTTGCTGACCGGATTCTTTCAACATCACGGCAAAGAGCATCAAAGTGATCAGACCAAGGACAACGACCGGGAGGAGAATTTGATTTCGGATGGAGAGATGATTGAGGCTGAATTTCATAACCGCTGATACTACCTAGCACAAAATGAGCTTGAAAGTAGCATCAACGGTTATTAACCAAATTGATATTAATCAATAAATCAAATAGTTAGAAGGCGATTCCCAACTGAACCGACCAATCGATTAAAGCCACTGACCCTTTACCCTCTGTTTCATCGAAATATCTAATAAGATCATGGTGTTTCATGAAAATTTCCAATCTTCATGAAAGTAGCGGATGTTATTCAGGATTCATCGCACTGGTGGTCGATTCAACCACGTCATGGAAGAACTCACCGAGCTCCTCCTGGTTGAGCCATTCCGGCCGGAGTTGAAAGTGATGCCAGTTTGACAGCGTTTCCCAAGCTTCTTCCCAGGGCGGACTCTGATACAACAGACAGCCGATGAGCACAAACTGGCAGCTGCTAATGAACGGATTTCGATTTGAACAGAGTTTTAATGCTGAGCCGAATGACATTTTGATCCGCCGGTTGGCCAGATCGACACTGTAAATCTCATCCAGCAACAGGTGAACAATGCCCCCACCGGTCAGAAAGAGCCCCGATAGCCAACTGGTGGTTTCCGAATAGCCGAGCAGGTAGATCAGCGACACACAACTCAGGCCGGAGAGAAACACAAAAGCCAGTGAGTGGCAGCAGCCCCGGTGCACCGTCACTTTCTCGAGCAAAGCTTTAAAGTTATACCGTATGGTCAGGTAGCAGAACAGCGCATAGACAATCAGCTCCAGCATCGACACCATCTGATAGATGTGGCCGACCAAACTAAAGGTGATCAGCCCCCCGAAGAACCGGAATAACGTGCTCATCGAGGTGGAGTTGTCCGAATCAATATCCGGCAGCAGCCCGCCCATAGTGCCTAAAAACATCAACCACAATGCCGTGATGGGCGCTACATGACCTGCCGAAAGAAAGGCGGTCGCCGCCAGGCTGCTGGTAAGCGCGGCTGTTCCAATATGCATGTTGAAATTAGCCACAATCCTAATACTCATTGTCGGCCTCGACATCACAGCCGATGAACGCACCGCTCATCTCACCGATATCGCGACCCTTTAAAAACTGGATGTATAAACAGTATTATGAATTATATTTCTGTGACATCAACGAAAAACATATTGATCAGCGTGTTACAGGATCAAGCGGCGACATTTTCAACAGTCTTAACATTCTACTGACGCTGGCTGCCTGTATTAACACCAGCGTCGGACTTGCCGGGCATAGTCCGGATAGGATTCCGGGAACAGTTGGCAGAGGATTCGCTCTTCCGGCTGGATCTGAAACCGATTCATGTACATCACGAAACCCACACATAACAGAAGCGCATAGCCGCTTTGCAGCATGAACCCCCAACCCAAAAGAAGCAGCAAAAAACCGAGGTACATCGGATTCCGGGTTCTGCCATAGATCCCGGTTTGAACCAAGACGCTAGCCTGCTCCGGAGCCAAAGGGTTCACCGTGGTTTGCGCCCGACGAAATGCCCGGACACCGAGAAGAGGCACCCATACGCCAAGGATCAGACACCCCAACGCCAGATATCGGCCAACCATGGCCAGGCTTTCCATCGTCGGCAATCCGCGGGCAACGGGCCACATCAGGGCCGCAACCAGGAACAAGAGTGCAACGGGCGGTATTTTCAGTTCTAATCGGTTCATCAATCAACAGTCCCTGGCAGTGATGGTCAATTCAGGATTTCAATCCCAATCGCAATGACGGCTACGGTACCAAAAAACCAGGCACTCATGGTCATTTCTTCGTAGGCCAGAGATAGATTCCGTTGTTTTTCTTCGACAATGTGAAGCAAGTGCGCTGTCGCTTTGCGATAAGCTTCCGCCAGGTGTTGATGGCGAACAGCCTGCTCCTTTGTATCCAGCTGTTCCACCAACTGGCGGAACTCTTCCGGTGGCGGCACCGCTGCGCATTTCAGCGCCAGCAAGGTGTGTCCCCAGGCACACACCAAGGCAAAAATGCCGATCAACAACGCGATTAGCTGTATCCACTCGATGGGCAAAGCCGGTTCAAAAAAAAAGTCACTTTTCACCACCACCACTACAGCCACACCGGTCAGCGCCGTCGTCAACAACACCAACAACCTTGAGCAATGATGTTCGACAAATTGCAACCGGCCCGTGACCTCACGGTATCTGTCGTTCAGATAAGCTAACGTTTCAATGGCCTACGCCCTCACACCCAGCGATACACACCTGTGCCTTAAACATAGACCAGATTTTGCGATCCCTATGGCGTCAGTTATGGGAGCCGGAAGTGAAAAGCCTGAATTTGGACGCCGGAACTCGGGAGCCGAAATGAGAGTCCCGCATGACAAGTTTCCCGATTACTCCGACACACCGGCCTGACGTAAGAAGTGAAGACGCTGCTGCTCCTGCGGGCTGGGCGTATAAGCCTCACGACGCAACCCCGAAGCATCGAACGGCACGAGTGCCATGACCGGTTGTTGACTGATCCCGAATGATGCCTTCTCGCCCGGCATCCCGGACATCCGCTCAACCACCCAGTTTTTCAACAAATACCGACCGTCCGTTCCACCCAGCACACTCTGGTGCGCTTTGAGCGTGAATGATTGCCGACCCTCACCTAATCGTGATTTCTGACTGAGTGCCGCAATCACCTGTCCGTCTTCCCGGTACAAGTTGGCCCGGATCCGGTAAATGCCCGCTTCCGAAACGTCGAGATTGAGCGGGATCAGCATATCCGCGCCCTGAGCTGCTGGTGCTTCGGCCGAAAGCACCACCGCCACCGGGACCTGATATTGAAAATCGGCCGTCAACACATCGGTTCCCTGTTCAAAATCGACCGTTGCTTTTACCCGGATTTCCTGCGGCCACCACTCACTGCCCGGCACGTTCAGGCTCTTTTGATCGGTATGCTTCACCAAAAACCGCTGATGGCTGTTTACATCATAAAACTCGTAACGGATCGTATTGACCGCCAGTTCGGACTTGAGTGACAGCGTCACCTCTTCCGGTGCAAAAAATCGATACTTGGGCAGTGACAATGCAGCCGTACTGCTACCACCCAGTACAGGCATTTCAACCGCAGTGAAGCGGTTTGGCTCTAAATAGCTGGCATGCTTTGAAGTGATCGGTTTTGAGTAAGGCGGGTATTGCACCTCCGCGGCATACACATCTGAAATCGCCGTCAGCTGCCGGGCCAGTTGTACCGGCTGTCGTTCAGTGGCCTGGTGAGCCTCACTGCCGTCCCCAGATAGTTGCGGGGTTATATTCGGGATCGGATCAGCCCCCGCAGCGGCAACGGTCTGATTTGCCAACGTCTCGGGAGCATGATTCACGAGTTGAGCCGGATGAACCGGTGCTTCTGGTATGGCTGGTGATTGTGCCGTGGGGATCAGCCCCCAGGTGAGTACCGCCAGGCCACTGAACCCCAGCGCCACCCAAATCGGTTTACGTATTTTCATCATCAACAATTTGCTCAAATGTCTGTTCCGGCCCCTGCCGCAGACATCTCTTCATCGGCGTCATGCCATCCGGCTGAAAACCTGAGAAGTCTCCTGCCGTCGGCATGACACAGTTGTTTTTATGATTGCGTTATGAATTGAGCCCGGCGCCATTACGTCAGGCTCAATCCACGCTTTAGCTTGTTACGACTGCAGTTGCAGTTGCAGTTGCAGTTGCAGTTGCAGTTGCAGTTGCAGTTGCGATGGCAGAATAATTATTGGATCAGGTCAACCACCAGCTCCGACATGGTTTTGCTTTCGGAACCATCCACATAACGATAGTAATTGCCAGTCAGCCAGTACTTTTCATCTGTCGTCGCAACCGACACCGTCTTACCATTCAACAGGGTCGCCTGCTGGTTGGCCGCCGTCACTTCGCCACTGTGAACATTACCGATCAGGCCGCCATGGCTATAACCCTCTCCCATCAGCAACGGGTAGTGATACGGCATAAAATCAGCCACACCGCGAGACTGCGGGGCCAGCTTGCCGTCATAGGCCACACTGATGGAGCAGCTGTTATAGTCCCCGGCCTGGCTGGCACCACAGGTGGAGTGACTGGCGACCACACCGTCATCGTGCCCCGGCAGGAACCCGGCGGTCAGTTGGTAGTAGTCCGAACTGTCTCCAGTGAAGCGCAAACGCGGCACCCGGCTGTCCGGCAACGGCGCCAGCTGACGCGCATTGGTTACTTTCAGATCATTGAGAACCCCGGTGTTTTCCCGAGTCGGCACTTCGCCCAGCCACATCTCAATCGCCAGCTTCAGCGCACCATCCGTCCAGCTGCTGCCCTCGGCGGCATTGACCACCAGATCGCCCATCTCTGAACCACCGCCGGCACCGGCGAAATCGAACGTGGCCAGAATATTCAGCGGTTGCAGTCCGGCATTTTCCAGCCAGTTCGCCTGATTATCCAGCATATAGCGGGCAACCAAGTCCCCCGTTGAGTGCGTCACGACAATACAGCCTTTGGCACAGGTTTGCTGGCGTGACAACTCCTGGAGCTTCGGCCAGATATAATCCGTTGAAATCTTTCCGGCAACCCGCTCATGAGACGGCCAGTCAATCCGGGCATCCGCCTTCGCCAGCCAGAAGTCCTGCCAGTAGTTTGCACCATCCTGGGCCACGACGTCGCTGTTTGGCTTAGTGGTGAGTTGGCCGGCTTGAAAACCATGAATCAGGATCACCGGGTGATCCCCGATTGCTGCAGACGCTGAAAACGAACAAGCAGCAAATGCCACTGCCATCGCTTGATGAAGTTTTTTCATTCTTATTGTTCCGTTATTGATGGAAATAATAAGAGTAGAAGCTCTAAATTACATGAACAATAACGAAAGTCATAAATATCAATATTTTAAAAGAAGATCACATTATCAACGCTTCGAGTGAGCATTTTGGCTCTAACGAAACAAAAGCGAATAATTCGTCACCAGAAACCACGCCCTAGATTCGTTTTCAACCATTTCCGGAGCTACCCCCAGCGGCGGGTGGCAGCTCCGAAAGAGCACAGGTTAGCCATCGCAAGGGGCAGCCGGGGTCGGCAGAATCAATTGATACAAGCTTAAATCCAGCCAGCGGCCGAATTTAAACCCGGCCTGGCGAATCGTTCCGTTGTGGGTAAAACCCAGTTTTTGGTGCAGAGCAATACTGCCGGTGTTCTCAGCGTCAATGGCCCCCATCAACACATGCATCCCTTGTGCTCGGGCCGCTGCAATCAGTTCCACCATCAGCGGTTTCGCCAATCCCCGACCTCGGAAATCAACATGCAGGTACAACGAATGTTCAACGGTGTACTTAAACGCGGGCTGTTCTCGAAACCGACCGTAGGTGGCAAACCCCATCAGGGTTCCCTCGTCATTTTCAATCCCTATCACCGGATAGTTGCCCTGCGCTTTGGTATCAAACCAGGATTTCATGTTCGCCATGGATCGGGGATGATAATCGTACAGTGCGGTGGAGTGGCGAATCACGTCATTCAGAATGGCCAGAATGGCTTCGCCGTGCGCCTCATAGGAACAAGGAACAAACTTCATTGCGGTATTAACTTCCTGTGTTGTACTGCTGAATCGTTACGAGCGGGGTTTATCCGCCGCGGAGGCATTGGCCCACTGAAAAAACAGGGCCACCGGAAATGGTGACACCAGCACCCCGCCGATCCCAATTAGACAGCTGATCACTAATATCCCGTTTAAGGACAAAGCCATGGGCGTCAGAGCATAGAACCCGACACCAACAGCGATCATGATCAACCCGATCCCGTGGAAAATTTTGAACCACTTCAGAATCGGTGACTGTTTCCCTGTCATCTTCCTTTCCTTTCACATTGAATTACCGGGACATCTTACGTTCATTCCCCGGGGTTGTCACATTCTCGGACACCGATACCGGCAGCAACATAAGCTTTGGTTATACTGAACAGTACAGAGGACGACTTGTATCTAACAGGCTGAATGCAAAAGCATTCCTACCGGAACTCTGTATAATGGTAACGATTGTTCAACTGAGCACAAAGCGGATCACATCATGGAAGCAGAACAGCTCGAAATACTGAGCTTTATCAGCCAGTTCCCCCCTTTTGATAATCTCCCGGAAGAAACGCTGCGACAGGTCGCACTCGAGATTGAGGTTTCTTACTATCGTGCCGATACGATGATCCTTCATTTCGGGGATGAAATTCACGACCTGTATCTGATCCGTAGTGGCGCCGTTGAAATTTACCGCCGCAAGGGTGAGCTGTACAACCGGATTGACCAGGGTGCTCTGTTCGGCCAAATGGGTCTGTTGATGAACAACCGGGTCCGGATGCCGGCCAAGGCGATTGAAGACACGCTGATCTACTGTATCCCCGAGTCCGTGTTCAACAACCTGTACGATGAATTTGATACCTTCGCCGATTTTGTCGAAGTTGAGGACAGCGCACGTCTTCGCAGCGTGGTGTCGACGCAGACTGAAGCCAATGACCTGACGACGTCCAAGGTCAAAACCCTGCTCACCCGCGAACCACTGATGATCAGTAAAGACGAGTCGATCCAGACCGCCGCCAAAACCATGGCAGAAGAGAATACCTCCTCCCTGCTAATCACCGATCCGGTCGCCGGAGAAGATGAGGAAGATCATGAACCGTTGGTTGGCATTATTACCGACCGGGATCTCTGTACCCGAGTCTTGGCCAGCGGGATCGATGTCTCGACACCGGTGTCCGAAGTGATGACCTCAGAGGTGATATCACTCGATCATAATGCCTACGTCTTCGAAGCCATGCTGACCATGCTGCGCTACAACGTTCACCACTTGCCGGTGCTGCGCAATAAACAACCGATAGGGATCATCGGGTTGACAGATATTGTGCGTTACGAATCTCAAAACAGCCTGCTGCTGGTGAGTGCCATTTTCAAGCAGCAAAGTGTGGAGGATCTTCAACAACTATCTGAACAAGTGAAAGACTGCTTTGTCCGGTTGGTCAACGAAGATGCCAACTCCCATATGGTCGGCAGCGCCATGGCGGTCATTGGTCGCAGTTTCAAGCAGCGACTGCTGGAGCTGGCAGAGGAAAAATTCGGTCCGCCGCCTATCCCCTACTGCTTTCTGGCTCTGGGCTCCATGGCCCGGGATGAGCAGTTGATCGTCACCGATCAGGACAATGCTCTCATTCTGGACAATAGCTATAACGCAGAAAAACACGGTGCTTATTTCGCCGAGCTGGCAAAATTTGTCTGTGACGGCTTGGCCGCCTGCGGTTATAGCTACTGCACCGGCAACATCATGGCAACGAATCCGGAGTGGCGCAAAACCCGTCTGGAATGGGAGACCTGTTTTGCCGACTGGATCGATAACCCGAAACCGCAGGCATTACTCAACAGCTCGATCTTCTTCGATCTCGACGGGGTGTATGGCCGCGAGAAATGGGCCGAGCAGCTCAATAGCTTTATTATTCGCCGGGCCCGGAAGAATAACCGGTTCCTAGCCTGCCTGGCCCGCAATGCCATCAGCCGAACCCCTCCCCTGGGTTTTTTCAAAGACTTTGTGATGGAAAAAGATGGCCGCCACAACAACTCAATTAACCTGAAACGACGCGGAACAGCACCGCTGGCCGATCTTATCCGGGTGCACGCCCTGGCTGTCGGCTCCCGCTCGCAGAACTCCTTCGAGCGCCTGGATGACATCATCGAAGCCGGGATCTTACCCAAAGGCCGCGGTCAGGATTTACGGGATGCGATGGAGTTCATTTATATGGTGCGGATTCGCCATCAGGCTCTGGACGTGGAAGCCGGGATCGAGGCCGACAACAGTATTGAGCCGGAGAATATGTCGGACTTCGAGCGGCGCAACCTCAAGGCGGCATTCCAGATCCTCAGCAATGCCCAAAATTTTATTAAGTTTCGCTATCAGGGTAACCGCCGCTAATGCTGAATAAAAAAAGGGCCACTCGGTTACTGGCCACCCATAACACCCCGGACTGGCCGACTTTCTTTGCCATGCTCGCCGATCAAGCCAAAGACAGGCGCCTGCAGAACTACTACTCGGCCGGCATGGTCCGTGGCGATACACCGCTGAAAGAGGTGCCGTTTGTCGCCCTGGACTTTGAAACCACGGGGCTGGACCCGAAAAAAGATGAAATCATCAGTATCGGACTGGTGCCGTTCGATATGCACAGAATCCGCTGCCGGGGCTCCGCACAATGGGTGGTGAACCCGAATCGTCCGCTGGAAGAAGAATCCGTCGTGATCCACGGCATCACCGACTCCGATGTCAGCAGCGCCCCAGAGCTGCTGCGGGTACTGGAAGAAGTGCTGTCCGCCCTTGCCGGAAAAATCGTGGTGGTTCATTTTCGCCAGATTGAACGCGAATTCATGAACAGTGCGCTCAAAGCCCGGCTGAATGAAGGGATCCAGTTTCCGGTTGTAGACACGCTGGCAATTGAATCAGCGGTGCAACACCGTGAATTTGGCGGCCTGTGGAATAAATTAAAAGGCAAAAAACCGGGCTCGGTGCGTTTGGGCCGCGCTCGCCAGCGGTACGGATTGCCGGTCTACCCGCCCCACCAAGCTTTGACGGATGCTCTGGCGACGGCTGAGTTACTTCAGGCGCAGATTGCCTACCATTTTGACCCCGAGACCCCGATATCTGACTTATGGCTATGATCCTTTATAGCCGAGACACGTTACAGGCTGTGATTCATCGCCTCTCACCAACAAAAACGCCGCTGAACTTCAGCGGCGTTTTTTCAGGATGATGGTTCCCGGCAAACTTAGCGGAATCGCTCCGTTCGGAAACCCATGATCAGGCTGACACACATCAGCAATAGCACAATGGTAAACGGCAGGCCGGTTGACACCGCGCCCGCTTGTAACGCTTCAATGGCTTCGGTTCCGCCCACATAGAGCAGCACGGCTGCAATCGCACCTTCAATCAGGGCCCAGAAAACACGCTGCGGCATCGGTGCATCCAGCTTCCCACCCGCGGTAATGTTATCGATCACCAGCGAGCCTGAGTCAGACGAGGTGATAAAGAACACCAGCACCAGCACAATCGCAATGACTGACAAAATAGAGCTGAACGGCAGCGCTTCAAACATCTCGAACATTGCCAGCGGCACAGATGTCAGGCCTCTTTCACCAAGCACACCCACGCCATTGATCACCTGATCAATCGCCTGACCGCCAAACACAGACATCCACACCACAGTGACCAGCGTCGGCACAATCAGGACGGCAGTGATAAATTCACGAACCGTACGACCTTTCGACACCCGGGCAATGAACATCCCGACAAATGGTGACCAGGAAATCCACCAGGCCCAGTAGAACACCGTCCAACCATGCATCCAGGTTTCATCTTCACGGCCATGCGGATTACTCAGCGGAATTAAGTTCTCCAGGTAACCCGTCAGGGTCATCGGAATCGTCCCCATGGAAACCGCGAAACCCACCAGGGCAACAAACACCAGCAAGGCAATCGCGACCAGCATATTGATGTTACTGAGCAGCTTCACACCGCCGTCAATCCCCCGGGCCACAGACAGAACAGCCATGAAGGTCACGACAACGATCACCCCAATCTGCAGACCGATATCCGCCTTGATGCCAAGCACATGCTCGATCCCGCTCGCCGCTTGCTGTGCGCCCAGACCAAGCGATGTGGCCAGACCAAACAGAGTTGCAACCACGGCAAGGATATCGACCACGTGACCCGGCCAACCCCAGACACGATCGCCCAGCAGCGGATAGAAGATCGAACGGATCGACAGCGGTAAGCCCTTGTTATAGGAAAAGAATGCCAGTGACAACGCAACCACCGCATAAATCGCCCATGGGTGGAAACCCCAATGATACATGGTCGCCCCCATGGCCAGCTTCGCCGCTTCCGGTGTATTCGGCGTCACATTCAGTGGCGTTTCATACCAACCCGTGTAGTAAGCCACCGGCTCTGCCACACTCCAGAACATCAATCCGATCCCCATCCCGGCGGCGAACAACATCGCAAACCATGACGGGCGGGAGTATTCAGGCTCTGCCTCCTGACCACCAATTCGAATTTTACCGTACGGTGACACCACCAGCGCCAGGCAGAAGATCACAAAAATGTTGCCCGACCAGATGAACAACACATCAAAATTATTAATGATGCTATTTTTGACACCGTTCAGTGCGGCTTTTGCTGACGCCGGGTCACTGACCAATACGGCAAGCAAGAACAACAAAACCATCCCCGCACTGGCACCGAAAACCGGATTATGGACATCAAATCCCCACTTCTGAACATTGTCCTGTCCGACCGTGTAATCCGTATTATCTATACTGTACTTATCAATTTTACTCATCATTGAATCCTACTTGGCAGCATAACGCCAAGAATACTTAGTCCTATAATGAAATCTATGCCTCACAGATCAAATCATTTATGTGACTGAACTGTCAAGTATAAATAAAACAGCACTACAGACGGTACAAATCCGAGATAACTGAAAAACAACGCACTAAATCATTAGATCACAACATTTCGCACACTAATAAATGACCATATAGTCTAAACACGTCTTGGGCCGACGCGCTTCCGACGTCACCTGAACGGCGAGCATTTATCGCCCTCAAGATAGCGGCCGCCCACGCCCCTAATCCCGTGGTTCGACCCCAAAATCACCTGATTCACATAGCGCTTTTTCACTTAGATCTTTTACACATAACTCTTTCACAAAGGCCCGGGTGATGAAATCTCAAGCACAATACATTCCTGCTCACACAAAAATGGACCGTGAATTTCCCCGGGCATTCGGCTGGCATAATCCCCCTGCTCCAGCCATCGCTCATTCGCCTGATCGTAAAGCCGACCGGAAACGACAAAAACTTCTTCCGGGAAATCATGGCAACTACAACCAAAAGGCGTGGTATCCGCGCCGGCCCTGAACCGGGTTAATCGGGTCACATCGCCACTGACGCTGTCTTTGCCCAGGGTCACCTGCTCAATCATGCCATCCGTTCCTTCGAGCGCCTGCCAGCGGTTCCGGTGTTTCTCAGCCAGTACATTCCAGTACTTGGTGCTTCCTTTGCTCATCGCTGCTCACTCCTTGATCGCCCATCCATGAAAATCAGTACTTAAAATTGTAGAGCAAAAACAGCATCCGGCCGGTGTTACGCCCCTTTTCCCGGCAATGAAGGCTTGGAGATAGCAAGTGGCAAAACAAATGGCATACGCGTGGCAGCGCCGGAAAAACCACACTTAACTAGCTGTTATTACTGTCAAAAATCCTTCACCATCTGGTAACCATTCATTCATAATCAATCGATAGCATTCCCACCCAGTGAATCAGTCAGCGCAAATAATAAAAAAGGAAGCAAGCTCATGAGCCGTTTTGATCAGCAGGATCAGAAACTTCATCCCCGCCACGAAGAACCCGCCTTCAACGACATCATCAGCAAAGGCCTGAGCCGTCGCGGATTCCTCAAAACTGCAACCGCAACGAGCACCGTTGCTTTCTTCGCAGCGTCTCCGGTTTCTCAAGCCATTGCCGCCCAAACCGGAAAAGGCAAACTGCTCGGATTCAGCCCGGTGCCGGTTTCAACGTCCGACACCCTTGTGGTGCCTGAAGGCTATCAGGCAGATGTCCTGGTTTCCTGGGGAGATCCGATTTTTAACGGTGCGCCGTCATTCAATCAATCCGCCAACAGCCAGGCGCAGACCCGCCAGTTTGGGGATAACAATGACGGGATGACCTTCTTCCAGATCAGTGACGATCGCGCGGTGCTGTCGGTGAACAACGAATACACCAACTATGAATATCTGTTTGCCCATCAGGGTAAAAAGATGACCGCAGACGATGTGAAAAAAGCCCAGGCTGCCCACGGCGTGTCGATCATCGAGCTCTCAAAAATGAACGGTCAGTGGGTCCTGAACAAGAACGGTCGCCTGAACCGCCGGATCACCGCCAATACCGAAATGGCACTGACCGGCCCGGCTGCAGGTCACGCTTTACTGAAAACGGCTGCCGATCCGGCCGGGAAGCTGCCACTGGGGACGTTTAATAACTGTGCCAACGGCGAAACACCTTGGGGTACCTACCTCACGTGCGAAGAGAACTTCAACGGCTATTTCGGCTCCGATGCCAGCCCGGCACTGGACAGCAATTACAAGCGCTACGGCATTTCAAACCAGGACGCAGGTTACCAGTGGCACAAGTTCGACTCGCGTTTTGATCTGGCCAAGAACCCGAACGAGCCCCACCGCTTCGGCTGGGTGGTTGAAATCGACCCGATGAACCCGAATTCAACACCGAAGAAGCGCACCGCGCTGGGACGCTTTAAACATGAAAATGCCGCAGTGACGATCAATAACGACGGCCATGTCGTGGTTTATCTGGGCGATGACGAACGTGGGGAGCACCTGTATCGCTTTGTTTCAAAGCACAAGTACAACCCGGGGAACCCAACCGCTAACCGTGATCTACTGGAAGAAGGCACCCTGTATGTCGCCAAATTCTCGGCCAAAGATGGTGAATTGAATGGTCAGGGCGAGTGGATTGAACTGACGTGGGGCAAAAACGGCCTGACACCGGAAAACGGTTTTGCCGATCAGGGCGAAGTGCTGATCTTCGCTCGAAAAGCCGCGACACAGGTCGGTGCGACAACCATGGACCGTCCGGAATGGGTTGCCGTCAACCCGAAAACCCAGCAGGCTTTCTGTACCCTGACGAACAACAAGAACCGCGGCGTGAAAGCAAACCAACCGGTTGATGCCGTAAACCCGCGCGAGAAAAACCCGTACGGCCACATTGTCCGCTGGATGCCGTCCGGTAAAGATCACACTGCCAGCCGCTTTGACTGGGATTTATACCTGATTGCCGGGAACCCGGCGGTTCATCAAGACAGCTTGATGGCAGGCAGTGACAATATCAACGAAGATAACATGTTCAACAGCCCGGACGGTATCGGCTTTGATAATGCCGGCCGCCTGTGGATCCAAACAGACGGAAAGTACTCCAACAAAGGGGATTTCGCCGGGATGGGGAACAACCAGATGTTGTGCGGCGATCCGGACACCGGCGAGGTACGCCGCTTCCTGACCGGACCGATTGCCTGTGAGATCACCGGCCTGACATTCAGCCCGGATCAGAAAACCATGTTCGTCGGGGTCCAGCATCCGGGCGAAGAGCTGGCACCCTCGCATTTCCCGGATGGCGGGAACAGCATTCCGCGCTCTTCCGTGATCCGTATTACCCGCAAAGACGGCGGTATTATTGGGGCTTAACTGAACGCTGACTTTCCAGGGCGAGCTTCGGCTCGCCTTGTTCATGCCCGTCAGCCAGCAAGTGATGCCATTCCGGATGCTCGGCAACGTAGTTTCGGATAAAGCCGCACACCGGCAAGATTTGATACCCTTCTGCCTGAATTGTTGCCAGAACCTTCTCCATCAGCATACTTCCCAGACCATGGCCACGCATACTTTGCGGCACTTCCGAATAATTGAGGTGAAGTACCTGATCGTCCTGGCTGTACGTTACCCGCGCAAACGTATCGGGCGCGACTTCCATCCGAAACTCTTTATGCACCACATCGTGCTCTAATGGATACACCTTGTTGGTCATAGCTGATGTCCTCTCAATCATTGTGTTGGCTGTCGCAGCCTTCTCTATCACGGCCTGCCTGGCCGGATCAACAGACGTGTTAAATTCACGCAGTAATAAAGCCAGTTTCGGGGTAATTCGCTGGCAACAAAATGGTTTACCGGGATCGGAATAATAATAGTCCTGAATCGACGCATCAGCTGTGAGGAAAGATTCAATTTCGAGCACCTGAGTGAGAAGCGGCTGACGAAACAAGACTTGCAATCGTTGCAAACGCTCGCGGACTTCCACGCCCAGTGTCGAGTCATACACATACACGGCTGAACGATACTTCTCCCGTAATGCGTGTTTAGCCGTGCTGCTGTGAGTTCGCAAATGAATATGAATCAAGGTTTGCAGCTCAATCATGCATTCATCAAAGGTCACCAGAACCCCCTCCGCGGCTGTCGGGGCCGTGGTCGCCGTAAACCAGCCGGATGTCACCTGACGGACACCGCGAATGCTGCGAAAGACCGCTTCCATACACCAGTAACAGCCACCCCCAAATCCGATCTGTGCCATCTTGAGTCTCCAATGAGGGTCATACCCACAGTATGGCGCCCCAAACGAAGAAGGCGAGCCGAAGCTCGCCTAATGATGATTCACTTTGATCCAAAAGCCCTGAAGCCCTGAGCAATAATGTGGACATGGATTATGCGTTGAGGGATTATGCGTTCGCCACCAGCTCAGCCAGACAGCGCTCAACCACATCTAACCCTTCGTTGATCGTCGACAAATCGGTGGTCAGCGCCGGCAGGAAACGGATCACGTTACCACGCACCCCGCAAGAGAGCAGGATCACCCCGGCCAGATTCGCCGTTTCAACCAGCGCTTTGGTCAGCTCTGGCGCTGGTGTATTCCCCTCACCCGGAACCACCAGCTCCATGGCCACCATGGCTCCCAAGGCACGGACATCCCCAATTTCGGCATAGCGCTGTTGCATGTCTTGCAGACGCTTTGACATCACCTCGCCGATCGCTAGTGCCTTGTCGCACAGCTGCTCTTCATCAATGATCTTGAGCACTTCAAGTGCCGCCACGCAGGCCAGTGGCGAACCGGCATAGGTGCCGCCAAGACCACCCGGCGCCGCGGCGTCCATGATCTCTGCCTTCCCGACCAGGGCGGACAGCGGGAAGCCCCCGGCAATCCCCTTCGCCATGGTGATCAAGTCCGGCTCAATCCCCAGATATTCGCTGGCGAACAACTTCCCGGTCCGGGCAAAGCCGGTCTGGATTTCATCGGCAATTAGCACGGTGCCATGTTGATCACACAGCTGACGCAGCGCCTGGGCAAATGCCGGCGGAGCCTGATAGAAACCGCCCTCACCCTGAACCGGCTCGAAGATAATCGCAGCCACGCGCGTCGGCTCAATGTCCGCGGCAAACAGATCCGTAATCCCCTTCAGGCTCTCTTCCACACTGATCCCGTGGTATGCGTTCGGATACGGCACACGGTAAATTTCATTCGGGAACGGACCAAACCCTGCTTTGTAAGGAGCCACTTTACCGGTCAGCCCCATGGTCATATTGGTCCGGCCATGAAAGCCGCCCTTAAAGGCAATCACGCCACTGCGCCCGGTGTGGGCTCTGGCTACTTTAATCGCATTTTCGACCGCTTCGGCACCTGTGGTGACGAACATCGCCTTTTTGGCGGTCTCTCCCGGGACGCGCTCAGTCAGTTGCTCCGCCAGCTCAACAAACGACGGATACGGGGTGACCATGGCACAGGTATGCGAGAACTGGTCCAGTTGCGCTTTAACCGCGTTGACAATCCGCGGATGAGAATGACCGGTGTTATTGACCGCAATCCCCGAGGCGAAGTCGATATAGCGACGGCCTTCGATGTCCCAGACGTAGGCATTTTCTGCTTTTTCGACGTAAATCGGACTCAGATTGCCCATCCCACGGGCAATCACCTGCTGTTTACGCTGTTGCCATGATTGATTCGTTGTCATGTGATTTGCTTCCTTATAAAAAACTGAACAACTATTGCTTATTCCAAACCGCCAAAGCAGAGATATTTAATATCCAGATATTCGTCGATCCCCTGTTTGGCCCCTTCACGGCCAATCCCGGACTGCTTCACCCCACCAAACGGTGCGACTTCCGTTGAGATAATCCCTTCATTGATCCCAACCATGCCGTATTCCAGCGCTTCGGCGACGTGCCAGATCCGGCCAATATCGCGGCTGTAGAAATAGCTCGCCAGGCCATAAATGGTGTCATTGGCCATCTGCACCAGCTCTTCGTCGCTGCGGAATCGGATCACCGGGGCGACCGGACCAAAAATCTCTTCCGAGACAATCGCCATATTCTGAGTCACGTTCGTCAGCACTGTCGGCGCAACAAACAGGCCCGGCTGCGGCTGATCCCCACAGGCAACCGACGCGCCCTGCTGCTTGGCCTGTTCAATCAGCTGCAAGATATTTTCTTTGGCTTTTTCTTCAATCACCGGCCCAATCGCAACCCCAGCTTCCAAACCATTCCCGATCTTCAGGTCCTTCACTGCGGCGACGAACTTATCAACGAAGGCATCATAAACATGGTCGTGAACATAGAAACGGTTGGCGCAAACGCAGGTTTGCCCAGCGTTGCGGAATTTCGAGGCAATCGCCCCTTCCACGGCCTTATCGAGATCCGCATCGTCAAAGACGATAAACGGTGCATTCCCGCCCAGTTCCATCGACGTGCGCTTCACATCGTGAGCGCATTGTTCCAGCAGCAGGCGTCCGACCTGGGTCGAGCCGGTAAAAGACAGCTTACGAATTTTCGAATGCGTGCAGAACACTTCCCCAATCATCCGGCTTGACGGGTTCACCACCAGGATCAACAGATCCCGCGGAATACCGGCCTGATACGCCAGCTCAGCCGAAGCCAGCGCTGACAGCGGTGTCTGGTTGGCAGGTTTGGCAATAAAGCTACACCCGGCGGCCAGTGCAGGCGCAGCTTTACGGGTGATCATCGCAATCGGGAAATTCCACGGCGTGATCGCGGCGGCCACCCCAACTGGCTGCTTAATGGTCGCAATCCGGCGATCGCCCATCGGTGCCGGAATGGTCTCGCCGTAAGTGCGCTTCGCTTCTTCAGCGAACCACTCAATAAATGAGGCGCCGTAGGCCACTTCACCCATCGACTCTTTCAGCGGTTTCCCTTGCTCCAGGGTCATCAACCGGGCCAGATCCTGCTGGTTATCCATCATCAATTGATACCAGCGGCGCAGCACTGCTGAGCGCGCTTTGGCCGTCTGTTTCTGCCACAGCTTCTGGGCGGCATGCGAACGTTCGACCGCCGCCTCAATTTCCTCGCGAGACTGCGTTGGCACATGCCCGACGACCTCACCGTTCGCCGGATTGGTCACCGCCAGGCTGGTTTCTGAAGGCTCGCACATAAAAGCAAGCAGCGAGCGATTGTTAATCTGTTCCATGGTGTTTCCTCATTGCTCTGTCAGCCGGTCGTTCAGGCCCGGCTGACCGGAATCTGTTGTGTAATACAGTGAATATTGCCGCCGCCCAGTAACACTTCCCGGGTCGGGATCCCAATGATTCGCCAGTCAGGCAAAGCCGCCTGCAACACGGCTTTCGCGGCTTCATCGGTACGCGGATCCAGCAGCGGGAAAATCACCGTTCGGTTAATCATCAGGAAATTACAGTAGGAGGCTGCCAGCCTTTCCCCGGCCTGACGCTTCATCCCCTGACTGGCTTCAATCCCGGCCGCTTCTGATTCACTCAAATACAGCGGCCCCGGCATCGGCAGTTTGTGAACTTTTACAGTTTGGCCACGGGCGTCCGGTTCGGCGATTAATGCCGCATAAGCCTGGCGCGAAATCTCATACTGCGGATCCGTAGGATCGTCCGTCCAGGTCAGTACGACTTCGCCCGGTGCAATCACATGAAGCAGGTTATCGACATGCCCATTGGTTTCATCGTTATAAAGCCCACGCGGGATCCAGATGATCTTTTCAATATTCAGGTATTCCGCCAGCTGCTGCGCCAGCGCTTCACGGGTCAGGTGCGGATTGCGGTTCTCATGCAGCAAGCACTCTTCCGTGACATAAAGCGTGCCCTCTCCATCACTATGGATGGCCCCACCTTCGAGGACAAAAGGCGCCTGGTAGTGATCCACACCCAGCAGTTTGCTGACCTTCACCGCCACCCGATCATCCTGCTCCCAGGGAGAGTATAGACCGCTGTGATGGCCGCCCCAGGCATTGAACCGCCAGCTGACCGTCCGGAGTTCACCGTGGTCGTTGAGCAATGCTGTCGGTCCGATGTCCCGCATCCAGGCATCGTTGTAGGCCATTTCAACCACGGTGATCGCCTCCCCCAGTACGGCACGCGCTTGCGCATATTGTGCCGCTGTGACCACCACCGTGACGGCGACAACCTGACTCAACACTTCCGCAATTTCAGCAAAGACCCGTTGCGCCGGTTTTGCCCCGTCACGCCAGTTATCCGGCCGCTCCGGCCAGGCCAGCCAGACCGCCTGCTGGGGTTGAAATTCAGCCGGAAAGTAAAAGCCGTCTTGTTTCGGCGTCCCTGCTTGTTCCATGTTTCAACTCCGTGTCTTCCGTGCGCTTACTTACCGGTCAGCGAATTGAGTGCGCCATACAGATCCGGGCGGCGATCGCGGAACAGCCCCCAGCTGTAACGCTCCTGCGCGGTCTGCGCGAGATCGATTTCGGCAAAGATTGTGGTTTCGACGTCGCGCTCGGCCTCGGCAATTTTCCCGCCTTTATGGTCGGTAATAAAAGATGAGCCATAAAACACCGTTTCAATCCCGTCGTCGGTTTCTACACCCGTGCGGTTTGCGGCAATCACCGGCACCAGGTTTGCTGCCGAATGGCCCTGCATGGTGCGTTGCCAGTGATCCCGAGAATCCAGGGTTGGATCCTGCGGTTCACTGCCGATCGCAGTCGGATAAAAAATCGCTTCGGCACCAGCCAGAGCCAGACTCCGTGCCAACTCGGGGAACCATTGATCCCAGCAGATCCCGGCGCCAAAGGTGCCGTATTTGGTTTTCCAGACCTTAAACCCGGTGTCTCCCGGACTGAAGTAGAACTTCTCGCTGTAACCCGGGCCATCCGGGATATGGGATTTGCGATAATTCTCCAGTACAGTGCCGTCGGCATCAATCATCACCAGAGAGTTGAAGAAGCTGTTGCCGGCTTTTTCAAAATAGCTGACCGGCAGCACCACATTGCACTCGCGAGCCAGCTCACTCATGTGACGGATCAGTTGACTGGTCGCCGTTTCTTCCGCCAGGACGAAGTATTTCGCTTCCTGTTTCTTACAAAAATACGGGGCAGCGAACAGTTCCTGCAAAACGATGACCTGCGCCCCTTTTTCTGCGGCATCTTTCACCGCCCGGGTGATTTTTTTCAGGTTGTCGTCCAGATCCCAGCTAATCGCCAACTGTACGGCAGCAAATTTCACAGTCCTTGACATGATTTCTCCTTGTGGTGCCCGGTTAAATCGCCAGTTTATCGCGCAAGTTGTAGTAAGCGGCGCCAATCGCCGTGAGCGGAATTTGCAGATGACGCCCGCCCGGGAATGCCAGGTGGGTCAGCGAGGCAAAGGCATCAAAGCGCTCGGTATTGCCCTGGAAGGCTTCCGCCAGCAGTTTTCCGGCCAGGTGCGTACAAGTGACGCCATGGCCGCTGTAACCTTGCAGGTAGTAAATGTTGTTGCTGAAGTGGCCAAATTGCGGCATCCGGGAATAGGTCAGCAGAAAATTACCGCTCCAGGCGTAATCGAGTTTGATCCCTTTCAGCTGCGGGAAGACCTTTTCCATCTTCGGCCGAATTTCACGCTCGATGGAGGCCGGTTCACGGGCACCGTACACCACCCCGCCCCCAAACAGCATGCGGTTGTCCGCCGTGAGACGGAAATAATCCAGCAGGTAGTTGCAATCCTCGACACAGTAGCGCTGCGGCAGCAACTCGTCGGCAAGATCCTGAGACAACGGTTCCGTGGCAATCACCTGGGTGCCGCACGGAATGGCTTTGTTGGTGACATTGGGTGCCAGATCGCCCAGATAAGCGTTCCCGGCCAACACCAGATACTGAGCCTTCACGGAACCATGTTCAGTATGGGCGACAGGCTTGGCCCCTTTCTCTATTCGAGTGACCGCTGAATGTTCGAAAATCTGGCCGCCCAGGCTGACGATTGCAGCGGCTTCACCCAAGGCCAGGTTCAGCGGATGAATATGACCGCCGGTCATATCTAACAAGCCGCCTTGATATACATCCGTGCCGACACAGCTTTTCAGTTCTTCGCCATCCAGCAGCGTCAATTCGGTGTGCCCATAACGCTCCCAGTTCTGCTTATGATGTTTCAGCGCTTCGAACTGCTTGTGGTTCAGTGCGGTAAACAAGCCCCCGGCACGGTGATCACAATCGATATTGTATTGTTCAATGCGCTGACGAATGATGTCACCGCCTTCAAAAATCATGTTGCACAGGGCCTGCGCGGTCTTTTTGTCATAACGCTTTTCAATCACGTCCACGTCGCGGCTGTAGCTGTTGACGATCTGGCCGCCATTGCGCCCCGTGGCGCCGTAGCCAACTTTGACACTTTCCAGGATCACCACCTTGAATCCCTGCTCGACCAAATGCAGGCCCGCAGACAAGCCGCTGAACCCTGCGCCGACGATGCAAACGTCACACTCCAGGTCCTGACGCAGGACCGGATAGTCTTCCTTGTTGTTCGCCGTTGCCGCGTAGTAAGAATCGACATGCTTGCTCATTTGCTCACTCCTTTGATGATGATTCCAGACAGATCCAGGTTGTCTTCAGTTCCGTAAATTTTTCCAGCGCGTGAAGGGATTTATCGCGGCCATTCCCGCTTTGCTTATAGCCGCCGAACGGGACGGTCATATCGCCTTCGTTGTAGTTATTGACCCAAACCGATCCCGCTCGCAGTTGTTTGGCCACCCGGTGCACCCGATCCAGATCGGAGCTCCACAGCGCAGCGCCGAGGCCGTATGGGGAATCGTTGGCAATCGCGATCGCTTCTTCCTCAGTACGAAACGGGATCACACACAGAACCGGGCCAAAAATCTCTTCGCGGGCAACGGTCATGTCATTGCTGACCTGCTCCAGGATCACCGGGGCAACAAAAGCGCCGGTTCCTTCAACGTCACCACCACAGCGTTTCACGGCACCGTCAGCTTCCCCGGTCGCCACATAATCCAGCACGGTCTGTTTATGACCCTCATCAATGAGCGCGCCCATCCGGGTGGCCGGATCCAGCGGATCACCCGGGGTAAACGCTTTCGCGGCTTCCTGCACCATGCGAACGAACTGATCTTGAATACTTTCATGAACCAGCAGGCGGGTGGCGGCAACACACACCTCGCCCTGGTTATAGAAACAGCCGGCTGCGGTCTGTTCGGCTGCTTTTTTCAGGTTTTTATAATCCGGGAAAACGATATTGGCGTTTTTGCCGCCGGCTTCCGCCCACACCCGCTTCATATTCGACTCACCAGCGCTGATCATCAGCTGGCGGGCAATTCGGGTTGAGCCGGTAAAGGTGATGCAATCCACATCGGCATGGCGGGCTAACGCATCACCAACTTCGAGACCAAAGCCAGGCAACACCTGAAAAACACCGGCGGGCAGACCAGCCTGATTGGCCAGTTGACCCAGGTAAATCGCAGTGAGCGGCGATTTTTCTGAGGGTTTTAGGATGACACTGTTGCCTGCCGCCAGTGCCGGGCCAAGTTTCCAGCAAGCCAGTAGCAACGGGAAGTTCCAGGGCACCACGGCGGCAACCACACCAATCGGCTCATGCTGGATATGGGCATGCACATCCGGGCCGGTACAGGCAACTTCGCCGTACACTTTATCGATCGCTTCAGCATAAAAGCGGATCGCATTGGCGGCGCCGGGAATATCGGCACTTAAACTATGGCTGATCGGCTTGCCGGTATCTAACGTTTCCAGCAGCGCCAAGGTGTCCCGATGCTGTTCAATCAGTGAGGAAAACTGGAGTAATACTGTTTTTTTCTGCGCTGGTGCTAAATGACGCCAGTCACCACGATGAAATGCGCTTTTGGCCAGCTCAACTGCCGCATCCGCATCCGCGGCTTTACAGCGGGCAACCTGGGCCAGCGTTTCGCCGGTGGCCGGGTTGATCGTCGCAAAGCTGCTGTGATCTGCTGCCGACTGGTAGCTGCCGTTGATATATGCTCGTGACTCTATGACCAGCTCATTTTTTCGCTCTATCCATTGCTGTTTCGTGATCATCCCTTTTTCCTCAACGCTGCAAGCGCTAGAAGCTTGCCGGTGTGTGTGCACTGATCAAGCGACATACCTGATCCGTGCGATTGGTAAATTTGTGAGGAATGCTGGTATCAAACAGGTAACCTTCACCTTGCCTGATCACATAAGTCTCCTTGCCCAGGGTGAGTTCAATTTCTCCCTCAAGCACAGTGCCAGCTTCTTCCCCTTCATGTTTAATGGATTTTAATCCGGTACTGCTGTGCGGTTGATACTCCTCAATGAGAAAGCCCATCCGCCGATTCTCCCGGCCGTCACACACCAGTTTCATGGAAACCGACTCATTGCCGATTTCGATAAACTGGGTCGGTTGAATCACCACCGACGGCTTGATGCTCGGCTCATCACTGGTGAAAAACTCCGACAGTGACATTGAAAATACATTGACGATTTTTTGCAGCGAACTCACTGACGGGCTGACTTTGTCGTTCTCAATTGATGAGATCGCGCTGTGCGTGATATCAGCCCGCTCTGCCAGCTCCCGCTGTGACAAATTATGTAACTTGCGAAGCCTCGCAACCTTGGCGCCGATTTGCTGTTTTTCCATTTCTTTTTTCCTTAAGGGCTTGGGCCGCTTGAATAAAGTGGCTAAACAGCAATTCTGACATAAATAATTCTGTTGCGAACCATTCGGGGTGCCATTGCACGCCGATAAAGTAAGGGTGGTTTGGCAAACTGAACGCTTCGATGAGTCCGTCAGGGGCAACCGCCTCAATCTTCAGGGCTGGCGCCAGTGTTTCAACCCCCTGCCCGTGTAATGAATTCACCGATACCGAACGCGTCTCACCCAGCCAGCTTGCAAAATGCCCACCCGGACAAATCTCAAGCGAATGACTGACCGCGTATTTCACACTGAAATCGGGATCATTCGGCTCCCGATGGTCCAGTGCATTTGATTTGCAATGCACTTGCGGGTGCAGGGTTCCGCCGAGCGCAACATTCATTTCCTGAAAGCCGCGGCATATCCCCAGCACAGGAATGGCCAGTGCAGCACATTGGCGGATGATGGACAGCGCCAGCTGATCGCGACCCGGATCCTGTTTCGGCTCATCATGGTCGGCCCCGTAATGTTGTGGTGCCACATTACTGTGGCTGCCCGGCAGGAGAACGCCATCAACCGTTGCCAGTATTTGATCTAAGTCCGCCTCATCACTGCCGGCAGGGATTAACACAGGAAGGCCGCCAAAGTCTCTGATTGCATTGAGATAAAACTCATTAACGGACTGAACATCGTAGCCCCCAACTTGCTTTTGACAACAGACAACGGCAATCAGTTGTTTCGTGCTCATTCCTTTCACCCTTTGTTCGATTTAATTGACAAAACCTTAGCCAAGCAAAAACAGACTGGCAACAATAAAAAACACAAATCGAACAATAAGAGCCCATTTCGGTGACTTAACGCACAAAAGATACCTTTTGCGCATTGAAACGTTAAAAATATCGAGCTATAGGTTAATACCATGTTAAATAAATCCGCCACAACCGGAGCGAATCAACATGGAAGACTCGATACAGGACGTTCAAAATTTCATACAAACATGGCCAGATGTTCGATATATCGACCTATTATTTTATGACCTCAATGCATCTCCCCGCGGAAAACGCATCCCGATAGAGGCGGCGAAGAAACTGGCACGCGGCATTTACTTACCGGTTTCGAACAACTCGCTGAGCGTGACCGGCAGCGTGGTCGAAAGCGCCGGGCTGGGGGAAGCCCTGGGCGAACCGGATCATCTCTGTCATTTGATACCGGGCTCGCTGCGTCCCGGACTCAATCCGGAAGTCGGACAGGCGCAACTGCAGATGATGGCCCAGGACGATGCCACCCCCTGCCCCTATGAAGCACGAAATGTTCTGTTGAACATTGTCTCCCGGCTTCATGCCCGCCAGCAATTCCCGGTGGTTGCGCTGGAACTAGAGTTTTATCTAATTGATAAAAAACGAGATCCCAATGGTCAGATTCAGCCGCCCATCAACCCGGCGACAGAGCAACGTGAAGCCAACTGCGACGTCTACAACGTTGATAACCTGGATGACTACGACGCCTTCCTTACCGATGTCAATGAAGCCGCGAAGCAACAAAACCTCAACACCGACGGGGCGCTGGCAGAATCGGCACCGGGACAGTTTGAGCTGAACTTTTTCCACCAGCAGGATGTGGTCGCCGCCTGCGACCAACTGCTGAGTGCCAAGCGGATCATCCGTCAGGCGGCCCAAAAGCACGGGTTTGACGTGACGTTTATGGCCAAGCCTTTTGCAGATCAGGCCGGCAGCGGTCAGCACATTCATCTGAGCGTCCTGGATGAACACGGTCGAAACCGATTCTCTTCACCTGCCGGTGAACCCAGCGCTTTCTTCTATCAGACCATCGCCGCCATGCTCAACATGATGCCGGAGACCATCGCGCTACTGTGTCCGAACGTGAATTCCTACCGTCGGTTCGCCAAAGGGATGTTCACCCCGACCCTGGTCAACTGGGGACACAATCACCGTGGTGTTGCTTTGCGGGTACCGAAAAGTGATGCCAACAACCGTCGGCTTGAACACCGGATCGCCGGGGCTGACGTCAATCCCTATATTCTGGCCGCGGTTGTCTTGTCGGGCGTGCTGCATGCCGAGCACCTCACTCCGGAAGCCTGCCCGGCACCGGCCAGCCCGGATGCCCAGGAACTGCCAACACGGATGTCTGACGCGCTGGACAGGATGGCGCACAGTGAGGTTTTGACCTCATATTTCGGAAAGGAATTTCTTGATTTGTATTTAGCATGCAAACAAAGTGAGTTGGTTGAATTTGAGCAATTCATCACCCCGCTTGAAGTTGAATGGATGCTTCACTCTGCGTAACCCAATTAAAGGACTAATTCGATGACAACAGAAACAACTTCATTATCCCCCTCAGGCGGAATAACCTTTCAGCGCTTAAGCGTAATGACCCTGGTGCTTGCCATCCTGGCCGGCTTTATCATCATCGGTAACCTGCATGAGCCCGACACCCCCTACGGTTGGTACAGCCTGTTACCAACTACCGTGGTGCTCGCCTTTGCACTGTTAACGCACCGAACCGTCGAGGCGCTGTTTGCCGGGGCCATTGTCGGCTTGCTGATGGTAGAGCCGACGGAGATTGTCGGCAACGTGGTCGATATTTCTCTCGCTGTCATGATGGATGAAACCATCGGCTGGATTATTCTGGTCTGCGGCCTGATGGGCGGCCTGATCACCATGCTGGAAAAAGGCGGCAGTATTCTGTCATTCAGTGAAGCCCTGGTGACCCGGGTGAAGAGTCGCCGCCAATCGATGGTCCTTACTTTTCTGCTGGGTATTCTGATTTTCATTGATGATTATCTCAATGCCATCGCCATTTCTTCCTCGATGAAGCGGATCACCGACAGCTACAAAATTTCCCGGGAAAAATTGGCCTACCTGGTGGATTCCACGGCCGCGCCGATTTGTATCCTGGTACCGATTTCTACCTGGGCAATTTTCTTTGCTTCCCTGCTCGAAGCCAACCACATCACCGAATCCGGCAACGGCCTGACGAGCTATATTTCTGCGATACCCTACATGGCCTATGGCTGGGTCACCCTGATTATTGTGTTTCTGGTTGCCATGCAAAAGTTGCCGGATCTCGGCGCAATGAAAAAGGCTGAGCAACGCGCTGCCCAAGGCCAGACTAAACCGGACGGTGCAGAAGATATTGATTTCGGGGCGGATATCAAAAAGCATCCCAACAGCCTGATGGGGATCATGAACTTCATCCTACCCATGGTGGTCTTGGTTGCAGCTAGTTGGTTCTACGATATCGACCTGCTGGCCGGCGTGTTCGTCGCCATCCTATTCACCATTTTCTTATATGGTGTGCAGAATCTGCTGCCGATGGACGCGATGTTTGATGCGATCTACGAAGGGATCAAAATCATGCTGCTGCCACTGGCGACCGTGATCGGTGGCTTCATGCTTAAATCCGTCAACGACCAAATCGGCCTGACCCAGTACGTGATTGAGTCCGTGGCGCCGATTCTGTCGCCGCAGCTGTTACCTGCAATCGTGTTCGTGATTCTAACCATGCTGGTGTTTGCCACGGCATCTTCCTGGGGGCTGTTTGCCGTCGCAATGCCGATTGTCTTCCCACTGGCGCAGCAGTTAGATGTCTCAATGCCACTGGTGATCGGCGCGATCATCTCCTCAGCCGCGGCCGGAAGTCATTCCTGCTTTTTCAGTGACTCGACTGTCCTGTCGGCCCAAGGCAGTGGTTGTACAGCGATGCAACATGCCATCACGCAGGCACCTTACGCATTGATTGGGATTATTCTGACCACGGTGTTTTTCCTGGTCGTCGGCTAAAGCGCGGGGTAAATCAAACCGCTTTAATATCAAAACGGTCAAACAACCAAGCCACGAAATCGGGCTTTCGAGCCCGTTTTTCATTTTGGTTTAAAGTCCGGGAGCGCCCGACATCAACGGGGTGGCCGCAGCCATGCCCAGCCGATAGCCGGCCTGAAGTTTGTCCGGATCTGTGGTTGTACGCCCGACCGAAAATTCCGGCGGCGGAGCAATGACCGTCAGTTCGCAATCTGCAGGCGGCTGATTGATAAAGGCAATCGCCTGATTGTACCGCTCGGCCCGACGCAGCATAGCCTCCGCGAGTTTAGGTGTGTCGCGAAACAGCGCGTTGATCAACCACGGATGCCGCACCGGCGACTTCTGATAACCCAGCGGTCTGGACAGCACCACAGTAATTTTTCTTGCGCCCATCTCATAGGCTTTGATCACCGGAATGGAATCGGCCACACCGCCATCGGTCATCGGCATCCCGTCAATGACCGGAAAATTGCGATACGCCAGTGGGATGGAACAGGAGGCTTTGAGTAATTCATTGAGGTTTTCTGCCGTCGCCTGTACATAAGCGGCGTCCCCGGTTTCCACGGCTGTGGTGACCACATACAGCGGAATCGGCTGAGCGATCAGTGTTGGCGTATCGAGGCGAATTTCACGCAGCGTGATGTCCCACAACCAATCCAGATCAAACCAATGCCCGCCACGCAAAAAACGTCGGAAGCTAATGAACTCAGGTCGGCAGGAATAGTCAGTGATCACCGTACGGTTACGCCCCCGTTGGCCCGCCAACCAGGCGGCCAAATTCGTCGAGCCGGCTGACACCCCGAGACAGATATCAAAAGGCCGATACTGATAATCCAGAAAAGCATCCAGAACGCCGGCAGCGAAAATGCCGCGCATGGCACCCCCTTCCACCACCAGCGCCGAATCGGGTGTATGCTGTTGTAATTCTTGTGCCAACATCACTGTGAATTCTCCTTTAAGATACAACATCATAGGATACAAACCTGACTCCCGGCTAAACGAGTGTGCTGCGCTCGGATCAAAACGGCCCCGATCATCAACCAGGGCCGTCACCGTTGCCGAAAGTTACCACTTAGTTTTTCGACTTGAGGTATTTCACGTGCGCTTCCATCTCTTCACCGATTTCTTTGCGCATATTCATCAATTTAATCGCAGAATCCCGCAGTAGCTTGTCTTCGTCCGTTGTCGGCACCCACTCCGGCACCGGACTTGGATTTCCGACTTCATCAACCGCCACCATAATCACAATACAGTGCGTGGTTAGACGACGCTCTAGGTTTTTCGGATCACTGGCCTGGACATCAATCGCGATATGCATTGATGTCCGGCCGGTATAAATAACTTTGGCACTGACCTCAACCAGATTGCCTACATGGATTGGCGCGACAAAACGGATCCCCCCGGCGTAGGCCGTAATGCAATATTTCCCACTCCAGCCCGCAGAACACGCGTACGCCGCTAAGTCGATCCACTTCATTACGGCGCCACCATGCACCTTACCGCCAAAGTTGACGTCACCCGGTTCAGCCAGAAATCTCAGTGTTACTTCTCGTTGTTTTTTGCTCATGCCTACACACTCCCTGGCTGCTTCTTTGTCTTTGATTATTGCCTCTGAATTTCAATCACGAGAGACATCAATAAACATAACGACTGGCGAAAAGAAAAGGCAAGCGCTATTTCATGACCGGATAAAAAAAAGCGCCCTGTGAGCGAGGCGCTATAAGAGAAATGAAAGCGTGAGATTTATGGTGCGTACTGCGATGATTGCGCCAACTGGTGCTCAAGCGCTTCTAGTTGTTGTTTTAAGCTCTCTGTCTCAGCGAGCAATTTTTCTTTTTCAGCCTTCAGGCCAGCCAACTGCTGTTCGCTTTGTGAAACCTGTAGATCGTATCTCTCTTGGATCGTATTCAATTCTTCTTTTAATGCGGCATGTTCCGCCAGACTCGTTTCCAGTTCAGCTTTCAACTTCCGCTGGGCTCGTTGTGCCGTGTTCTTTGCTTTGGTTGCTTTATCCGCTTCAGCCTTCACTTGCTCATGTTGTGCTTCTTTCTCTGACAACGCCTCTGCAAGGGCCGATTTTTCCAGATTAAATTGTTTTTGCATCCGCGACAGCAGTTGTTCCTGTTTGCTCAGCTCATCCTGAAGCGCATATTCCTTTGGAGATCCCAGCCCCACTGCCGCTCGCCACTGACTCGTCGCAGAGCGGGTCAGGTTATCCAACAGATCGAACGGAAAACATAACTGAGGTTCAGACGTTTTCTGTTGCTGTTTTACCCCCTGATCCAATGCTTCGAGCACGTTCAGGGTTTGCTGGTAAGTCCCTTTGATCGACTCTCTGGCTTGAGCCACCATGACACCTTCGAGCTGCTTGGCTGACTGAAACACCCATTGGGTTTGAAAATGAAAATAATCTTCGGGTTTCAGTGGCATCCAGTTCAAGTACGGACTGCTGTTCGGGTTACTGCTCATTCAAGATCTCCTGATAAGTGTTTAAAACGCTACATGAAAAATAGACTAAGAATATGTACAAAGCGTAAATTTTCACGGCACATTCTCAACCGGCAAGATTTCATGTTGAGCAATAACAATGTAGCAAGCGCAGCCTCTCACCGAATGACGAACTCATGTCAGAATGGTGACAGTGCAATAAACCTTCTACTCAGAAGCTCCCTTCAGATCTTTCATGTCCTATCAACTGTCTCCCCGGTACGCCATCGAAAGCTAAACTTTGCAATGACATCAGACGCATTTCGGGCGATATCCTATGCCCTGCGGGTCAGGGCATAGGCAAAGACAGTTAGCCAACTGATATTGTTTTATTTTCAGTCGCTTAGATTATCCATATATCGATGACTGTAAAGCGTCATGCGATAAATGGTGAATTATCCAGATAAATGGAATATATGGTGATAAGTGACAAAATAGGAACGTCAGACTCGAGTCTCAGCTGTCATCAATTTGCTATTTATGGCCGCTAAGCTGAATTCAATATTCACGACGCCCCCAATGGAATGAAGCCTCTTAAACGCTATCAATATGAACGATATGCCATTCTCTGCAAACTTGCCTATCCGCCGACATTCGATCACACCATTTATGGTTTCAGCGCCAACGGACGATATGAGATCACTGATCGCTGGGGCAGAACCATCATTCGGGTACTTTGGGGAGATAAGAAAGAAGTGGTCGTGGTGTTCAAAGGTTCGCAAAACCTCTGGGACTGGCTACTCAATATGGCTTGCCTGCCCAAACAACAGACAAAACACCAACGCCGCTACTATATTCACTGGGGATACCATTTCTTACTGTCACAAAAAAGCAAGCGTCACCGTCCATATCAGGCACCGCCCGATCTGTTTGAATCACAGTGTATCGAACTGAGTCAGGCCAGTGATCAACTGCAGTTCGGGGATCTGTCGGTTTATCAACATATCGAAAAAGTAGTCACGCCGCTGATTGCTGCAGGTAAAAAAGTCACCTTCACTGGACACTCTTCCGGTGGTGCCATGGCAATCCTGGTCGCGGATCGCCTGTCCGCCAGTTACCCGGATGCGATCAAGCGTGTGGTCACTTTCGGGCAACCTGCCGCCGGGTTAAGAAGCTTTAAACGTCATTATCAGCTCAACCATTGCACATACCGGATCTGCTGCGACTTAGATATCGTGACGTTTTTACCACCCATCCCCTTTATGTACTGGCATGTGGGGAAGCTCCTCTGGCTGCATGAAGGCCGGATCTACGAGAACTCTTCCACCCCTTACCGGCTGTATAAGTCCCTGATCAGCTGGCTTCTTCGTCCCGTCACTTATCATTACATGCGAAAGTACATCCGGAACAAAGACTTCTTTGATAAGCACTAACCTGATTCAACCGGGGGTTACATCTGCTTGAATAACCCTTGGGCATTACGGCTGACGGCCAGTTTCTCATGGCCGCCGGCCAGGTAAACAAACATTTTCCCGGTAAAATCACGTTTCACCCGTTCGATTGCTTCCACCCGGACAATCGTTGCACGGTGGATCTGCCAGAACATATCCGGATCCAGTTGTTTGATCAGCTCTTTCAGTGGGGTGCGAATGATGTATTCCCCATCGCGTGTATATACACTGACATACTTGTCTTCAGCCCTGAGGTAAGTCACATCGTCAACGGAAACCAAACTGATTTCATCGCCCTTACTGGCCCTGATCCAGCGTAACCATGGGTTTATCGGAGACTGCATTTTCGACATCAGACGTTCAATGGATGCAATGGCACCGGCCGTGCCCTGTCCTTGTCCGGCATGGTATAAACGAACATGGTTTTTCAGCCGTTCACACGTTTGTACCAGACGCTTCTCATGTAACGGTTTCAGTAAGTAATCGAATGCGTGTGCCTCAAACGCCTGTACCGCGTATTCATCATATGCGGTGATGAACACGATTACCGGCACCGTCTCCATTTCCTTCAGGGCTCTGGCAACGGCAATCCCGTCAATGCCGGGCATCCGAATATCAAGAAACACCACATCCGGCTGCAAAGCATGGATTTTCGCCAATGCCGCCGTCCCGTCCGACTCGTTGGCGACCACATCCAATTCCGGCCAGACGTCGCCCAGTACAGATTTCAGATGATGGCGCAGTAATGGCTCATCATCGGCAATAAGTGCGGTTAACGCTCGTGTCATAGTCCATCTCCGGGAATCAGTTCAATTTTGCTAATCACACCACCACGCTCCGATGAAGCGATCGATAACGAAGCCTGGCTGCCATACAGCGCTTTCAGACGCTGGCGAATATTATCCAAACTCAGCCCATTCCCTTTATGAAGGGATTTCCCGCCCAGCCCGGCACCATCATCTTCAACGCAAATCTGTAACCGCCCTTGAACACCTGACAAGGACACCACGACTTCCCCGCCAGCCGGACAAGGCTCGATACCATGACAAACTGCGTTTTCAACCAAAGGTTGCAACAAATGTGGCGGGATATGCCAGCAGGGATCGACGTCGGGCGCAACGACGAACCGATACCGAAGCCGCTCGCCCAAACGAATGGATTGGATCTCCAGATAGGCTTCCAGTAATTCGATCTCATCTTCCAGTTTGATCTGATCACGGCGACTTTTTTTGAGACTGATGCGGAGCAGTTCGGTTAAGCGTAGTAACAAGGACTGCGCTTTCTTGGGGTCAGCATCGATCAACACCTGGAGGTTTGCCAGGGTATTAAACAGAAAATGAGGTTCGATCTGACTTTGCAGCACTTTCAGTTGACTGACCACCAGCGCCTTTTCATGTTCAGCCTGTACCAGTTGTACCTGACGCAGCTGATGCTTATACAACAAGGCCTTCTCACGGCAATAGAAGAAATAATAAATACAGCTGGAAAAAAACAGTGCAAAGGAGACCAAAAACAGGACTTCCGCAACTTCCCCCTGGCGCTGGAGCCAAACAAGCCATAACAGGGCGTGTAAGGTGCCCAACACGATTGTCACAGAAATGACGACGACAGAGTGAGTCAAAGTCCGCCACATCGGAAAGTAAGTACGGACAAAAAAGCTAATTAAGTTACAGACCGTGCCATAACCCAACGCGATGATCAGGTGGTAATTAAAATCTCCCCCTTTCAAGATATAGGTGATACAGGCTATCCCGACACACAACACCAAACTGATGGCCATATCCCAGGAAGTAAATCTGTATCTCTCCTTGCTCTGCATGACTGCCACACAGACTCCTGCAATACATTATGAAATCGGTTGATTATATAGTGGTCGCCACCGGGAGTAAAACATCGCAGCCCCCGCATCGCCATTTCAGCGGTGCTACAACAGAAAGTAGAGACTCATCAAACGATTAAGTTCTGTCACCTGAATCATTGAAGATTGCCTGAATGTTAAAAAATCAGCTAAAAAATAGTCAATCAACCCGGGTTTAATACCTTCCGGGGCCAAGATAGGGTATGGTGGAATGAAACGCGGATAATGAACAGAAAATATGCAGTCACAGATTGAACAGCTGATTAACTCGAAAAATCAATGGATGGCCAGCCATATCACAGAGGCCGAATTTCCGACCCCGCAGAGCCAGGAAGGACTGACAATCTACCAGGCGCAGCAAGCGACTGGATCCTGCCAGCTGATTACTGATCGTGACGACACGCCTTTATCCTTACTTTCCATTTATCCTGTCGACTGCCACCCGTTAACGATTCGCTTCTCGATGATCAGAGCCAGTCAGTGGTCTGGTGCGCATGGGCAAGAAGCCGTCATTGAGTATCTGACACAAATCATGCTGGAAGCGGATAGCCAGGCGCAGCTGTTCGTCGGGTTTCATCAAGGGAAACCTGCGGCCACGGGTATGATCTTCAACGGTCATGAGGCATTATCCGAGCTGGCACTCATCAGTGACGTCTGTGCCCGACCGGGCGAGAACCATTCGGCGCTCGTTGCCGAAATGACCCGATTTTTAGCGCAGAAAATTCATGCGCGGCAACGCCAACCCATCCTGCACACACCACAGTCGCCAGACTGAAGCAATCCGTTCGTCTTTATCACAAGTGAACGGTTAGAAAACCCGGATCAGGTTGTCGGTACCAATCGCCTTACCGCAATCACTTGAACGAGAATAAATCAAAAGGGAGCCATTTTGGCTCCCTTTTTGCGACGACTGGTGCTCAATTATTGTGACACGGTCACTAACGCATGCGCCAGGTAGTCAATCTGCTGCTCACGCAAGCCGGCAATATTAATCCGGCCGTCACCGACAGCGTAAATTGCAAACTCATCACGGAGTCGTGCGATTTGCTCCGGGCTCAGCCCGGTTACTGAGAACATCCCTTTGTGTTGCTCAATAAAATTAAACGCGTCTGTGCCTTGCGCACGAACCGCCTGGGTCAAACCCGCACGCAAACTCACCATACGCGCCTGCATCTGAGAAAGCTCTTCACGCCAGGTCGCCGTCAGCGCATCATCGGTAAGAATCGTTGCGACTAAGGCTGCACCGTGATCCGGCGGCATGGTATAAGTTGAACGAGCAAGATTTAAAATACGCCCTTTCGCTTTCTGGGCCTCTTTTAAACTATCGCTAATCACAATAGCAGCCCCGGTCCGCTCACGGTAAAGGCCGAAGTTCTTCGAACAAGAGGTCGCAATCACCATCTCTTCCGTATGGTCGGCCATATATTTCAAGCCCGCTACATCCTGCTCCAGACCATCGCCAAATCCCTGGTAGGCGATATCCACAAACGGCATAAAACCATTTTTGTTGGCCAGGGCTGTGATCGCCTGCCAGTCTTCAAATGCAATATCAGCCCCGGTTGGGTTGTGACAACATCCGTGCAGCAGCACCACATCTTTCGGCCCGGCCTTTGCCAGCGCGGCTAACATGGCCTCGCGGTTCACCTGTTTAGACACGCGATCAAAATACGGATAATACTTCACCTTCAAACCCGCAGCTTCCATGACCGGCTTGTGGTTGACATAGCTGGGATCAGAGATCCACACCGTCGTATCCGGTTGTGCCAGACGCATTAAATCGGCCAGCATACGTAAAGCCCCGCTGGCCCCGGGCGTTTGTACACCAGCCGCACGTTGGTGCGCTGATGTATTGGTCAGCAGCAGATCCATCATCGCCTGGTTAAACGTCTCATTCCCTGCCAGGCCGACATAAGCCTTGGTCGTCTGGGTCTCTATCACCTTCTGCTGTGCCTGTTGAACCGCATGCATGATTGGCGTTTCACCCTGGCTGTTGCGATAAACCCCGATCCCTAAATCCATTTTCTCGGCTCGCGTATCCTCACGATAAGCGATAGAAAGGGACAAAATGGGATCCAATTGTGCTTCAGTAAGCTGCTTAAACATGACTTAAGTTCCATTTAGTGGCTCTGCGTCAGTTCAAATTATCACTTCACTCACAAAAGATCACGATGAAATCATGATATTTATCAAAGCTTTTTTTAGCTTTACACGCTCACTAAATTTGCCAGCCGGCTCTTTCTTGATCTCCGTTAACCTTCCGACACCTTAACTTGCAGTCGCTGGTCAACAGCCTAAATTTATTAATGAAACCGCAGTTTTGTTTTCTGAACAGTCCAATCAGGTGGAAGCAACGATGAAAAACAAAGTCGACGTACGAATTCTGCTAAGCGTTTACGAAAAAATTAAAACACAAGGCACCCCGACGGAGCATGGCGCACAGCTCGAAGGCATTACTTGCACCGAGAGCCAGGATGGTTACTACATCAATTTGTCGGACAGTCATGTAAGCCTAGATATCAATTTTCACAATACCTACCATTTTCACACCATGAATGAAGACCCCGAATCCGTGATTAATCAAACGACCACGGAATTTCATAACAACAATGAAGCGCAGATTGAAGCATTCCTGCAAAAGTTGATGGATTTGGATCAGCGCTACTAACTCATCCTTCATCGGCAAACTTCAACCGGTACTCACCTGACCATTACCTTCACCGCGGCTGACCGAATCAGGCCGGCCGCATAGTTACGCCCGTTATGTGTATAAATATTATGCAAATGATGAAAAATTGACATTCCTCTTACCAACCACACCGCCATTTTACAGATTTCTGACAAGAAGCTAGCAACAAACCAATAAGCTGGATGGCATGAATACGACTGACCATTTATTCAAAAACTAAATCAAAGAACATTCAGTCAATATTCATACACACTGGTTTATGGTCAGTTATCACACGATGGCCCTGAGCCACCGACCGATATCGCATAATTGAGGAAGAGGCCATGCATACTGAACAACTCAGCGCAACAGAGCTTGATTTTGCCATCGCGGCACTGGGTGAGTGTTATCGAAGACTAGACGCGGCGGAGATCACCGCCAAAGAGCTTTCACAGGAAGGCTTTGCGCTGATGTTTAAATCGGCTTATGAAGACATAACCAAACAGCATTAACAATCAAACATGAAAGCTCAGGCATAACCTGAGCTTTATCTTTTTCTAATCAGTTATCCCAATCCCGGTTTTGCAGGACCACGCGATAACCTTCGACATCTTCAAACGTCTTGCCGACACGTTCCCAATACGGGTTATTCGATTCCACAACGGTAAAGCCCGCATCGATCATCCCACGACAGGCACGTTCCCAGACACGACTACAGTCGAGATAAAACACCAGTAAGTTATCCTGCGTTGGGGCACGACCAGTCGTTACACCATGCTGCTGAACAAACTCGATATGGTAGGCATGTCTGGAATGCCCTAACACCACCCCATCAAAACCATCCTGGTCTTTAAACTGTTTCAACATTTCAAAGCCAAGCGCTTTGCTATACATTTCCGTCAGTTGAGATAGGTTATCGGTAGGTCTGACAACACGGAGTGTCGCATCTCTCGGTATCATAGCCGTATTATCCTTTGAATTTCCTTCACACATTTGTTCCCGGCCAATGGACTCGCTTTACCGATAAATACGAAAAGCAACCGGGTTACAACTAAACAACCAGCACAGTTACCAGTTGAATATGACGACATACTTTCACAGCTAATCCCGACACCGTCAAGTCATTAGATAAATTTATCGAAAAAACATGATTTCGCTTACCGCTTCCAGCTCATTATCCCCCAGAATACCAACATCATCGGCACCAACGCCTTAATGTATCACTGTTTAAAGAATGCTTTGATGCCGTATGAACCCCAGCGCGAGGTTTGATGGACCAACTGGGTCTGAGTTCATATTTTTCAACAACTCTTACCGTTAATTTTCACTCTGTTTTGCACGGCAACACGTTATAATGGCGGACCATTCTGGATTCAACGCATATAACGGAAAACCATGAGCAAAGTTTTAACCTTTTTCAAAGGGATGGCCATGGGCGCTGCTGATGTCGTGCCTGGCGTCTCTGGCGGTACCATTGCATTCATTACCGGTATCTATGACACATTACTGGAGAGTATTCGCCGGATTAACCCGAGCTTGATTGGCATCTGGCGCCAACAAGGCTTCAAAGCCGCATTCGAGCATATCAATGGATTGTTCCTGATTGTGCTTTTGTCCGGCATCCTGACCAGTATTTTCACTCTGGCACGTATGATTACCTGGATGCTTCATACCCACCCGATTCCGCTCTGGTCATTCTTCTTTGGACTGATCCTGGTCTCCGTCAATCATATGTTTAAGCAAGTTGCTCAGTGGAAAGCAAATCGTTATATGGCGCTGCTGATGGGAGCGTTATTTGCTTACAGTATTACCGTGCTGCACCCACTGAGCCTGGAACCGACACATTTCAATATTCTGCTTGCCGGCGCCATCGCGATTTGTGCCATGATTCTCCCGGGTATTTCCGGCAGTTTTATCCTGCTGCTCATGGGCATGTACGGGCCGATCCTGGCCGCGGCCAAATCCGTTGACATTGTCACACTCGGCACCTTTGCGATGGGTTGTGTGATTGGCTTACTCAGCTTTTCACACCTGTTGTCCTGGGTACTGCGTCATTACCGTGATTTGACGCTGACTTTCCTGACCGGTCTGATGATTGGCACCCTGAGCAAAATCTGGCCCTGGAAAGAAACCCTCACCTGGCGCACCAACTCAAGCGGAGAACAAGTACCGCTGTTGGAGCAAAACCTGTCACCATTAAATTTTGAGCAGATCACCGGTGAGCCGGCCCTCATCGGCTATGCCGTCGCAGCTATGCTCCTGGGTATCGGTCTGGTCTGGGCACTGGAAAAAGTCGCCGAAGACTAATCTAGCCCCGGCAATTATATTTGCCACAACGGACAAGTACCGTTGTGGCAACCGCTGCCAAAACATCCACCATGCTCGCACCATCACAAAACGTCGGCCTCAGGCGTCCGCTTGATGCCAAAAGTGGTAAACTCCGGAAATTACTTTCTTTACCAACGATTTGTAACCATGTCGCAGTTCAAAAAGTGGACCCCGGGCGTGACGGTGACTCTCGCTGCGGTGATCGGTTGGGGAGCATTTCAGTTTTCGGGTTCCGGCCAGAGTCTGTACACCCAATCCGACTTACACGATTTCTGCCCGCTCAGCACCCAAGTCTGTCAGCAGCAAACGGCCAGTGTCCTGCTCGCTACCGATGTCATCAGGCCGATGCAAGAAACTGAAATCCGGGTGAATTGGCCAACTCTCCCTGCAGATACTGAAACTTTAGTACTCTCTCTCAAAGGGCACGAAATGATGATGGGCATCTATCAGCTGCACTTATCCCGGAATGCCGCGGGGGAGTATAGCGGCCAATTGATGCTGCCATTTTGTACAGAAGATGAAATGACCTGGCGTGGTGAAATCACACCGCAGTCAGCTTCCGCTCAGATGACGCCGCTTCATGTTTCTTTAAGGATGATCAAATGAAATTTCAGTGGATTATATTAGCCCTGGCACTGGTTGCCGGTTTGGTGACCCGCTTCGTTGTTGACGCACAACAAGAAACAGCCGCCACTGGGGCATCCCTTGCTGCTTCCGGGGTCCTGGAAAGCGGTAAAGATGCCCTCGATCTGTTTAATCCAGCCGATCCGCGACTGCGTGTGGTTTACTTTGGCTATACCCATTGCCCGGATGTCTGTCCGACCTCATTGGCCGTATTGTCAGCAGCCCTCAAGAAGCTCGATAACGATACACGCAAACAGCTTTGGCCGATTTTCATCACGCTGGATCCTGAGCGTGATACGCCGGAAAAGAGTGCCCAGTATGCCCAATACTTCCATCAGGACATTATCGGGATGACCGGAACGGCTGAGCAAACCAAAGCACTGGCGCAAAAATACGGCGTGCTCTATATGCGTACCGAACTCAAAGACTCCGCCCTAGAGTATGCCGTCGACCATAGCTCTTACTTCTACCTGTTACAGCCGGACGGCACCTTGGTCGATAAAGTTCAACACACCCTCAATCCGGTAATTTTGGTTGACGCCATCAACAAAAATTTGACTGTATCCGGCTCCTGAACATGCCTACAGTTGTAATGCCGCATGGTAAGAAACTGATCCGATTTCAAATTCATAGGTCCCGGAAGAATGCCCGCTACGGCGGGTTTTCTCGATTCTGAGAGAGCTTTTTTTCCGTTAAATAGGTGAAGAAGAAGAAATTTGAGCAACATATGCCATACTAATTCTGCCGACTGAATACTTTAACACTCGGTCTGTAGTGGCAAACAAAGGAGAAGAAAGAAAAATGAACCGTTCATTATCTATCCTTACCGGTATTATTCTGAGTGCGACACTCATTGGTTGTTCAAGCTCAGATGAAGTTGATCAAATGCAACAACTCACCAATAAAGTCGATATGCTCTCTGATCAAGTTGGTGCGTTGCAAAGTCAGCAAGACCAAATGGCAGGTGCTGTCAATGATGCTCGTGCCGCTTCTGACGCAGCGTATCAAGAAGCAATGCGTGCGAACCAGCGTATTGATAATATCGCGAGTTCTTACAGCAAATAATCAGAAAGTGGCGCTTCGGGCGCCACTCCTTTTTTGAGGCCGTACCTCTATCCGTACCAAACCTGCAATCTCATGAACCATTCCTGAAAATCACGCCTCCTCCGACCAAGTCCCGCTCCGAAACTTCCGGAGATATTGCATCAAATTCAGCAGAAATGACGGTAATTTACACAACTTGGTGTGTAGTCAATCTTCCTGAAATTACATACTTTTTCACCACTTGCAGACTTGACTTTGGCGAAGCCAGCACGGTTGTTAGCCTGCCGCCATTTCCCACAGAGTTATTCACAGCTTTTGTGGATAAGCGCTTTATCCCCAGGTCGAAGCACACGTACCCCCCGAATTCGATACAGCATCAGAGCCAACAAACCCATCAAGATTTGCCAGCTCGAACTTCCGGCATCCGCGCCACTTAAGCTGCAGTTGGTGTGAGCAATTGCATCTTCATCGACAGCGGCATTGCATTTCGACAAATCTATTGTTTCCTGCTCTTTGGGCACATTATCTGGCGTTGCTCCCCCATCGCTGCCACCACTATCACCGGTATCTCCTGTACCTGAATTCGAGGAGTCCGTAATGATATCCGGTGCCGTAATCGGGTGCTCCGGTAAACGACCGACCTGCTCGGTAATCCAGCCATAGTAAGTTCCAATCCGGGTATAAAAACTTGGTCGGGCCAATGAACCACAAGTCAATGCACCGACCGGACTACCACTAACAATGCCCAACTGATACCATTCGCCCTGCTGATCCCGTGCCCGAAGGGGGCCGCCACTATCCCCCTTACAAGAATCCGGACCATATTCCAGCGAGTTCCCATCTGCATCACGAATGACTTCCGGGGGCAAAGTACACAGCTTAGTTCGGTTCAACGGGCTTTCCAAAATGAAGTTCAATTCATTGCCCAGCTCCAATCGTTTGAAGCACTCATCCATCGGGACAAAAGACAAATCCGTTTTCAATAACCGCTCGGACATACCAGTGCCATCCGTCTGTGTTGAACCCCAACCCGAGACCCTGGTATTTTTCGGTCGCTCAACATCAGACCATTGCTGACCCAACGCCAAATCAAGTTCATCAGCCTTACTAATGCCAGCCAGACGCACAACCGGGATAGTCGCGGCAAATTCCCGACCGACCCGGAGTAACGCGATATCGTTGTTCAGTGCCGTGCTGAGCACATCCACAGTCTGGGTACCATCAGCATTCGGGACAATTTTCAGTACGGGGTTGGGCGTATAATCCGGATGCACCACGACATGTGAGATCGTATACAAGGTTGCGGGATCTTCCACCGGCGCGTAGCTCGAACCGACCATCACATTTAACTTACTGGGCGGGATAACCTGAAACACCCCGTTTTCGGATTCGAACACAACGCAATGGGCTGCGGTCAGCACCCAATGGCGATCGATCACGGTCGCACCACACATATGACTTAACTGATTCGGTGCCAAACGAAGGGAAGCCATCCACCCATAATCTTCAGAGGGTAAAACCGGGTCCCCCCCGATGACATACCCGGTAGCCGGCTCCGCTGTCACCATCCCTGCGGGTAACAGCGTGCTCGCGGCAAGGACGGCAGCACATATATTCTTTCTCAGCACGATATAAACTCCTGACTCAACGGGCGCAACTGAACTTTCCCGGGAGGTAATAACCCTGGGAATCAGAAATTGCTCATAAAGTCAGAACGTTAGCAGTATTCATTCCCGCCGGGTACAGGGATAAAAATGGAATGCGAGGGAATTCGAAGTTTGGCCAATAACGGCTGAAATGCAATAGATGTTTAAGGTGAAGTGGGTGGTAAAAACCGGCCAGTATTCCTGGCCGGCTCATTTGTACTGCGCTGGCTGCAATATTGATTACAGTCGACGTCTGATTAGCTTTGCGGGGTTGGAAGTTGGTTACAAGTGATCTGGTCGTAATCTATGTCAACGTACAGCCCGCCGACATCAGCAGCCAGAGTCGGATAAAACCCGGCATCACTGGCCGTTTTCACCTTATCAAGATCGATGGTATAGACCGACAGGCCCAACATATCGATCTGCTCAGGCAAGCAACTGTCAGCTGTTCCGCTATCCCCACTTTCGAAGCACAACTCTCCGGTTATATTAATGCGACCACAGGTTTCCCCTTCAATATTAATACCGAGATTAGCCAACGCCGCTTCCGGATTAACAACCGCCGGAATTTTTTCCTGCGAGGTATTGGTCATTGCCGAGGCAATCGCATCGACTCGGTAATATCCAGGGCTAACCGTTCCCATTTGGGAAGCAACGCGTGCTCCGGTGATTGTGAAAACCTTTGTATTTCCCTCAGCGAGATCTTTGAGATCCTCTTCATTACACCCGGCTAAAGCCAAAACAGATAAAAGATAAACAGCCTTTTTCATCATCATTCCTTGGTCATATTGTCATTGTGATAAGGCGGGATTGATTGTAGAGCTTTCTCTCGTCGATGCTAGTCTCCTCCATAAATCTAGCATTTTTTTGCCAACGCAATCTCATAATAGGAGAATTCTTGTACTGAATATTGCCAATAAACCCGGCTTTCCCGCTTGCAGGCGCCGGTTTTCTTTTCTTCTGAAAAAATGCTGGCATAATATCGCCACATTAAATCTACGGACAATTCCTTATGACAATTGAAACTATTGTGAAAGAACGTGCTGGTCACAAATGTGAACTGTGCTCATCAGAAGAGAATCTGAGCATGTATGAAGTACCGGCATCACCAGATTCAACAGCGGCCAGCTGTGTCCTGGTGTGTGGAACTTGCCGTGGACAAATTGAAGACGCAGACACTATGGATCAGAACCATTGGCGCTGCCTGAATGAAAGCATGTGGAGTGAAGTACCGGCCGTTCAAGTCATGGCTTACCGGATGCTAAAACGACTGTCTGGTGAAACCTGGGCGCAGGACCTGCTGGACATGCTGTATATGGAAGAAGATATGATCGAGTGGGCAGAAAAAGGCATCGCACTCGAAGCGCTGGACTCCATACAAACCCTGGATGTTAACGGCACACCATTGCAAGCCGGCGACAACGTCACAATCATCAAAGATCTGCCGGTGAAAGGCTCAAGCCTGGTGATTAAGCAAGGGACAGCGGTACGTGGCATTCGTCTGACCGATAACCCGCTGCATATCTCGGGTAAAGCTGCCGGGACCAACATGGTGATTATCGCTGCTTACTGTAAAAAGATGTAAGCCACTCGAAAACTCACTTCACAGTGGCTCAATTCATAGTGTGTCACTGACCATAGCTAGTCACTGATCATAATGAGTCACTGAAAAACAGGCGCTATTTTGCGCCTGTTTTCTTAAGGTCTACGGGCTCCTGTTCTCGAAGCATTGAATCCTCAACCTTGTTTAAGAAGTTTCACGGCGTTCGCTGACATGTGGGAAAGGAGGAATTAAACGTCGAATAGTCGCCTCATCCAAATGCGCCCCGGCGCTTTCTATAAACTCTTCTAAATCTAATGTCTTGGCCATGAGCGTCAGATCAATCGCCGTATTCGGGCGTGGCGCAAAATCACACAAACTTTTCATGCCCAACCGCTGGTAAAAGCGACGATGCTTTTTACTTGATCCACAAACCAACGCCGTTCGACCAAAACGCTTATCGAGCGTATAGATGCAACAAAACAGCGCCAAGGGTGCCAAGGAAGCTAAACCCCGAACATCCGGACGTACTGCCAAACGGCCCATCTCAACGATCGTGTCATATTCTTGCTCTAACAAAGCAAATTCAGGCTCGAAACCGCCTTTACACGGAACCTGTGTCCAACCCATGGGCCGGTGTAGAACACTCGCACGAACGGTAGCAACCGGCTTGGTGCCTTCTTTCAGTAGAAATGTAAAGTTATTCGGCTCCGCATCAAACGGATCCGTAAACAAGCCTGATGTACACAGCGGGTTATACCCAACAGTGGTATAAGCCTGATAGCGGATGTTATAGGCTGTGATTTTTGCTTCTTCCGTCACACAGAGCTGCGTGGTTAGCTTATCCAGTTCCATAAATTTTCCGGCGACATTCACGATTTCAGGCGATTTGCCGGTCCTTCTTGCTGTAAACACGCTTCTACCCTACGCCGAACCCAGACGCCGATTAAGTGGTTTATGGTCGTTCGAATGTTTTTTTGTGCATTTATTCAATCAAGTTCACATATCATTACCCTTACCACTGTCGCTGACGCTTTTTTTTTGCACAATGTAAATCTAACACTCTGTTTTAACAACCTTATTGATGAGCTAAGTATCGGTAAGACCCCGTGGGGAAAAGGGATATGGAACTACACACAGTATTAAGCAATATTTTCGCGGCTTCGCAAATTTCGCAGGATCCCGAAACACTGCACGAGTATAGCCTGGCTCTCAATGGGAGCCTCTGTACGCCGTCAGCCGTTGTGTGGCCAGAGAAGGAACCTGAGCTCATCGCCGTTGTTGAGGCTGCCAATCAACATCGATTCACCATTCACCCGCTCGCACAAGGAAAGAACTGGGGCTACGGCACCGCACAGGGAACGCACCCCCAGCAAGTGATCGTCAATCTCAGCCGCTTATCCCAAGTCCTCGAAATCAATGATGCGCAAGCCTATGTGCGGGTACAACCGGGGATCACGCAATCGCAGCTTTTCACAGCCCTGAAAGACGCGAAGAGTTCCTTACAAATGGACATCACCGCAGCCGGACTGCACACCAGTCTGGTCGGCAACATTCTGGAGCGTGGGTTCGGCCACACCGATTACTCGGACCGTTTCGGCCATGTACAATCCATGCGGGTGCTCCTGCCAACCGGCAAGATCATCACGACAGGCATGGGAATGTTTGAACACAGTGTCGCCCGGCATCTCTATCCCTACGGCACCGGGCCGGTTCTGCAGGGATTATTCAGCCAGTCAAACTTAGGAATTGTGCTCGAAATGACGCTGGCACTTCAGCCGAAACCAGCTTATCAGGCCACCGTCTTCGCTTTATGTCCGAGAGAAGGTGATGCGCCCGAAATGGTCGCCGCCATCGGCAAGCTGAAACTGGAAGGTGTGATCACCAGTGGCGTCCATACGGTCAGCATGACCCGAGCCATGGGTGAGCAAGCCCGTCAGGCACCAGGTGCCTGGATCCTCACCACCTCCCTGGCCGGGCCGAAAGGTGTGGTGAAAGCCCGCTATAAACACGTCAAGCAAACCTTAAAACAGCAGATCCCGGGCGCAAAAATTCTGTTCCTTGATGATTTTCGCTGGCGAATGCTGTGCAAAATCAATCAATACTTGAAATCCCCGATGATCGATAGCCTGAAACTGGTGCTGGACCTCAAACTGGGCGTTCCATCCGATGCGGCCATCCAGACCTTGCTCGATCATCCGGCGGCCAGTTCCGCAATGAAAACTTCAGAGTTTCCGGCGAATTTTCGCTGGATCTGTGCGGTGAGCAGCCATTCACGGCAGAATATCTCCGAAATGCTCAGTATCTGCCGCCAGCTATTCCGTGAATATGGCTATGAAGAGCGCTACAGCATGACCAATGTCAGCGAGCGTGCCGTGGTTCTGATTGCCAATATCCGTTTCGGCAAAAACGAATCAGAAATTGAAAAAGCGACCCGCTTCCATCAGGCCATAGATGCAGCCCTGCTGTCCGCCGGATTTTGTCCATACCGCAGTGGTTCCGGACTGTTTGATACGATCAAACCATTCGTGAGAGATGAGAACCTGGCGCTTCTGGCCACACTCAAGCAGAGCCTGGATCCCAACAATATCCTGTCCCCGGATAAGTACTGGCTAGCGCACCCTGATGCCACGAAAGTGCCTGAAGCCGTTGAAGTCGCTGGAGCAGTTGTCGCTGGAGCAGTTAAAGCCCCTGAAACAACTCAAGCACTTGCAACAACGAAAGCGCTTGAACCTTCATCTGAGCCGTGTTGATCACCGGATCACGAACAACGCCAGGATTTCCCGCCGTTGCGGCGGGAAATCATTATTGATCTGACCACACTGCCAACTCATTGCCGCTCGGCTCAAGGAACTGAAAACGCCGTCCGCCCGGAAACGAAAAAATCGGCTTCACGATCTGGCCGCCGGCCGCTTCAACCTTAGCCTGGGTTTGTTCAAGATGGGCGCTATACAGCACGATCAATGCAGCGCCTTGCTGAGTCGATGATTTGAGCGGAGCACGGTAGAACCCGCCATCCAGTCCTTGATTGGTAAATGCCGTATAATCCTCACCATAGTCGGTGAACGCCCAGCCGAAAGCCTGCTGGAAAAACACCTTGGTTGCTTCCAGATCGGCCGCCGGAAACTCAATATAATTTATTTTGTCCTGATTCGTCTGACTCATGGTATGTCCCTGCCTGTGTGATGTCGTCTGTTACTTTACACGACCATTCAATCCGATTCATGTTCAACCCAATTTCTTCTCAACCTATTTTTTCTCAACCACAGACCACTGCGATGTAAAGTTCAGCGCTTGGTCAGAATAATCCCTTTTTCGGTTTGCTCCGCTGTGAAAAACAAAGGTAGAATACATCCGTTTCTGGCACGCAAAAGTGTGTTCAGCACAAATAATCAACAATTTAGGTAAGTTAGTCGGGGAGCCATAGGCTGAGACCACTTCGGTGGGACCCGTTGAACCTGATCCATTTAATAATGGCGTAGGGAACTAGCAACCGTGTCTCGCCCCTGCCCGCTCTCTATCGGGCAATCCCGGACACCTGCTACCCTGCGCGATATCGCCAGGGGTAGATATGGCCGTTCAATCAGCAGCTCAATCAAAAACACCAATCACGTTAACCATTGCCGGTTCTGACAGTGGCGGTGGCGCCGGTATTCAAGCCGACATCAAAGCTATCTCGGCCACCGGCGGTTATGCTTGCTCTGTCATTGCCGCCCTGACCGCACAAAATACCCAAGGCGTGACCGGTATCTTCAACATCTCTCCGGAATTTGTTGCCGAGCAGTTGGATGCGGTATTCAGTGATCTGGATGTCAAGGCGGTGAAGATCGGCATGCTCAGTGATGCCGTTATCATCCAAACCGTGGCGGATAAACTACGCCAGTATCAGCCTCAATTTCTGGTCGTTGACCCGGTGATGGTCGCAACCAGCGGCGATCTGCTGCTCCAACGAGATGCGATTGAAACCCTGAAATCAGCCCTGTTGCCGCTGGCAGATGTGATCACCCCGAATCTGCCGGAAGCCGCCGCGCTGCTGAATACGGAGATTCCACAGACCGAAGCCGATATGGCAGAGTTGGTCGAGGCACTGCGTGAATTGGGCGCTGGTGCCGTACTGCTCAAAGGAGGTCACCTGTCCCAAACACAAGAGAGCACCGATTTACTGATCAGCACCGATCAGGTCATCCGTTTCAGCCATCCACGGATTGACACCCACAACACTCACGGAACCGGCTGCACCTTGTCCGCTGCCATCGCCTCTTTCCTGGCGCAAGGCTTTGCGCTGAACGACGCCGTTCAACATGCCAAAACCTATCTCACCGAAGCCATCCGCCATGCCGATGAACTGCAAATCGGCACCGGACACGGCCCAGTCAACCACTTCTTTCACGGGCACTACCAGCCGGAGCGAGCATGATGTTATCGCCAGCTGTCGGGGAGCATCCGTCCCCGGTTTGCGTCAGCCTGAATCATGCCTCGCTTCGTTACCGGGATACGGCGACCGCCGTTTTCGATGATCTCAACCTGACCTTACCGGCCGGACAATGGACTTGTCTTCTGGGTAAAAGCGGCTGCGGTAAAACCACGCTGCTGCGTCACCTGGCCGGGCTGAGTGGTGATGCGGTGATCTGGCAGGGACAGTTGCTCACATCTGATGCGCAACCATTGCAAGACCGCGTGGCCTATATGGCGCAGCAAGATTTGTTACTACCCTGGCTGTCTGTGCTGGACAACGTGTGTCTCAGTCAGCGTCTGGGTTCAGACGCCGCAACACCGGATGTAGCCCGGGCGATGTCATTACTGGAGGCGGTCGGTCTGGCAGATTTCCATGCCGCCAGACCAGATCAACTTTCCGGGGGGATGCGGCAGCGGGTCGCCCTGGCTAGGACCCTGATGCAGGACAAGCCGCTGGTCCTGATGGACGAGCCCTTTTCCGCACTCGATGCTGTCACCCGCCACAAGCTACAGAGCCTGGCCGCCGAGTTATTGCAGGATCGTACCGTGCTGTTAATCACCCATGACCCACAGGAAGCTCTGCGTCTGGCACATCACATCTACCTGATGTTCGGCAGCCCGGCACAGCTGGCCCGATTGGATGTCCCGCAATCCATGCCGCCGCGATCATTTGACGCGCAAATGGCTGCCCACCAGCAGATGATTATTGACCAACTGGAGCGTGACTATGGCTGACAGCCTCCCTCAGGAAACCATCGACTCCGTGTCCGAACGGCCATTACAACCGCTTCAACAGAGCCCGAAGTCGGCCCCAGCCATCAACCGGGGCGGATTTTCCCGAAAAGTGGCGCGGGTACTCATCAGCTTCGGGGTGATTCTCGGTCTGTGGCAGGCCGCCGTGGTGTTGTTTTCACTGCCACCTTTTATCCTGCCGGGACCGGTTGCAGTGCTGAACAAACTAGTCGCCCGGTTTGATGTGCTCTGGCACCACACCCTGGTCACCAGCACCGAGGTATTATTCGGCCTGTTACTGGGGTTGGCGATGGGGCTGTTTTTCGCCCTGCAAATGTTGCTGTTTGCCCCGTTGCGCCGCTGGCTGCTGCCGATCCTGATCACCAGCCAAGCCATTCCGGTCTTTGCGATTGCGCCGATCCTGATGCTATGGCTCGGTTACGGCATTGCCTCGAAAGTCGTTATGGCCGCCCTGATCATCTTTTTCCCCGTCACCACTTGCTGTTACGACGGGTTACGACAAACGCCGACCGGTTATCTGGATCTGGCCCGCACCATGGGTGCCACGCGCTGGCAGTTGCTGTGGCAGATCCGCCTGCCTGCTGCCCTGCCGGCACTGGCTTCGGGTATTCGGGTTGCTGTGGTGGTGGCCCCAATCGGCGCAGTCATTGGCGAATGGGTGGGTTCGAGCGAAGGGCTGGGCTATCTGATGCTGCAAGCCAACGCCCGCATGTTTGTCGATGAGATGTTTGCCGCCCTGTTCATCCTGGCATTTTTCTCCATCAGTTTTTACTTCATTGCCGATGGCCTGCTGAAAAAAGCAATTCCGTGGCAAAACCAATAACATCCGTTACATAGATAACATCAACAGGAAATTCATATGAAAAAGCAGTTACTTCAAAGCGTTGCCGCGATCTCCTTATCGCTGGCATCGTTCCAGGCGGCCGCTGAAAAGGTCACCTTAATGCTCGACTGGTTCGTCAATCCAAACCACGGCCCGATTATTCTGGCCCAGGAAAAAGGCTGGTTTGCCGAGCAAGGACTGGAAGTGGCGATTCAGGAGCCGGCTGATCCCAGCATTCCGGATAAACTGGTCGCTGCCGGGAAAATTGATTTGGCCGTGTCCTATCAAAGCACGCTGATCTCCAGCACCGCGGCTGAACTGCCATTGGTCCGTTCAGCCACCCTCATTTCCGGCCCGCTGAACTCACTGATTGTGCTGAATAAATCAGGCATTCGCAGCCTCGCGGATTTGAAAGGTAAAAAGATCGGCGTCGCAATCGGCGGCAGTGAAGACGCCACCATCGGCACCATGCTTGCTTCAGATCAGGTGTCGATGGATTCCGTCAAAATCATCAACGTCGGCTGGGCACTCTCCTCCTCGCTGGCATCCGGCAAAGTGGATGCGATTTGGGGCGGCCTGCGCAACTTCGAGCTGAACCAGCTTGAGCTGGAAGGCTATGAAGCCACCGCCTTTTATCCGGAAGAACATGGCGTCCCGCCATATGATGAGCTGATCTTTGTCGCCAATAAACACAAATACAATCCGGAAACCATCAACAAGTTCAACAAAGCGATTGAAAAAGCAACCGTGTACTTGATCAATCACCCAGAGAAAGCCTGGCAGGAATTTGTCGCCTACGCACCAGATACCCTCAATAACGATCTGAACCGTCGGGCTTGGGAAGATACGCTGACCCGTTTTGCCCTGCGTCCGGGTGCTGTTGAGCTCAAGCGTTATGACGACTATGCCGCCTTCATGATGCAGCACAAGATCATTCACACGCTCCCGCAAGCCAAAGATTACGTCCTGACCTACTAACGACATTGCATTAAGGAACACACCGATGAATCACAAAGACCTGATCAACGCCTGCCGGGACGACTGGCAAGATTATATCGAGCACCCGTTTGTTCAGCAGCTGGCCACTGGCGAGCTGAATAAACACGCCTACCTACACTACCTGAAACAAGATTTCCTGTTTCTCAAACACTACGCGCGAGCGTTTGCCCTGGCCATTTTCAAATCCCGGACGCTGGAAGAAATGCGGGAGCCGCTGCCAAGCCTGACCGCCTTGCTGGATACGGAAATGAACCACCATGTGGAATACTGCGGCCAATGGGGCCTGACCGAGTCTGATATGGAAGCGGAACCGGAAGATTTCGGCACCGTGAGTTATACCCGTTATGTCTTGGATACCGGGATGGCCGGCGATCGGGTCGATTTGTTCGCCGCCCTAGCCCCTTGCGCCATTGGTTACGCCGTGATCGGACATCAGCTCATCCACCGTGAAACCACACGTCTGGAGGGGAACCCGTATCGCAGTTGGATTGAGCTCTACAGTGGCGACGATTTCCAGGCAGGAACCCAGGAAACCATCGCACGGCTGGACCGCATGCTGGCAGAGATCCCACTAAGCAGTACGCGCGGACAGCGACTGTGTGACATTTTTCGCACCGCCACCCGGATGGAAGTTGCGTTCTGGCAGCAAGGCATGAATGCCGCCCGCTAGCAACACCAGCACCACTTGTCAGGCTCCTTGTCTCAGGGAGCCTGAACCCGCTGCGCCTGAATCACCTGCATCAGCACCTGCATCGCATGTTCAATCATCTCGTACTGCCTCGCCTTGCCCAGAACACGGATCCCCTGCATCTGCAACACCAGAAAGTGGCTGAATACTAATGGATCCAGAGCCGGACTGATTTCCTGGTGCTGCTGCGCGGTTTCCAGAGCCTGGCGAAATCGATCCGACAAGGTCTGATAAAGCAACCCGCCAGTTTTCAGCACGTCATCATCCCGGAACGCCCGCTCCAAAATGGCATTCTGTACAAAACAGCCGTAGGGTTGTTCCTGCTGTAGTTGGGCAAAATCTTTCAAGTAATCAATCAACTGAGCCAATCCGGCCGATTCTGGAAATGCCCGCGAGATTCTGGGAAATGAGATTTTGTACAGGTAGTAATCCAGTGCTTCCCGGTAAAGCGTTTCTTTGTCGGTATAGGTGTTATACAAGCTGAAGCGGTTGATCCCCAAATGGTTCACCAAATCAGCGACCGATGTATCGGCGTAGCCCTGCTGCCAGAACAGCGCCATTGCCTCGAGGAGTTTTTCCTCGCGGTCAAAATTCTTGGTACGGGCCATGTTGTCCTCTCTTGACGGCTAAACAAGCGATCTTTTTCTTGACCGATCATTCTGATATAGATTAGATTTTAATCTAAACGATCGTTCTGATAAAGGAAGAATAATGAAAATCTACGAACTTGCACCGTCTCCAAGCGCACGTCGGGTCAGCGTGTTTCTGGCTGAAAAAGGAATTGAGGTCGAACGGCAACATGTCGATATTCGCGGAGGGGAGAACCTGAGCGATTCATTCCGGGAAAAGAGCCTCAACGGCCTGATCCCTGTTCTGGAACTGGATGACGGCACCACCATCTGCGAGTCCGTCGCTATTTGCCGCTATTTCGATGAAACCTTCCCGGCAGAGACCTCCCTGTTTGGTGATACGCCACTGGAAAAAGCTCAGGTTGAAATGTGGCATCGTGTGGTCGAGTTGAAAGGTTTGTTGGTCGCGATGCAGGCGTTTCGCAACATCACCGGAATTTACCAGGATCGTGAAAACTGCGTCGCAGCCTGGGGAGAAGAGTCGCGCCAACGCTTGATTGACTTCCTGCCGACGCTGGAGCATCGCCTGAGTCAAAGTCCATATCTGGCCGGAGACAAATTCACGATCGTCGATATTACCGCCGTGATTCTGTGCAACTTCATGAAAAACCTGAACATCGAACTCGATGACAGCCAGCCGCATCTGCTTGCCTGGTACCAGCGCGTCAGCAGCCGTCCGACCTTTAACAGCTAAGGCTGAGTCATGATTGAATTCTATACGGCAGCGACGCCGAACGGCCACAAAATATCTATCGCGCTGGAAGAAATGGGCTTAGATTACCGGGTTCATCCGCTGGATTTAATGGCAGCGGAGCAGAAATCTCCCGCATTTACGGCCATCAACCCCAACGGACGGATCCCGGCTATCATCGATACCGAGAATGACAATTTTGCCGTGTTTGAGTCTGGCGCCATCTTGCTCTACCTGGCGGAAAAAACGGGAAAGTTTCTTCCGGTTGATCCCAAGCAGCGTTCTCAGGTCATCCAGTGGCTGATGTTTCAGATGGGTGGTGTCGGCCCCATGATGGGACAGGCCAATGTCTTTTATCGTTATTTTCCGGAAAAAATCCCCGCAGCGATCGAGCGTTACCAGCACGAAGGCCGGCGCTTGTTTGAAGTGATGGATCGTCAGTTAGCGCAGCATTGCTACCTTGCCGGTGAGGAATATACCATTGCCGATATTGCCACCTGGCCATGGGTCCGCATTCATGAATGGAGCGGGATCAGCATTGAAGGACTGGCACACCTGCAACGCTGGCTCAGTGAGCTGGCGACACGTCCGGCATGCCAAAAGGGGATAACAATACCGCCGCGAAAAGAGCAAAGCGACGAAGCGCGCGCCAAAGAAATCCAGAAGATGGTGACGCGCTAGACCTTGAGACTCGTCTGCCTGCACCGGAGCGGGTACAGGCAGGCGAGATTAAATGTCTGCGTCCAGGAGGTGCTCATCAAAGCCCAACGCAACCAGCGACTGAAACGCGTGCCAAACATGTGCTGGGATTTCTTGAGCGACCACGAACCCTAGCGCCGGATATCGCTGCAGGCGCTGCAAATCCCCGACCATGACGTTGATTACATCACAATAAGACAGCTGCTCATTCGGATAATCATCAAAACTAAGCGGCGGCGAAGTCACCGCCACCGATTTATCCGGCCACTGGTGCACGAAGGTGGCATAGCTGCGTCGCTCCATGAATGGCTTCTGGACCACAATAATCCGCTGCGGATCCAGCCCTTTCGCTTCCAGCAATGCTCGGGAAAACTGAATGTTTTCGCCGGTATTGGTTGATTGTGGCTCAATCAAAATACACTGTTCAGGCACGCCCATATCTACCGCAATCTGAGCAAACGCTTCGGCTTCCGAGCGTTCGAACAAGCCTGCAGTTAATCGGCCGACACCGCCAGAGAACACGATGTAGGGTGCGAGCCCCTCCAGAAACAGCTGGGCGGCATGCTCGGCCACGCGAATATCATTACTGCACAGCACCAGCAGGCAGTCGCCTTTTTCCAGTGGGTGGTTGAGTAAATGGTAATCCCATACAATCTGGGCTTGGGTATGCACTTGCGCTGTCATCATCCATCCTTACTTAGATCTCGATATCCTTTCTCCACCATGCCCCACTTCGATGAAACAAGCATGACAGCCTCTACACACTCCAACTACGCACCATTCGGGCCCTGATCCATGTGCCATTCACCGATGCAGTTACTCGCTGCGACGCCACCACTCAGGGATAATGTGCGCACTCCCGGCAGCGGCATTCAGCCAAGCCTGCTCACCTTCAATCGTCAATTGAAGTTGCATGGTCCGCTCCGCCATCGCTTCGAGTTCCGCCAGGGCAGCATCTGCGATATACACCACCGAAACATTGTCAAACTGCGCAACCTTATTTTTGATTTGCTGCCACCACACAGAAGCCGCCTGATCACCATAGGCATAAATGATCACTTGCTGCGACTTGTGTGATGCACGACGGATCCGCTTTTCATCCGGCAGCCCGAGTTCAATCCATAACTCGACTTCATCCATCAAATTACGGCGCCAGAGATCCGGCTCATCGGTATCGGACAGCCCTTTGGTAAACTGCAACGATTCATCGGCGTTCAGTCCCCAGGCCAGCAAACGCAGCATCAGCCGCTGGATGGTTTCTGATGGGTGACAAGCCAGCGTGTGGGACTGGTCGAGATAAACATGACGGTCCAGATCCGCAACATTGAGCTGTGCTTTATAAATGGTGGCTTTCAGTGCCATAACTAAGTACCTGAAAATTAAGTAAAGATGCGAAAACATTTGCGACACTTACAGCAAATGACCCCGCATCATCGATCCCGCAATAGATGCAGAAACGCCGGAAAGCGTTGTCGTATCCCTCACTCCGGCGCGTTACGCTTCAAACACATGCTCGGCAAACACACTATTCCATCAGTGTCTGCCAAGTCAGGGTGTGGTTCACAATGGACTCTTTTTGGGCTTTGGTGAGTCGCTTAATCCTATATTCCAGTTGCATCGCCGTTCGCTTTTCGCCAACCGGCGCCGCCCAGGCAAGGTGGAGCGGGCCTTTCCCCCGCAGAAACTTGGCCCCTTTCGGGCTGCCCTGATGCTCACTGAACCGCCGTGCCACATCCGTCGTCACACCGCAATAGAGTTGATTGGTTGCCGTTCGAATCAAGTAGACAGACCAGCGCACTGCATCATTTCGTTCAGCTTTTATGTTTTCTTGAGATTGTCGGTCTTCAGTCACAGGATTCGGTAACAATTAAAGTTGATCGCACGAAAGCCCGGACGAAGCCGGGCCTGAGTCAACCCATTCCAGTCACAGAACGGGTCAGGTTCAATAGATTAATCGCCTATCAGGAGCGCCATCTGTGCTTTCAGCTCAGCAAGCTCCTGTTTCAACGCCGCGACGTCTTCTTCCAGCTGTGCAACACGTTCATCCGATGCCGAAGGGCTCACCGCGTTGCCCTGGGCGCCCTGTGGCAACGCCTCAAGATCAACCTCGCCACTAAACAGGTGCATATAGCGTGAATCCCGCTTTCCGGCTTCACGCGGTAGCTTCACGAGATACCCGCCACGCTCCGGATCAGCCAACTTGGCCAGCACAGTTTCGACTTCTTTGACATCGGTGAATTCGCACAAGCGATTGGTTCGGGTTCGTAATTCCCCTGCCGTCTGCGGCCCTCGTAGCAACAGCACGCAAATCACCGCTTTTTCCTGCGGCTTAAACTGCAGGGTGCTGAATTCGGTGTTGCAAAATCTGTGCTGATACTTCGCGACGCGGCTGCCGAATCCGGTCACTTCCTGAATGAAACGCTTGGCCTTTAAACTTTCAAGCGTATCCATCACGGTCGCTTCACCCAGCGACATCACCGGCTCCCGGTTGCTCTTCTGGTTACACGCCGTCGTCAGTCCATTGAGGGTCAGCGGATATTGGTCCGGTGTTGTGACTTCCTTTTCCAGCAAACAGCCAATCACACGGGCTTCAGTAGGTGAAAAGCAAATATCCATGATTCTTCTTCCTTCTTATACCAATACTGATTCCGCTCTCGGCTTGACAACCCAGAGTGGGATCAGCACTGATAGAAAGCAGAGTAACATGCCTCCCGTGAACGACAAGCACTTCATGAATCAACCGATTACAAAACAAACAATCCACCCGAGCGCGGTTATCCCTGTATCTTTCTCAGGTAAATTCCGCCGCGACAAAACGGTTTCGTCCCTGCTCTTTCGCTTTATAGAGCACCTTATCGACGATTTCATACATGTTTTCCGGTGTTTCCAGTCCGGTCGGCACCCAGGACACCATTCCCTGGCTGACCGTCACCAGCTCGGCGGTCGTTGAACGGGAATGCGGAATGTCCAGCATCTGAATACTTTGCTTCAAACGTTCGCACTCTTTCACCGCCCGCGTTTTGTCGCAGTGGCTGATCAAAACGACAAACTCTTCTCCGCCATACCGTGCCACCAGCTCTCCGGCACGGCTAAACGTTGTTTTCAGCTCCATCGCAATACTTTGCAGGCAGCGATCCCCTTCCAGGTGCCCGTAGTAATCATTGAACGCTTTAAAATGATCCACATCGATCATGACCATCGCCATCGGCAAATTATTCCGACCATGCCAGGAAATCATCTCTGATAATTTCTGATCCAAAAACCGGCGGTTTGCAACCTCTGTCAGGCCATCTTCATTGACCAATTGGGACAAGCGATCATTCGCCGAAGCCAACTGTTCATGCGTTGTTTTCAGTTCCCGCCGCATTTGGACGATGCGCTGCATCGCCTTCAGCTTTGCAACCAGAACAATTTTATTGACGGGCTTGACCAGATAATCATCACCGCCCATATCGATGGCCGTCGCGATCATTTCCGGTTCATCATGCCCGCTCAGAAAAATAATCGGCACCCAGTCTGGATACAGCTCTCGAATTTTTTGAGCGACTTCCGTGCCGGACATATCCGGCATACTGACATCCAGCAGAACCAAATCCGGATCAAACTGGGCGTACTTCTCAATCGCTTCCAGACCAGAGCCCGTGGCTTCGACAACATGACCTAGACGTTGCAACCGCATAGCCAACTGCATTCTTTCCAGGTGCACATCTTCGACGAGCAAAATACGCATTGCATCCATGTAAGCATCCCATTGATATAGAAAGATTATACTGCTTATATTTATAGCACAGACCGGAAAATTACCCAGCGGATCTACCACCTTCCGGTAGTGCGCTTAATTGAACGTGACACAGATTGCAACTTTCACGCCTGAGTGGACACGTTATGGACAAGCCATTGCTATATTTTGCCTGAGGCCATTGTTATCCGCTTTGTACGGAGATCGCCCGAGCCCGCGTTTCGACGTGTGGAGTGTTGACTTTTAAAAACAGGTCTATAGGATGCCCCCTCTAAAAATCGATTCACAATGCAGGAAATAGCTATGTCTGACATTGAAAACAAAGAAGAACTGAACATTGAAGAAACCAAACTGACCCTGGACGATTGCTCGCCGGAGCTAAGCCAGGTTGTTGCGTTTGAGAAAGTGCCTGAAGAGCTACTGGACATGCTAGTAAACGTGTACAAAGCTTCTGAGTCGATTTCACGCGAAGCCTGGGACCAAATGCCGGCCAGCGCCCAAAACGTTCTGGACAACTTCGAGCAATTCCACGCCCTGATCGCCCTGAGCCAGAGCTACTCCGGCATTGATTTCCTGGGTGAAATGGAAGAAACCGGCAAACCAGACGATATGACTGACGAAGAATTCACAGACTACAAAGCTGTGATGCTGGATAAAGTGCTGCACAACTGTGTGAAAGACATGTGCAAGCAGCTGAAAAAAGCACGTCGTCACCCGCCGATGAAGCGCGAGTTCCTGGCTATTTTCGAAAAATAATAGCCACCGAGAAAGGGAAGCTTGGCTTCCCTTTTTTCTTTTGAGCCCCTCCCCAACCCCGATTGCCCGGCCGGCACATTCCCCGTCGCATCACTCGCTCCGGCGCAAGAAATCCCCGTAACCACCGCCACAGCAAGGAACTGCGTCTAATTGAACAATGTTAAAATAAATTCTTGAGCTGCTGAGTTGACAAGCTTTACAATCGCCTGATGTCCATTTGCCAGCGCATTTTCATGTCTTTATCTTTTCTCAAAAACAGTAAACGCTTTGCCCTTGCCTGCGGCACCTTGGTATTTTCCGGCTGTGCCGTCTATGCCGGTTTCAACTATGACCAGTTGTATGGCACGCCAGCGCCGCAGCAGCGTTTTGTCCCGCCCGCGACCCCGATGGCGCAGCGCTATCTCAACGAAGTCAAACCGGTGCTTGAGAACCGCTGTGTGGTCTGCCATGCCTGCTACGATGCGCCCTGCCAGCTGAAGATGTCTTCAGCGGAAGGCATTGATCGCGGCGCCAACAAAGAGAAAGTTTACGAAGGCACCCGCCTGCTGGCAGCCAATACCACCCGCATGTTCATTGATGCGCAAACTACCGCGCAATGGCGCAACAAAGGATTTACGCCGGTCCTCAATGAGCGAGACCAGTCCCCGGAGGCCAACACCCAAGCCGGGGTCATGGCCCGTATGCTCCAGTTGAAGCAAGCCCACCCTTTACCGGGTGAAGCCGTGCTCGATAGCACCCAGTGGGATTTTTCCCTGGATCGGGATCAGCAATGCCCGACCATTGAGGAAATGGTCCAGTATGAACAGAATTACCCGCAATGGGGCATGCCCTACGGCCTGCCGCACATCGCGCCGCAAGAGCATCAGCTTTTGATGGATTGGCTGGCTGCCGGTGCACCGATGGCCGGTGTCGAACCGCCGTCGGCGGAGATCCAAGCTGACATTCACCAATGGGAACGCTTCCTGAACGGCAACTCGCTCAAAGAACAACTGGTCAGCCGTTATATCTATGAGCACCTGTTTGTCTCTCATCTTTACTTCGAGGCTCACCCAGGTCAGCCGGTCTTCTTCAAACTGGTCCGCTCCCGAACGGCGCCGGGACAACCTGTCGACGTAATTGCAACCCGCAGGCCTTTTGATGATCCGCAAACGGATCGCGTCTACTACCGTTTTGTCCAGGTTCGCGAAACCATTGTTGATAAGACCCATATGCCGTATGCCCTGAGCGCTGCCAAGATGGCACGCTTTGAGCAGTTGTTCTTCGAGCCCGAATACACCGTCAGCGCATTGCCGGGCTACCAGCCTGAAGTAGCCGCCAATCCAATGCGCTCGTTCAGCCAACTACCGGCCAATGCCCGGTATCGCTTTATGCTTGATAACGCCCAGAACACCATCCGCGGCTTTATCAAAGGCCCAGTCTGCCGGGGTCAATTGGCGCTGAATGTGATCAATGATCGGTTCTGGGTCTTCTTTGTGGATCCGGACATGGCAGATGTTCCGAGCGTCAACCAGTTTTATGACGCTCAGGCCAAGAACCTCAGTATGCCGGCCGAAAATGAAAGTAATACCTTACCTCTGGCAGACTGGATCGCCTATTCCAAGCAGCAGGGTCGCTTCTTGCGGGCCAAAAATGCGCTGCTCAATAAAGCGTTTCAACATGGCGAACACTTAACCACCGAGCTGATCTGGGATGGCGATGGCCATAACGATCACGCGGTGCTGACGGTATTCCGTCACTTTGACAGTGCCACGGTCACCAAAGGCCTAGTCGGTACACCGCCGAAAACAGCCTGGGTCATGGATTATTCACTGCTGGAACGGATCCATTATCTGTTGGTGGCAGGCTTTGACGTCTACGGGAATTTCGGCCACCAGCTGATCACCCGGATGTATATGGATTTCCTGCGCATGGAAGGCGAATCGAACTTCCTGTCACTCCTGCCAGCGCCAGTTCGCCATCAAGAGCTGGCAAACTGGTACCAGAATGCCAGTCGGCCGCTGGAGGAGTTCCTGCAAGGTGATATCAATGAATTCAGCCAGCCATCGGGGATCAAATTTACCACCGATGATCCGAAGTCCGAGCTTTACCAGCGCCTTCAGGCACGGGTGCAGTTGGTGAACAGTCAGCGTTATGCCCTCAACAATGCGACACTCAGCCCGGAGGCGATGCGTGCCCTTAACCTGCTGAATCAACTTCAGGGGCCTCAGGCAACCCTGTTCCCGGAACTGACATTTATCATGGTTGAACCGTCGTCTCCGGACGCCGATCCTCAGCTGTTTACGCTGGTGCGCAACAGCGCTCACAAGAACATTTCCAGCTTGTTCGATGAGGAAGCCAACCGCCTGTTTGAACAAGACGATGTGACGCTGGTCTCCGGCTTGCTGGGCAGCTATCCGGGTGCCTTCTGGCATGTAACGGAAGCTGAATTGCCGGCCCTGGCGGCTCTGGCTAATGCAGTTCAAACCGAGCAGGAATACCGGGCGTTGCTCGATCGCTTTGCCGTACGTCGAACCGATCCGAACTTCTGGACATTCAGTGATACCCTGAACACCTTGTATCGCAAAAGCCAGCCCATTGATTCCGGCCTGCTGGATTACAACCGGATTCAAAACCGCTGACAGATGCATCCGCTCGGCCATAGCAATACCCAAAGCCTGCTGCCCGCAGGCTTTTTATCGGCGCTCTCTTTATTTATCGCTATGCCGCCGCCCCTACCCGACACGTACGGTTGTCTTCAATCCGCTTCCCTCACGGGCTCAGTGAGGAAGGGTCAGGCCGTCCGATAGGGATAACAAATTGTAAAGATATGAAAACATGCGCTTAATATCATGGTGTAAAAGTATGATTTTTGTAAAAATACCGACATTCGATACTCTAACCTGAGAGATACAAACCATGAAAACACCAACGCCGATTTGGGACGGTTTTGTTCGCGGTTACCATTGGCTACAGGCACTATCTGTGATTGGCTTATGGTATACCGGTACCGAGGGTTTGATGGACTGGCATTTTGCCATTGCCTACCTGCTTCTGGCCCTCCTGCTGACCCGGTTACTGTGGGGGCTGATTGGCAGCGACACCGCACGCTTTCACCATTTTGTCCATTCACCTGGTAAAGTGATTGATTATTTACGGTCCATCCGCCGCAACACCGGCGAGGCAAAAACCGTTGTCGGCCACAATCCCGCCGGCGGCTACATGGTGCTCACATTCTTCCTGTTGTTGGGATTCCAGCTCACCAGCGGATTGTTCGCCAATGACGATATTGTCTCTGAAGGACCGCTGGCCCGATATGTATCGGCCGATACCAGCAGTTTATTCACCCTGCTCCATGCCCTGAACTTCAATCTGATTCTGGCTGCCATCGGATTACATCTGGGGGCAATCGCGCTGTATTTACTCAGAAAGGAAAACCTGATCAAGCCGATGATTGTCGGAACCAAACCGCTGCCGGCAGCATCCGCGCCCAAACTCCGAAACGGCCTGCTGGGTTGGGCGATTTTCGCCGGAATTGGTGCCGTGCTCTATGTCAACTTTGCGCAGGATATCGTGCCTTACCTGTTCTGATCGACACGCATAAAAAAGGGTAAAGCCTTGGGCTTTACCCTGTTCCATCATCGAGCTTTTATCAACAAGCTATCTGTATCAACAGCGATCTGTTATCAAAAAGTACCTGTTATCAACAAACGGCCTGTTCTCAGCAATGACCGGCATGGCCAGCTTAACGGTGTTTATAGTCGCTGTGGCAAGACTTGCAGTTTTTCGCAGCAACACCAAACGCTTTCATGGTCGCGCGCTGGTCGCCTTCGGCAGAGACTTTCGCCAGATTTGCCATATCCGTCTGGAACTGGTTCAGCTTGGCAGAGAACCCGTCCCAATCCGACCAGATTTCCGGACGTGCTTTGGTTTCGCCTTTATCTGATCCTTTCATTTCAAAGGCTTCGCCCGGCATCATCGTCAGCTGCGACACAAACAGCGCACGCTGGCTGAACTTTGCCTGGTCCCAGTCTTTACGACCTTTGACCATGTCAGCCATATCACCGAAATTCGTTGCAATCATGCTGAAGGCCGATTGACGGTAGTGAATGGCATCTTCCGGCTTCTCAAACGGCATAGCTGAAGCACTGGTTGCTGCGAGTAACACACCACCTAGTATTACTTTCTTCATCATTATTCTTCCATCTCTTTGTTTTTATGGACAAGAGAATCATACCAAGCCGTAACCTTCAGTAAACATTCACGTCTCTAAACTTACAAACATTTACAATAATTCACTCGAGTGCATATCAGATCCGCTGTTTTCAAGCCGGATGTGACTCTTATTGAGCAATCAAACAGGCTGCCGGTATCCAGGTCGGCAAATATTGGTTACCCTAAAAAGGCATGCTATTTCCCTACCAAATACTGAAATGGCATTCCATAAAGACCGGTAACAATGAGGACTGTACAACAGGTCCCAGATTAAAATCATTTCAAGAGGATGCAATGTTAGGTACGTTGAGCAAAATGCAATCCACGCTGGACGATGAGGTGACATACACCCTTCCCGTCGGCGACGAGCGACTACCACTGAACCCTCTGATCGGGAAGGTGCTCAAGTTAAGCTACACCGGGAATATCTACTGTGATGCCTGTGGACGGAAAACCAAAAAAAGTTATTCCCAGGGCCACTGTTTCCCGTGCATGAAGAAGCTGGCACGTTGCGATATGTGTATCATGAAACCGGAAACCTGCCACTATGCCCAGGGCACCTGCCGTGAGCCAGAGTGGGGCGACACCCATTGTATGGTTCCGCACTATGTCTACCTGTCGAACACCTCGGGACTGAAAGTCGGGATCACCCGCCATACCCAACTCCCAACCCGCTGGATTGATCAAGGGGCGACCCAGGCGCTGCCGATCCTGAAAGTCAAAACCCGTCACTTATCCGGACTTATCGAAGTTGCGCTGGCCGAACTGGTGGCCGATAAAACCAACTGGCGCGCCATGCTCAAAGGCGACAACAGCGATATCGATTTGCAGGCTGAAGCGACTCGCCTGATGCCGCATATCGAAGCGCGGATCAATGAACTGCTGGCTCTGTATGGTGAAGATGCTGTTGAACGGCTCGATGAATCCCTGGTTGATATTCGCTACCCGGTTTTAGCATATCCGACCAAAATCAGCTCGCATAACTTTGACAAGAACCCGGTCGTTGGAGGCAAACTGCTGGGGATCAAGGGCCAGTACCTGATTTTTGATACCGGCGTGATTAATATCCGTAAGTTCACCAGCTATGAGGTAGAGGTCGAAACGCCTTAACGACCCCGTACATTGATGTGGCCGGGTGGCGTTCCCGGCCATTTGATCTAGTTGCTCACACTGCCTATATCATGACCATTTTCATGATACGACTTATCACTTGGATTTCGGTTGCACATACTTTCTCGAGGCATCCACCGTCGCGACATCCCGAATAAAATTCACTCCAAGCACAATGCCCTGGCCTGCGGTCAGGCCAAATTCAGTCAATTCGTTCAACTCCCCCAACCGCGCCCGAACTTTCACCACCGCCTGCCGTTTTTGCTCTCCGTTTTTTCGCTTGATCCAGCGCTCAACCGGAAGCTCAACCGATTTGCCGCCGTGATTAAACTTGACCCAATCGTTCCCATCCCGTTCAAAGGATTGTAGATCGGCAACTCCCAGTGTGGATAATTTCACACCGGAGTCCACTTTCACACGCTCATATTGCTCGCTGGAATCGAGCCAGAGCCACTCTTCCGCTCCTAAAATCAATTTACCGTCCGGTGTTTTGGTCACAACCGGTACAGCAGCTGGTTTGGGGGCCGGCTTCGCCGCAGGTTTCGGTGTCGGAGTCACAGGCTCAGGGGCAGGTTTCATCGCCGGTGTTGTCGGGGGCACAGACGTCGGTTGCGTGGGCGGGATCACAACCGGTGCCACTGGCACCGTTTCTGATGGCGGCTGTTTCGCCACTTCAGGCACAGAAACCGGTTTTTCAGCAGCCTGCCGGGCACAGCCAACTATCATCACGGTCAAAACACAGGCCGTTAATATCCTCATATTCGCCACCCCAAAGCATCCTCTTAACACAATAATATGCAGAGAGATCCTTGACTCGCAAGTTTAAGCGCCGGCGTAAGCGCGCTCGAACTGCGCCACTTTGGTCAGCAACCAGCGCTCGTCATACCAACCGATATTCCGACTATGCTTGGCATCTTGCCATAAACTGAGAAACCAACGTCGGCATGTGAAGCCCTCTGCTGGCGGCATCTTCTGATGATACCGTTCAATCAGCTTGAGATCCGGGCGGACATCATCGAGCTGGAACACATCAAACTCACGGTGTTTAAAGCCGGTATCCAACGGATCGAGCAGGACAGCCACACGGCCGGTCTGGGGTTGAAATAACACATTTCCGACATGGCAATCATTATGCGTGAGCGAAGAATGCGTATTGATGGGATCCAGGATCTCTGCCCGCCGCGCCCAGATATGAGCAAGCTGATCTTTCAATCGGGCAGAATAAGGGGAGCCGTCACTGAGAACATAACGGTACACAGGCTGCATCCAGGCTTCAAACGCCCGGATCAGACACGACTCGTATTGATCTTCAGCCAGCTCAAACCCCAATTCTTCCCGATGCTCATGCAACGACAGCAGCAAGTCGGTGTAATGCTCACGAAAGGCTTCGATCATCTTGGGATCATCCGGTAACATATGCGCCGGTACACCTTCGAGCCATTCCAACATCAGGTAATCGTGCCCGGCCTCCCGACCAAAAAACAAGATCCGGGGGATCTGGCAGTCCATCACTTTCGATAAACGCGATAAGGCACGCACCTCTTTGGCCAGCCGCCCGATCTCTTTAGAAAATTTTACAACCACCTTGCCTTTCGGAGAAGCCAGGAACACCACCCAGCCGTAAAATGACTCCTGAAAACTACAGAGCTCGGGTTGACAACCAAACAGGCATTGATAAGTGTGCTGTGCGACCTGCTTCAGCTGTGGGTTCAACATAATCACTCCCATGTGATGCCCTGTAACTCCGGGCTAGCATCCCTTCCACACATATATTCTAATAACGCATATGCTTATAATTATTCGTTACAATGAGACTCCTATATTTCATTCAGGGCTACCAGACGTTTGAGACAAATTTGAGACAAAATTGTAATTTCTGGGCCACTTCTCGCAAAAAATTGTATTGGCTTGTGAAAATTTAACGGGATTCCACAGCAATTCCGGTCGCTTCCGCCAGCTCAGCCAATTGCACCTCATCATCCAGGCAAACAGACCAGTTCACACCGCTCCCCGATGCTGTAACCACATTCGCGCCGCCAATCAATCGAATATCATCGGCCATTGCCTGTAACGTGATCCGGGCCGGTCCTTCCAGACGAATCACCAATTCACGCTGATTCGCAATGATTCGCCCCTGAGAAAAAGTCACATTCATTGTATCTCTGCCTCCTGTGGTTTCTTCTTGTGATTCAGTACCGCCATCGTCAGCCTGCTGGTACACACCAGTCGGTCCCGTTCATCGACAATCTCGATTTGCCACACCTGTGTCGTGGCGCCCAGATGAACCGGTTTTGCCGTGCCTTTGACAATCCCGCTGCGAACCGCCCGAATATGGTTTGCATTGATATCCAGCCCGACGCAGTATTTCCCCTCAGCCACGCACATATTGGCCGCCAGAGAGCCCAGCGTTTCCGCCAGCACCACCGAAGCCCCGCCATGTAACATCCCCAACGGCTGATGGGTCCGGGCATCGACCGGCATGACAGCGCTCAGGCTCTCTTCATCAAAATCACAATATTCAATCGCCAGGTGCTCCACCAGCGTATTGATAGACGTCTGATTCAGGCTTTCCAGCGAAAACTGCTTTTTCCATATCGACATATTGATACCTACAATCATTGAAGAATGTGTTGAAACCGCAACAGGTTACCACTCAGCCCAGCGAACCACTACCGATCACGCCCCGAACAGGTGAGCAAAGTGTTCGCTATTTCTATAATTGAATAGAAGGAGCCGGAACCATGCATTTACTGATCACAATACGCACTGCTGTCATCTGTACCGCCACTGCGGTTCTCATGAGCTGTGCCAGCTCACCCACAGGCCGACAGCAGGTGTTACTTTTTTCCAACCAGGACATGTCCCAACTGGGTGCACGCTCGTTTGAGGAGATTAAACAGCAGGAAACCATCAATCAGGATCCAGCCACCAATCGTTATGTTCAGTGTGTGACCCAGGCAATTACGTCCAAGCTGGGCAGCAGCCAACCCGGTCAGTGGGAAGTGGTGGTGTTTGATAGCGATCAGGTGAATGCCTTTGCCCTGCCGGGCGGCAAAATCGGGGTCTATACCGGGTTGCTCAACGTCGCTACCACGCAGGATCAGCTAGCAACCGTGATTGGCCATGAGATTGGCCACGTACTGGCACAGCACAGCAATGAACGTCTCTCCCGCAGCCAGCTGGCGAATGTCGGTTTGCAGATTTCAAGCCAGGCGATCAGTGGCACTCAGTATCATGATCTCGCGATGGCCGGGCTGGGCCTGGGAGTTCAGTACGGATTTTTGATGCCCTACGACCGGGCTCAGGAGTCCGAATCAGACATCATTGGTTTACACCTGATGACGGAAGCCGGCTTTAACCCCAATGAGAGCATCACGCTGTGGCAGAATATGGCGGCCGCATCTGGCCGGGGACAACCACCGGAAATTCTGTCGACTCACCCTTCCCATGCTTCCCGCATTGCTGATCTCAAAGCAGAAATCGGCCGTTTGGCCAGTTATAACGTCCCGCGCCCCAATTGTCAGCGCCCGGCGCGATGAAGCCGTGATTTATGAAATTGATGAACAAAAAAAAGGAACACGGCCTGACCGTGTTCCTGATTTTTGTTCTTTTTGAATGTCACGATGCAGTTTGGTGAGCACACCATGCAGCAGCTGCATTACGCGCCGAAGAACTTACCAACGAAGTTGCTGATATTGGTGACACTTGCAGCGCCCATCACCAGCACAATCGCACTGCCCAGCACCGTCAGCGCCATTGGGTGGCGATAGTCGCCCACAATGTCTTTCCGTTTTGTTGCCACCAGCACCGTTCCCAGCACAATTGGCAGAATAATGCTGTTCACTAACCCTGCAAGCATCAGGAGCAGGATCGGCATATTCATAAAGACAGTCCCCAAACTGGTCACCAGAATAAAACCGACACACCAGGCTTTTTCGTTGCGAGCAACTGCCGGAAACAGCGTTTTCACCAAAGACACCGCCATGTAGGAGTTTCCGACCACGGAGGTAATCGAAGCCACAAATAACACCAGGCCAAAAATGTAGTATCCCAGTTCACCGGCGCCGTGGCGAAATGCATCCGCTGCCGGGTTTTTCGCGTCCAGTGTCACCCCGGTCACCAACACACCCAGAATCGCCATAAACAGCAGCACACGGATGATCACGGCAATAGAAATCCCCGCCCACGCGGCGCGCTTGATATCCCCGACATTGGCCTCCCCTTTCAGACCGATATCGACCAGTCGCTGAGCACCGGTGTAGTATCCGCCCACCGCACCACCCACAATGGTCAGGGTCGGTAGCAACAGATTCCCGAAATCGGATGGGGCAACCGCCGCAATAACCGTCGGCATCAGGGGGGGTAAGCTGGTCATCGCGACGTAGGCAATCAAGACAATCATGAACAGCCCCAGGTAGCGAGCCATCTGATCCATACGCTTTGAGGCGTTATGGATCACGAACAACAAGCTGCCAATCAGCCCGGTAAACAAAGCGCCCCAGCCGGTATCGACACCGGTCAGCACTTGCAATCCCAGTGCGGAACCACTGACGTTGCCAAAGTTGAACGCCACCGCACCCAGCGCGAGCAGAATGCCGATCGGATAGCCCAATCCGGGCGCAACACGGTTCGCGATATCCTGAATGCGCAGACCGGAAACCCCGACAATCCGCCACAGATTCATGACAATCCCGAAGGTGATAAAGATCGAGGCAAACACGGGAAATGCCATATCAATCTGATACATGTTCGTAAACACGGCGGTTTGCGTCAAAAAGCCCGGGCCGACCGAAGTGGTCGCCATCAGAAATGCTACGCTGAGTATTGCTTTGGTTTGCCAGGTTGCAGTGTGTGAACCGGCGTAGGCTGAAGATTCAACCGAAGAAGTCGCTGATGACATGATTCTGATCCTTTTTATGTCTCCCTCTTTTATAAAAAAAGAAAGACAACTGACAGGATCAGTTGTTTATTGAGGTCGTGGATTAACCAACATCATTTTTCGGGGCGAGATGATATCGATTACGCAACCGATTGTCTAGCCTAAATCACACTTTTAATGATTTATTTATCAGGCAACAAAGTCTTCACCGTGATAGCGGGTCAATTTCTTACCCGCTCACGCTTCCCTCAAGGGGGCCCCCAGTGTGCTCCCAAGAGATACTCAGAAACACGTCCATAAAAAATCCGAGTGCCTGAAGACACTCGGATTTACATTTCATGAGAGCAGGCCCGTAGTTCCGGCCTGAACTGACGGCGTAAAGCCGTATGACACGGCTTCACCACTACTCACAGCAGCTCAGGCTCCCGCTCAAGCACGCCTTGTGAATTAATTTCTTAACTCAAACCCCGGCGTATAGACCTCAACCCGGCGGTTCTTCGCCTGACCGGCTTCGGTGTTATTCGGTGCAATCGGCTCGCTTTCGCCTTTACCCTGGACCACAATCCGATCCTGCGTCAGCCCGAAATGACCTTTCAGATACGTGGCAACCGCCGCAGCCCGCTCTTCAGACAATTTCGCATTGTACGCCTCTGTACCCCGGGAATCGGTATGGCCGACCACGTACAGTTTTGAATCCGGATATTCCGTCAAACGCTGCGCAATCGGCTTCATCAACTCGATATCTTTGGGCGAGATAGACTTACTGTCAAACGCGAACGGTAAGTTGACACTGATCGCCGGGACCTTGGTCACCATCGGCGCCGGCTCAGGCATAGGCTCCGGCATCGGCTCTGGTTCGATCACCGCGACCGGTACCGGAGCCCCCCAGTGATAGACCAGGCTAACACCGTAGAAATGGATGTCTGTCTCGCCAGGATCACTGCCTCCAACCTGGTGGTAATACTGGTACTCTAATCGGGTGGATAAACTGTCATTGAAGAAATATTCCGCACCAACCCCAGCGGTTGCCGATACGCCTTGGTCATCCTGATTTATAACACTGTTGTCGAGATCAAAGATATAACCACCCAGCTTGCCGTACAGGTCAACGACCGGTGATACCGTCCAGGTAAATTTACCCACCAAATCTATACCCTGGACTTCCACGCCACCACCGCCATTGTTGTAGTCAGCCTGACCTAAATAGGTATAGCCACCTTCCCAGCTCAGCCAGGAGTTCTGCTGATAGCCGAGGAATACACCGCCACCCCAGTCATCCTTTCCGAAATTGCTTTCTTCTCCATCCAGTGCTTTGTCAAAGTTGTCGTAGTTCGTCCCACCGATACGCGCGCCGGCATACCATGGGTTCTCCGTAGCCGCATGAACTGCTCCCGATACCAATAATGCAAGGGGAATTAATTTGAACGTTTTTGTCATATTCAGACATCCCTACTTAGTTATTTTCGTACCACTACCCACTATGGTTTAGAACGAAAACAACCAATTGACAAGCAAACAGCACATCTGAAATGGAGAAAAACCTTTTAAAATCAGAATATGAACCGAGGTTTCTCAATGTTAAGAACCGTCATGGATCGCTGACAAAAGGCTCAAACGTCAAACTTACTCAAGGTTTTCTCCAGTTTGGGACTGGTACTTTTTTGCGCTTTACCGCAAATGACTCCCCTCCGCCATGGCCTCCGCCGTCGCATCTTCAACGGCCATGAACAAATAGTCCACCTCACCTTTCGGCGACGTCATCGGGTTCAGGGTCACGTTCTGATACATGAACGGAGCCTGCTGGGTGATTGGCCGGACATTACGGCACTTAAACAAATAAGGACGCTGACGCCAAATCACGAAACTACGGCAACCCAGTTCAAACACCGGTTTCGACTTGGTTTTAAACCAGAACACCGGAATTTCAGGAAACAAACTGAACAGATTCTTGCCAATCGCCTGATGGGGCTGTATTCCACTATGGTGGGTCATAAAGCCATTCCAGACATGGACGGTATAGTTTTTATCCAACACCACCAGCCCGACATCCACATGCTGCACCATGTCGACCATCCAGTGAAACTGTTCAAATTCTGCAGGTAACGAATACATGGTTTAGTCCTCATCCATCAGGTATGACAGCTTGTTATCAAGCAGGGGCAATGATTCATCGACAAACATCAGCAGCATATCGCACTTGATCTGTGTGCCTTCGAGGCCGTAACTCACCTCAAACGTCATGGTTCTGCGCCAGTTGCCTTCGGTTAACGAAATCATTTCCTCAATTGGCCGATGCTGGCCCAGTAACACCGGGTGACTCTGCAGGAACTTAACTTCCGCCTGCTGTCCCAGCCCTTTTAAAAAGGAGCCGACCATTAAGTTGCTGACGTCCATCAGCAACTCAAGCTCACAGTCGCCTTCGTCTTCAACCGGATAGTTCATCATGGCGGTGAGATCTTTCATGCTCGAATCACTCAGCAGCACCAAGGCTTCCCCGGCAATGCCCTCACCGCTGAATCCCTGACAGACACCTGACATCTGGGCGTTGCTGGCCAAATGACGCAAAGTCATCTGTAACTCACTGACTTCGAAAACATTCACGTTCGGCAGCGGCAGATTAACGAACACATTGAAGTGGCGTGCCAAGGCATCCGCTGCGCGACCAATCGCGACGTTTGCCACTTCCAGGTAAATATCCCGACGCTTCAATGCCGGTGTCGACACCCGCTGGATCACGGTGTCCAGTCCGGGAGGCTCAGCGGCGAGGTATTCCTTCAGATGCGCCTTCAGCAGGCTTTTATCCACCGGCTTTTTCAGAAAAGCTTTTGCGCCCAGGGCCTGGACCCTTGCCTGGGCCTGAGGCTGAATGTCGCCCGAGACGACGATCACCGGGATCTCAATCCCCCGTTGCTGCATCGCTTCCAGCGTCTGATACCCGTCCAGTTCCGGCATCGTCAAATCCAGGAACATCAGATCGAACTGCTGTGCTTCGAGACAGCGCAACGCCTCCAACCCATTCACCGCGAAGGTCACTGTTGCCTCAAGGGAGGCAGGTAACGCCCGGGCCATCTGCTTTCGCGCCAGTGCCGAGTCGTCACAAATTAAAATTGAAGTCGTCATACAAGATCCTTAGGCTGTGCCAAAGCGCGTATCTAATAATAATTATGCTTTGTAGAGATATCTCAGCTGTGATGATAGCAGTTAGGAAACACACATTTACAATGTAAATGTGTGTTGATTAGTCGATTTTTGTTCACCTGCTTCAGCAAGTATTTAAAACGTGATCAATGCACAGTAAAATGGGAACCATTCTCAAGGTATGACAAAAGCGACTTTCAGCAGATGATGAATGTTTACGGTTCCCACAACACTGACCCTCAGCAGCCTTTCAAGATCGGTGTTGTCGGTGGCGGTATCGCGGGTTCGACGATTGCCCTTCGCCTGGCAGAACTGGGCGTTGAGGTCGAGCTATTCGAAGCCGGTGCCAGCCTGGTGAACGGTCCGCCGATTTGTCACCTCCACGCAGGCGGCAACTTGTACCGTGAAATCTCTGAACAACAGTGCCTGACCCTGCTTCACGAATCGATCGACACGCTCCGAATCTTCCCGCACGCTGCCAACATCCGTCCGACTGTCATTGCCGTCCCACTACGCGATCCTGGGGATCCGGAAGCTCTGCTGCCAAGGCTTCAACGGCTACAACAAACCTACCAGACATTGGTTGCAGACGACCCGGCCAACGAAGTGCTGGGCGACCCGCAGCATTATTACAAGCTCTACAGTCGTGAGGCTTTGGAACAACTGGCCCTCGCGCCACTCCCGAAAACCCCGACCTCTCTGGACGACTGGATGATCCCCGTCGCCAAAAACCTGGAGTTTGATTCGTTCAAGTTCCCGCTGGTGCTGGTTCAGGAATACGGCCTGAGTGTGTTCCGCCTGGCGGCCACCGCGGCGCTGGCTGCCGAACAACTGCCGGGTTGCCGGGTTCATACGCAAGCGCAAGTGACCGATATCCAACAGGATCGCCATACCCAGCGCTGGTCTGTTGCCTTTCAGCAATACGACCCGCAAAGTGGGGATCACCGCACACACACCACAGAGGTCGATTATCTGATCAATGCCTGTGGTTTCAAAACCGGGACCATCGATGACATGGCGCAATTGCCGCGCGACCGTATGGTCGAGTTTAAAGCCGCCTACATTACCCACTGGGCCGATTGCGAAGGGGTTTGGCCGGAAGTGATTTTTCACGGAGAGCGCGGGACTCCCAATGGGATGGCGCAGCTGACCCCATACCCGGATGGCTACTTTCAGCTACACGGCATGACGCCTGACATTACCCTGTTCAAAGATGGCCTGGCGCGAAACAGCCGTTCTAGCGCACAACCCATGCTGGAAGCGCGATTTAACCGCAAGCTTCGCGAAGGCTGGCAACCCGATGAAATTCACACCCGGACGTCCCGCGCCATTCGCCATATGGCCCAGTTTGTACCGGCATACCACACAGCAACTGTTGGCGGGAACCCATTATTCGGCGCCCAGCAGATCCCGGGAGATGACCCGTCCCTGCGCGCAGCCGACCTGTCATTTGCCGGTCAACGTTACGCCCGGGCAGAAATTGTCAAAGCTTCGTCTGCACTCTCGGCAGCAAACCAAGTGGTCAAACAACTGATTGAGGAGCAGCTCATTCCCGCTCCTGTCGGGCTTGATTTGCCATTAGAGCAACAGCTGCCGATGATGACCGGCCTGGATCCCGTCGAAGTCATCCGCAAAGCGGAGCAACTCGCGGAAGAGAGAAACTTCCCGACAGCGATGGCACGCTTGTATCAAACCCCATAAGAGCACCTGAAACCACACGTTGCATCACATGTTATCCCAAGCAAGAACAGCTTGGCTGAACCGGGAGAGCCAGAGCCGCTGATGCGGCGCTGGCCTGTCGTCGAACGAGCGCAGCACGATCAGTGATAGAACACCGCCAGCCAAATCGTATCCGCGCCCGGTTGCGTCCAGGAGATCTGGTGGCGGGTATGGGCCGGAATATTCAGGTAATCCCCTTCCTGTAAATGGACTTCCCGGTTATCGGCTTCAAACAAAATTTTTGCCTCTCCTTTCACCACCAGCACCCATTCATGTTCATCCTGATCATACCAATCCGTCTCCGGCGTTGTATGACCCCGGGAAAGGATCCGTTCAATCCGAACCGTCGGGGTATTCACGATATCTTCAAAAACTTCAGCCGGTAATGATGCGGGGATATTGCGTAGTAGATTCATCGTGACTTCACTCCGGAAAAGACCTCAAAAAAGGCGAAGCCTGAGCTTCGCCTTATCCGTTTGATATGATACTTGAGCTTACTTCTTGGGTAAGCTGACTTCAATCTTTTGATTGAGCGCATCCAACTCGCTTTGCAATGCCGTCAGCTGAGCCTCTTGCTCAGACACCGCCCGGAGTTTGGCATTGAACTTGTCACAATCCGCCTGAGACACCCAGTTCCACCCCGAACCGGACTTAAACTCGTCACAGGCTTGTTTGAATTCATCCGCCACCCGCTTGGCTTTATTCACATCGGCTTCAGCCTGAGCGACTTGTTTTTGCAGCAATAACTGCTGCTGATATAAAGCTTTTGAGTCGCTCAGAACCGCTTGCTGCTTCTCAGTCGTCGACTTGAGTTCGACCACTTGTGTATCCAGCTGCTTCTTGGTGACCGCCAGCTTCTTCTGCTGCTGTTTCAGCGATAAGAACTGCTGTTCATAAACGGCTTTCTGCTTCTCTAGATCCACTTTGGCTTGTGTCAGTTGCTCATTTAACTGTTCAACTTCCAGCGCTTGCTCTGTTTGATAAGTCTCAAAGCGCGCTTCCAACTGCTGCTGCTTCGTGATCAAATCAGCATTTTTCTGTTGCAGTTGCTCATACTCTTCCAGCGTTGGTCCCGGCGACCGATGCCAAACCGCAGATGCAAGAACACCGCCGAGAATAAACCCAGCCAGCAATGAAGCTTTCCAAGATGACGTCATACCCGTAACACCCACCAATAATCATCCCTTTCCAAATCAGGTCGCGACAGAGGCCCCATACAAGCCCGGCCACGCTGACTCTGTTAATAGGCGAATAATATCAGCTAGATATCCGGGTTATGTCAGCTTTTTATCAAATTATCAAAATTGAACCGCTGCTGGTATACAAAAGGGGCAGAACCCTGCCCCTTCCTGGTACCAATCAAATTACTTCGAGTTGAGATGCAACGTCAGGTCCCCCGGCTTGATCCAACCGGCCTTACGCATCACCTCCGCAATCCCCCAAGTCAGCAGGGCCGGCAAAATGAAGTGCAGCAACAAGATCGCCCCATAAATATCAAGGCTCTGCCAACCGGCACCATCCAGGGCAATGAAAGATTGGATCTGCCCGACCAACCCGGCGGTGCCCATCCCCGCGCCCAGTGGGGTATTTTCCATAGCAAACATGACGGTTGCAATTGGGCCCAGAATTGCTGAGGCCATGATCGGCGGCAGCCAGATTTTATAGTTATTGATGATGTTCGGCATTTGCAGCATGGACGTTCCCAGCCCCTGGGCAACGACGCCGCCCCAGCGGTTTTCCCGGAAGCTCATCACGGCAAACCCGACCATCTGCGCGCAACAACCCACAGTTGCAGCACCGGCGGCCAGGCCATTCAGACTCAGCATAATGGCAATCGCCGCGCTACTGATGGGCAGCGTCAGCGCCATGCCCATCAGCACAGCGACTACCGCCCCCATGAGCAACGGCTGCAACTGTGTCGCCGACATGATGAGATCACCCACAGCGGTCATTAACGCTGCGACCGACGGGCCGACCAAGGTGCCGACGCCCACTCCGACGATGACCGTCACAGCCGGGGTCAGCAAAATATCCACTTTGGTTTCATTGGCGACCAGCTTGCCGCATTCTGTTGCCGCAACCGTCGCGATAAACGCCCCGACCGGACCGCCCAGCGCCGCACCGGCAGCCCCCGCCGTGGTGGCTGAAAACAGCACCAGCGGCGGCGCTTTCAGGGCATACGCCACGGCCACACCAATCGCCGGACCGGTCATCTGCCTGGCGATGGGCCACAAGGTCTCGGAAAACAATGGAATACCGAATTTCGTCCCGAGGGTATTCAGAATCGATCCGATTAAAAGCGAAGAAAACAGGCCCAGCGCCATAAAGCTCATGGCTTGTACCAGATAGGTTCGTGCTGAAATGTCGATCTGTTTTCGACGGAGGAAATCACCCACAGAGGTTTGCGCTAATTGCATGGTTATACGTCACTGTATCAAGAGGGTCGACGGGCTAAATCATCAAAGCCGCTGATTTTACCCGAGCCCGCCAACTTCAGCCATATTCAACAAAGTTATCAAGTCGTTATTCCTTGGCTTTTTCGACCAAAATTTAACAAGCGATCCTGGAACGCTGCTCGCAACCAACAGGGTCGGTTTTGCCGGAATTACGGCAACTTTTCGTCTGATACCGCAATTTTTGCGTGACGGCACGGAAAGCCGTTTACCGAACCTCATCTGCCCCATAACGTCAGTTCGATCAGAACGACTTTCATAGGCGGCCCGTATGACACATACGACCCGGATTTTCCTTCGCTCCGGCTTAACCCGGTTAGCAGCTAGCATCTCGCTGATGATTTCCCCGTTTCATCTTCAGGCAGCAGATGCCCCGGTGTTGATGAAACCCGCAACCCTCGAACCGGATCAACTGAGACACGCAAGCGGACTAGCGGATGACATTAGCGCATATTATGTCAGTGAAAAACTCGATGGCATTCGTGCCCGCTGGACCGGAGCCAAACTGGTGACCCGCACCGGAAATCCAATTCATGCCCCCGAATGGTTTCTGGCAGCTTTCCCCCGGAACATTGCCCTGGACGGCGAACTCTGGGCCGGTCGCCACCAATTTCAGCACGTGACGACAACCGTGCTCGATCAACAGCCTGATGCTGTCCGGTGGCAACAAATTCATTTCATGGCTTTTGACTTGCCCGATGCCAACGACCCCTTCGAGGAGCGGTTGCGCCAACTGACCGAACACATCATCCGAATTGATCGCCCGTTTATCCAACTCGTATCGCAACGACGCTATACCAGCCTGGATGAATTGGAGTCAGCATTGGACACTCTCACCGCCAGTCAGGGAGAAGGCCTGATCCTACAACACCAGCACAACCGTTATCAGTCGGGGCGTTCAAATCAGCTGTTGAAGCTGAAACACTTTCAGGATGCCGAGGCCATTGTCGTGGGTTACGAGGAAGGTCAGGGAAAATACAGTGGGCTGATGGGTTCAGTTTGGGTGCTGACCGCAGAGAATCAAAAATTTAAGATCGGCTCCGGATTTAGTGATGCCGACCGGGAAAATCCGCCCCCGCTCGGCAGTACCATTCAGTATCGCTATAGCGGCTATACCAGCCATGGACTCCCCCGCTTCGCCCGTTATCTTCGCCAGCGACACTCCCCGGAAAGCTAGGCTTTACCTTGTTTGGGCTGGGGTTGGAACGAAGCTGAATTTTAGATGTTATACCAATCACAGTAAGTAAGTGCTCAGAAATAGCGTAGGAAAAATGTTTGAGAACAAGGCAGAATTTTTCGATAAGTAGTTACTCTACAATCAAAAATTCTAACGCAGTTATCGAACATTTTAACAAGCTAGAATGACCAGTTATTTACTACGATTGGTATTAGATTGAAGACTTTCCGTTCTGTCTTCGATAAAAAAATAAAAGCCGCTCTGTTGAGCGGCTCCGTATTTCATGTCATCAGCAGATGTCTCAGTCCACGCTTACAACTTGTATCGCTTCACTTCGAGCTCCAGTTTATCGGCCAGACGCTTCAGTCCATCCGCCTGACTGGCCGCTTCCTGCGCTTCCTGCGCCAGCTGGTTGGCAACTTCCTGTACCCCTTCGGTGTTGCGGCTGATCTCAGCCGTTACGCTCGACTGCTCCTCGGCCGCCGACGCAATTTGGGTCGCCATGTCGCTAATCACGTTGATCTCACGTGCAATGCTGTTGATGCTGGTGCCTGCAGCATCAACATCCTGAACACTGGTCTCGGCCAGATGATGGCTGTCCGACATCACCATTACCGCCTGTTTGGTGGTCGATTGCAGTGTTTCAATCATACCCTGGATTTCTTCCGTCGAGGTATGGGTGCGCTGCGACAAAACCCGAACCTCATCAGCAACCACGGCAAAGCCCCGGCCCTGTTCCCCGGCACGTGCCGCTTCAATCGCCGCATTCAGAGCCAACAGGTTGGTCTGCTCGGCAATAGCCCGGATCGTGGCCAGAATGGAGCTGATCTTCAACGCATGCTCATTCAGATCTTCGATGATCCTCACGGCACTGTTCACTTCCTGCGCCAGGTTTCCAATCGACGCCTGGCTCTGGCTGACCTGGGCATGGCCTTCTTCAGACATCGCCACCGCATTTTCAGCCGTCTTGGCCGTGTTATCGGCATTGCCCGCAATTTCATGGGTCGCGCTGGCCATCTCGGTAACCGCCGTTGCCACCATGGTGATCTCATCCTGCTGGCGGCGAATTCGCTCACTTCGCTCAGCCGCAGCACCTGCGGTTTCCGCCGCGGATTGATTCAGCTGCAGGGTAATATCGCGCAAATTCACCGCCATGGTGTGCAGACGGGACACGAAATGGTTGAAATTCTCAGCCAGACGGCCGACTTCATCATCAGAATGAACCGCAATACGAACGGTCAGGTCCCCATCGCCATCGGCAATATCCGACAGTGCAGACGAAACGCGATCCAGTCCCTGAAGCAGTTTAGCCACCAACCAGGCTGTGAAGAGAGAAACGGTGACCAGGATCAGTAAGCCGATCAAGATCTCCTGTATCAGCAAAGATTGCAGGGGCGCTTCAAGCGTTTTTTTGTCCATGACCAGGGTAATTGCCCATCCAGTCTTCGGAATCACATTCACCACAACGGCCTTGTCCCGGCCATCAAGCTGGGTAAACAGCAAGTGCTCTGATGCCGCCGCTTGTTTGAGATCCTGAACATTCATGCCCCGACCAAGCTCAGCCAGCGACTTCATCTGCATCGCCTTGTTTGGGTGAGCCACGACCCGATCACTATTCAAATCAAGCAACATGGCATAGCCATCCCCCGACACCTGAATATCCAAAATGTCTTTCACCAGCTTATCCAGTGCCAGGTTCGCACCGACCACACCCAGCATCTCACCCTTCACATACACCGGCTCAGCCAGAGTCACAACCAGGGTTTGCATGGTATGGCTGACATACGGCATGGTGGTAATTTGCTTTCCGGCAGCAGACGCTTCTTTGTACCAGCCACGACTGCGTGGATCATAACCGGCCTGATTTAATGACGGGTCATGACGGTGCATCACCCCTTCCCGGGTCCCAAAGTAAGCCAGGCCAAATCCGCCAGAGGTCAGGGTTTGCTTCAAATGGCCCACAATGTCCAGATTCGGATCCCGCTCAATCGCGTTCACGGTCGCTTCCACGGCCAGCTGACGTCCGTGAAACCAGTCGTCCACACCCTGACTATACGCTTGTGCCGTTCGTAAGCCTTCGCTTTCAATCGCCAGCCAGGCCTGTTCTTTGAGCGTCTGGTAAGCAATGCCGCCAAACACCAGAATTGTAATAAAGATCAATGACACGCTTGACAAAACAAGCTTCATTTTGAGGCTTAAACGCATAGAATATCCCACTAAGAACTACTTGATTTTGATACTGAATATATATGCACGCAGAATAATATGCTACCGATAACCCTTAAGGATGAGTATAAGATCACTGAATCCCGACCGATCATTTGAGTTTTTATCCTTTACACGCCATTATCTTGCAAAAACGTTAAAGTAATACGCCAGTACAGCCTTTATTCATTTTTGGTTCATCAACACAGCCTTACACTCATAATATGCTTATCAATCAATTCGTACGGCCACTGCTGATTCAATGTTTCCTGCTCTGGGCACTTCTGATGTCGCCTGGCGGGCTCGCCGCGCCGTCTGTGGACATCTCAGAAGATCAGGACGAAGTCATCGAAGCGGTGCAACAGGGACGGGTTCAACCCTACACCGCCCTGCAACTCGTGGTCAGCCAGCAACTCAACGGGCGAATCATCAAAGTCGAGCTTGAGCAAGACGATGACCAATGGGTGTATGAGCTCAAGTTAATCGATCCCGAAAACAACATCATTAAAGTGAAATATGATGCGTCATCGCTGACTATGATTGAAATCAAAGGCCGTCATCTGGAAAACATCATCAAGGTAGCTGAATGAAAATACTGGTTGTCGAAGACGAACTGACACTGGGCGAACAAATCGTGCATGGGCTGGAGCAGACCGGCTGGGTTGCCGAACTGTCAACAGACGGCATCGATGCCCTCTACCGTGCTACTTCCGAACCCTGGGATGCCATTGTCCTGGATTTAGGCCTGCCTAAACTGGATGGCCTGACCGTGCTGAAAGGGATCCGGGATGAAAACGTCAGTTGCCCGGTAGTGATCCTCAGTGCCCGTGATGAACTCACTCAACGGGTTGAAGGTCTCAACGCCGGGGCCGATGACTACCTGACCAAACCATTTCAAATGGTGGAACTCGTGGCCCGTTTGCGAGCCCAGCTTCGGCGCTCCTCAGGAAATGCCTCCCCCGTGATTCAGGCCAATGGGATCAGCCTGGATACCCGAACTTCAAAAGTACTTTATCGGGGTGAAGTGGTTGAACTCACAGCACTGGAATTTAAAGTGCTGTCTTACATGATGCACCACGTCAATAAGGTAATTTCACGCACCGAGCTGGTTGAGCATATCTATAAGCAAGACTTTGACCGGGACTCCAATACGATTGAGGTCTTCATCGGTCGGATCCGTAGAAAAATCAACAGCCAAGTCATTCAGACGGTACGGGGGCTCGGGTACCGGATCAATGCCGAATAAGATATTGACCCGACGACTGCCCAGCCTGCGCAGTCGTCTGCTGCTGGCAGCCGCTGTGTGGCTGATTACCATTACGCTGGCCGCCGGTTACCTGGTGCCGAACTTTATCAAGCGCTACCTAATTGATCAGGAACAGCAGCAGCTCGCTTTGTATGTCGATGAACTCACCGCGCGGGTTGAATTCGGTGCTGACGGTCGGGTGAGCCTGCCGGAAAAGCTGTCCAATCCGCGATTCCGCTCGCCATACAGCGGGCTCTACTGGACCATTCAGGTGAATGACCAGCAGTTCCGCTCCCGGTCGCTGTGGGACGCACGGATCGCCGGGGATGAGCAGAACGGTTATACCGGCCCGAAACAGCAATCCCTGCTGGTCGTCCAGCGCACAATCCTGTTACCGGAAAGTGACGCGCCCGTCACCTTAATGGTGGCTTCAGACCAAGCCAAGCTCAATACGACCTTACAGCAACTGACCCAGGGGCTGTGGTTGATCCTGCTGACCATGGCCGCCGGAATCCTGGTGTTAATCTGGCTCCAGATCAGTTGGTCACTACTTCCCCTGCGTACCTTGCGGCAAAATCTCAAACATGTACGGGATGGCGAAGCCACGGAGCTGACCGGGACCTACCCGATTGAGGTCAAACCTGTGATTGACGATCTCAATGCGCTGCTTTTTCACTATCAGGAGCTGCTGGAGCGCGCCCGCAATCATGCCGGAAACCTCTCCCATGCGCTGAAAACGCCGATTGCGATCCTGACCAACGAAGTGGCCAACCTCGACCCGGCAGACCAACAACAACTCACCCCGGCGCTGACGCAGCTACGGCAGCACATTGATTACCATCTCGGCCGGGCCCGGATGGCCGGAGCTGCTAACGTCTTAGCGGCCAGGAGTGCCCCTGCCGTTCGGGTGGATGCCATTGCCATGGCGATGAACAAAGTATACGCCGATCGGGGCATCACGCTGGTGAACGAACTCGACAGCGAATTGGTTGTCGCAGTTGAAACGCGCGATCTCGATGAAATGGTGGGCAACCTGATTGAAAATAGCTATAAGTGGGCCAGTCACCTGATCCGCGTCCACCAGACTGCACGCAACGCGCACACCGTCAGTATTACCATTGAGGATGACGGGCCCGGGATGGACTGCGAGGATTATCACACGGTTTTACAACGCGGAACCCGCCTCGATGAAACAACGCCGGGGAGTGGATTGGGATTGAGCATCGTCAATGAACTCGCACACAGCTATCGCGGATCGCTGACCTTAGATCGAAGTGCGCTCGGCGGCATCAAAGCGGTACTGGTGCTTCCCCGTCCACGAACTGAGTCATGACGCACGACTCAATGCGCGTCGGGAAAAGTGGGGGTCGCCATTTCTTCACAAAACACCCTATCGACTTGAATTGCCAGATTGCTTCTGTCAGATAGTTTCTGCCGGATAGCCTCTTGGGTGGCGTCTTCCGTGTCACCCTGTCATGCAAATGCGAATAAGCCAGCCCTGACACTGGCAGCAAAACAGGCTTAAAAAGGCCAGAGAGTCAGATTCACAATCCGAACCAGGACACCCAGGACGAAGGCACTGACCCCCAGGCGATAAGCTTTATATTCTGCAACATTCATGCTGACGCGCTTGTAGAACATTTTGACAACCCCGGACCAGTCCCGGGTTCGTGTGCCGTACTGGAAAACACTTTTGGTGATCAGCAATAAGCCGGAAGCGATCAAAATAATTTCTGCAATTTTCAATGAGGTTTCCAGCATGACTTCTCCCTTCCCTGCTGTGTTCCGTCTAGCTACCAACTTAGCGCCTTCCCGCCAATTCACAATTAGACCAAAGTGGAAACCAAGCAACTGCCCCTCTCCGGATGAGCGACCGGGTTGAGAACCGGATTGAGAAACTGGTTTCACGGGTCAAAACCGCTATGCTTCAGGAACGAAAGGAGATAAAGATACCGATTAACAATCCTTTCGTGTAAAATCCGCCCCCCGGAATTATCAACGAACGATATCGAGGCGATATGCAATTACTCGAAGCCAAACTACAAAAAATTGACCGTCATAACTACCGCAGCTATTCCAGCTTACGCGGGGAATATCATTTCGTTGACTTCGACTTTTTCATCGATACGACCCAGGCCGATCCATTTGCGCCGGCTTCCCGAGTCCGCGCTCGCCGCCAATGGTCCCTGACCGATCTGGCCTGGCTGAAAGAGCAGTCTGCCGATTACCAGCGCGCTGCCCGTGATTTCATTGCCCGCCAGTTTGCCGATCTTGCCCAGCAGGTGAATGAAATTCAGATCGATCGTCCGGGGCAAACCATCCTGGATCGCACCGCGGTAGTATTTGACGACGAAGGCATTGAGCTTCGCTTCCGCATTGATTTGCCTTCCGATGGTCGCACCATCATTGCCAAGAAAACCCTGAACCTGCTGACCTTCACGATGCCGAAGATCATCCGCCGCGCAACAATTGCGCGTGAACTACCGATGGATGAACTGAAGCGCCATTGTGAAACGGTTGAAGATCAGGTCGCGCTGCGTCGCCAGCTCCAGGAGAACAATCTGGTAGCGTTTGTCGCGGATGAGTCCGTGCTGCCGCGCCTTGCCGGAAACAGTGAACTGCCGCTGCCTGACGCCATCCCGTTTGTCAGCCCGGAAAAACTGGCAATTGAACTTGAAGCGCCGCATAAAGGCAAAGTTCGCGGCATGGGGATCCCGAAAGGCATTACCATGATTGTCGGCGGTGGTTTCCACGGTAAATCGACCCTGCTGAATGCCATTGAAAGCTCGGTATATGATCACGTTCCCGGGGATGGCCGCGAGTATATTGTCACCGACGATTCTGCGACCAAAATCCGTGCCGAGGATGGCCGTTGTGTGCATCAGGTCGACCTGACGCCATACATCAGTAACCTGCCGATGGGCAAAGATACAGCAACCTTCAGCACGCAAAACGCATCGGGCTCGACCTCTCAGGCCTCCTGGTTGCAGGAATCTCTGGAAGCCGGCGCGAAAACCCTGCTGATTGACGAAGATACTTCAGCGTCCAACTTCATGATCCGTGACGAACGGATGCAGGCGCTGATCGCCAAATGCGATGAGCCGATCACCCCGCTCGTCGATCGAATTTCCCTGATCCGCGACCAGCTGGATGTGTCTGTGCTGCTGGTCATGGGCGGTTCCGGGGATTATCTGGATGTCGCCGACACGGTCATCCAGATGCACAACTACGAAGCCATTGATGTGACCGACAAAGCGCGTGAAGTCGTTGCCTCTCACCCGACCCGCCGTCAACTGGAAGGCTCGACTGAGCTACGCCTGCCGCGCACCCGCAAACTGAACCGCTCGGCATTGCAAACCATGCTGGAAGACGGCAAGTTCCGCATCCAGGTGAAAAGTAAGAACTCCCTGCGCTTCGGCCGCGAATTTATCGACCTGCAAGCACTGGAGCAAGTCGCGGATGCCAGTCAGCTGCATACGGTCGGTTGGCTGTGGTTCCTGCTGGCGCAGCAAAAAGGCTGGGAAAATACGCCAAGCAAAGCCTTCGCGAAACTGCTGGATCAAAACTGGTTCCAGATGATGCCGAAACATGGTGATCTGGCCAAACCCCGGGTGATTGAAGTGATGGCCGTGCTCAACCGGATGCGCGCCGCTGAATTCAAGTAAGTCCAGCGCTTCAAAGCTTGCACGACACAATTTACTCAAGGCGGTCCTCAAGGGGCCGCTTTTTTATACCTGTTGAAAATCCGACGGTGAATTGGCACCAGATCACAATTCAGTGATTTATCGGTCCGTTCCAACCGAAACGAACTAGGCTAGATCTTACTCATCGGAGGTCTAACAAGGAGAGTAAACTTTGAAACGTATCATCACCCTACTGCTTTTCTGTCTGCTGCCGCTGACCGGTTTTGCCGGGACTTCAGCGAGTAACCTCGACCAGAAAGGCTATACCGAAACAAAGTATCCCATCGTCCTGGTTCATGGCTTGTTTGGCTTTGATACCCTTGCCGGTATTGACTACTTCTACGGCATTCCGCAAGCGCTGAGCAAAAGCGGGGCAACCGTTTATGTTGCCCAGGTATCCGCCACCAACAGTACCGAACTGCGCGGCGAACAGCTGCTGGCGCAAGTGGAAGAAGTGCTTGCCGTCAGCGGTGCCGAGAAGGTGAACCTGATCGGCCACAGCCATGGCGGGCCGACCGCACGCTATGTCGCCTCGGTTGCCCCTGAACTGGTTGCGTCCGTGACCAGTGTCGGCGGGGTCCACAAAGGCTCACGCATCGCTGACATTGTCCGCGGGCAAGTCGCACCGGGCTCTTTACCGGAAAACTTTGCGGTGACCTTAGCCGAAGGTCTGGTGTCACTCATCAACCTACTGTCCGGCGGTAGCGAGCTGCCTCAGGATCCGCTGGCGTCCCTGGCAGCCCTGACTACCGAAGGCTCACTGGCCTTCAACCAAAAATATCCGGAAGGGGTGCCGCAAACCGCCTGCGGTGAAGGAGATTTTGTGGCTGACAACGGGGTGTATTACTACTCCTGGACCGGTGTCAGCAACTTTACCAACGCACTGGATCCGACGGATGGCGCCATGATGGTGCTGGGACTGGCCTTTAACGAGCCCAATGACGGTCTGGTCGGCCAGTGCAGCACCCATCTCGGCAAAGTGATCCGCAACGATTACAAGATGAACCACTTAGACGAGATCAACGGCCTGCTGGGTGCGACCCACCTGTTTGAAACCGCACCGACGACCCTCTATCGTCAGCACGCGAATCGTTTACAGTTACAAGGATTGTAATGATGAAAAAGACCGTACTTGCGGTACTTGGTGTGGTAGTGACCGCCGGTGCGGTCACTGACAACCGATTCTCCGATGAGTCCCCTATTCTGGCTGCTTCGCAGCTGGATACCCAGGTTGATCGCGAAACATCGCGGGATACCTTCGAATATTTCCTGTCAGGGCTCGGTGAAATCAACCTGCCCGCGATCAGTGATCACCTGGAAAGTTATAATCAGACTCAGGCCACATCTCACCAGCTTGACGAAGCCTTGTTCCAGCAATTTGTGGATTACAAAGCTGCCCTGCAAACCCTGAATCCCCCGGATGTCGACAATCTGACGCCTGAAGCGCTGCAAGTGTTGCATGAGCAGTTACTGACCTTGCAACAACAATTCTTTACTGCCGAGCAGCAGACCCAGTTATTTTCAGAAGAAAATCAGCTCAGGCAACTGGCGCTGACTCAGCTAGCCCTCAAACGCCAGGCCACCAGTGACGCGGATTATCAAACCCTATGGCAACAGGAGCTGAGCCGTCTGCCGCCGGATCTGCAGAAAAGCTACCGCAATGCGACGCTGCTCAGTCAACTCCAGCAAACCTATACGCTTCCTTCGCAAGATCGCTACCTGCAACAACAAGCTTTAGTCGGACCAGAGGCGACTCAGCGACTCACCCAGCTCACACAAAAACGTCAGCACTTTCAGGAGACCTTTCAGCAGTATCTTGCTCGTCGCGACACGATCCTCGCCGATCCCGGTTTCACGGCTCAGGAACAAGCGTCGGAAATCCGTCAACTTCGGGAAGCCAGCTTTCCTGCGCATCAGCACCGCAGGGTGATCGCATTAGAATCAATGCAAAACCAGCCTCAACACCAACTGAACTAAAAAGTAAAAAGAAAGAAAGAGGAAAAAGGACGATTGGCAAAAGCCAATCGTCCTCAGTAAACCACGTCATAATTTGGCGGCATCAGGCGCGTTTGAATTGCACCATCAGGCGTTGCAACGCCTCCAACCGCTCAACCAACATCCGCGTACTCTCCACCGAACGATCACTGGTTTCAGCCGTCGCCACGGACAGGTTGCTGATCTGCTCCACATTGTGCGCAATTTCATCGCTGACGCCGGCCTGCTCTTCCACAGCCGATGCAATCTGGTGGCTGCTGTCTGTCACCTGATCCAGCATCGCATTGATTTCCTTCAGTCGCTCACCGGTTTCATTGGCCTGCTGGCGACAGTGCTCGGATAACTCACTCCCGCGCTCAACGGCCTCGACTGCCTGGCCGGCTGTTTGTTGCAGCCGATTGATCATCTGATGGATCTCGCTGGTCGAGGACTGGGTTTTCTGAGCCAGAGAGCGGACTTCATCGGCGACGACGGCAAAACCGCGTCCGGCTTCCCCGGCGCGGGCAGCCTCAATGGCAGCATTCAGCGCCAGTAAATTGGTCTGATCGGCGATCGAACCGATCACGTCCAGGATCCCCTCAATCTGACGGCTGCTGTCCGACAGCGCGTTGATCACCGTTTTCGAGTTATCCAGTTCCCGATACAGGGACTGAACTGAATCCATGGTTGTTTCCACGCTGGTTTGCCCGCTGATCGCCATTTCCTGTGCCTGAGTCGTCAGGTTTGACGCCTGAGCCGCACTTTCAGCCACTTCACGGATCGACGAAGCCATCTGCCCCATCGCCACGCTCACATCCTCCGTCGCTTGAGTCTGGCGAGCCAGATTGGTTTTGATTTGTTGCGCATTGGCAAACTCATCTTCAGCCGACAGCAAAATGTCACCCGATGTTTCGCTGGCCCGGCCGACTATGGCCCGGAGCTCAGATTTACGCATCCGCAGCGCTAATTCTATCGGCGAGAAATCATCCAGCTTACCGGTATAAATCGGCTCCATCAGCGGGTTATCGTACGCATTCTGTGCATGCTGGCGAATGGTGTTCAACCGAGCACTTGCCTGCAAGCTCAACGCAAACCCTGCCAGAAGAATCAAGGACAGCAGTGCAGAGTACATGACAGGAACGTCGATAAAGATCGGCAATAGCGAGCCGGTCAGCGCCGATCCCAGCAAGGCATTGATCAACATGCCCTGACGAAAACGGAATTTTCTGCCGCCTCCCTGATCCAAACTCGCATAAGCTTTCGCCGCCCGACTTACCTCTTCATGGCTCGGACGGCTTCGGACCGATTGATACTCGAGAATCTGACCTTTCTCATCGGTGATCGGCGTCACAAACGCGGATACCCAATAATAATCGCCATTTTTACATCGGTTTTTCACCACCCCCATCCAGCTTTTGCCCGCTTGAGCATAATGCCACAGCTGGCCAAAGGCAGTTTTCGGCATGTCTTGATGCCGAACCATGTTATGTGGCTGACCAACCAACTCTTCTTCGGTGTAACCGGCTACGTCGCAAAAGCTCTGGTTGGCATAAGTCACATAGCTCTTCGGATCTGTGGTTGAAATCAAATCAACCGCTTCCGAAAAATCAACAGCTTTGCCTCCATTGAACGCTGAATCTCGTTTTGTTGTTATTGTCATTCTTGTCTCTTGTCTTTATTTGCGGTGTTGAGTACAGAACAGTAACTTTACTTAAACAAATTTACGGCATGATTGTGACATTCATTCCACTGCAATACTTTGATGTGAGATAAATTTGACACTTAAAGTCAAAAAAACAACACCAGAGCAAACAAAAACATACAACACCATAAGTTGCACCTATCGTCAGCCTAATAAAACGACGAAGCCCGCGATAGTGATCACGGGCTTAAGTCATTTTTATCAATTTGATTAACTTATGCTAACAACGGCCTACTTTGCCCTGAAAGCAAAGAAAAGGGTCGCCAGTGGCGGCAAATCGAATGAAACAGAATAAGGTTGCCCATGATGCGGCTCTGAACGGGTGATCACCCGCGCATTCACCGGTGCCTGGCTCCCCCAGTACAGCGAATCATCCGTATTAAGCAGCAGCTCATACTCGCCTTCAGCCGGAACGCCCAGGGTATATCCCTGCCGCGGTACCGGGGTAAAGTTTGACACCACCAGGACTTTGTCCCCGTTCAGGGCAAAACGCTCATGCGCCAGGACACTTTGCTCGGCATCATCCTGAACTCGCCACTCAAACCCGGCCGGAGAACAATCTTGCTCATATAGTGCCGGGGTTTGGGTGTATAAATGGTTCAAGTCGCGAACGAGTGCCTGCATCCCGTGATGGCGCGGATATTGCAGCCAGTGCCACTCCAGCTGACCTTCATGGGCCCACTCGGCACTTTGCGCAATTTCAGCTCCCATAAAGTTGAGCTTCTTGCCTGGCTGACCGTACATATAACCCATAAACGCACGCAGGTTGGCGGTTTGCTGCCATTCATCACCCGGCATTTTATTGAGCAGAGAGCCCTTGCCGTACACTACTTCGTCATGAGAGAGCGACAATACATAGTTTTCACTGAAGGCATAGACCATCGGGAACGTGATTGTATTGTGATGATACTTGCGATGAACCGGCTCTTCTTTCAGATAGGAGAGGCTGTCGTGCATCCACCCCATATTCCACTTAAAACCGAAGCCCAGTCCGTCCAGATCCGTGGGCTTGGAGACCCCGGGATAGGCCGTCGATTCTTCTGCGATGGTCATTGCATTCGGATACAGGCGGTACACTTCCTCATTCATCCAGCGCAATAGACTCACGGCATCAAAATTGACGTTGCCGCCTTCGTGATTCGGGATCCACTGGTCGTGCTCTCGGGAATAATCCAGATAGAGCATGGATGCAACCGCATCTACCCGCAGACCATCGATGTGATAGTGCTCAAACCAGAACAAGGCATTCGAGACCAGGAAACGACGGACATGTTCGCGGCCGTAATCATAGATATAACTCTGCCAGTCCTGATGCCAACCACGGCGCGGATCCGGGTCATTAAACAGGGCTGTGCCATCAAAGTTCGCCAGGCCATGATCGTCTGACGGGAAATGCGCCGGCACCCAGTCCAGCACCACTCCGATCCCGGCCTGGTGACACTGGTCGACAAAGTATTTAAAGTCATCCGGCGAGCCATACCGGCTGGTCGGCGCAAATAAACCAATTGGCTGATAACCCCAGGAACCATAGAACGGGTGCTCGGAAATCGGCATCAGCTCTACATGGGTGTAGCCCATATCCGTCAGATACGGGATCAGCTCATCGGCCAGTTCCCGGTAATTAAGGAAATCGCCATTCTCTTTGGTGCGCCAGGAGCCCGCATGCAATTCGTAAAATGACAGCGCTTGCTGGTGTTTGGCCGTGACCGGACGGGATTGCCATGACTGATCACGCCATTGATAGCGGGACTGATCATAGACAACCGAGGCAAAAGACGGATACTGCTCACCATGGTAACCCCAAGGGTCGGCCTTGTGCGGTAGCCCTTTGCCCTGACTGTCTTTGAGCTCGAACTTATACAGTTCGCCTTCCGACAGGCCCGGGATAAACAGCCCCCACAAACCCTGATCCAGCTTTTGCAACGGATGACGACGGCCATCCCAGCCATTAAAGTGACCCACAACACTCACCGCGGAAGCGTTGGGCGCAAACAACAGGAAGCGGACCCCGGTAACCGGTTGCCCTCCCCGGTTGAGGGTGACCAACTGTGCGCCCATCTCGCTATGCATCAGCGAAGGCGTCGTCAGGGCTTCACCTGCTGGCAACAGATGATGGAACTGATACGGATCATAAATCGTCTGGCGACTGTCCGGCCAGCAGATCTCCAACTGATACAAGGCGGTGGTGAAATCAACTTCATCCGCCAAGGCAAATCCGCTGTCTGCTTCGCGGATCATCGGGAATCGCTCACCGTCCGCAGTGACGGCAACCACACTGTCTGCCCCGGGGATCCAAACCCGAAGTGCGAGGTCATCTGATTGGTATTGCGGGCCTAAAAAAGAGAACGGATCTGAAAATGCAGCTCTTTCGAGCTGCATGTATTCCTTATTCTTGCGGGTCACTGTCATGGTGTCCAACACGTCACTCCTGGTTGACTATTGGTGGGTGGCTTTGGCTCGTGTTTCAGTCAAGCGTCGAGTCAGGTCAATAATGTGCTCGCGGGTGAAAATATCATCCAACGTGGCTGACAACTTCCGACGCCAGTTCGGGTACTCGTCTACGGTTCCCGGGATATTCACCGGCTGATCCATTTCCAGCCAGTCTTCCAGCTGCAAGCTCAGCAGCGCACTGCCACCTGCGGCAAGGTGAAGTTGCATGCCTTCACTCAAGTAGCGGTCCATCGGGACATATGCAGCATTATGCCCAACGCCTTCTGGAAGATAACCATGCCATGTCAAACTATCAAGGATTTTTTGTTTGCTCTCAGCACGACCATCGAACAAGCCTTGCAACTGTGCTTCATCCGGGTAAAGCCCCAGTTCCTGACCCATTTTCAAATCGTCACAGTGCCAGAACCCACGCAAGGTTGGCATATCATGGGTACAAAGCGCCGCCATCGACTGCTGCGGATAATGCGCCGGCGAATAGAAGCCGCCATCTTCCGCGGTCTCGAAGAAGAAGACTTTGTACGAATGGATACCCGCGGTCGCCAACTTATCGACAATCTCATCCGGAACGGTCCCGAGGTCTTCCCCGATCACCGTACACTGGTGACGGTGACTTTCCAGTGCCAAAATCGCCATCATATCGTCGACCGGGTAGTAGATGTACGCCCCGTTTTTCGCGCCCTCACCTTTCGGGATCCACCACAGGCGCAGCAGGCCTAACACGTGGTCAATTCGCAAGGCACCGCAACTGCGCATATTGGCACGCAGCAACTGCACATACGGCTCGTATGCTGTTTCTTTCAGCACTTCCGGGTTCAGTGGCGGCAGGCCCCAGTTCTGGCCCAGCGGCCCCAGAATATCCGGTGGCGCTCCAACACTGACATCCTGACACAGCGCGCCGTGATCCGCCCAGGTTTCAGCACCGGAATCACACACACCAACAGCCAGATCACGATACAAGCCGATGACCATCCCTTTCTCTTCAGCCAGCTCATTGACCTCAGCCAGTTGCGTGTCGGCAAGCCACTGCAGATACATATACAGTTGAACTTCTTTGCCGTGTTGCTTAATAAAGGTCTGGACCGCCGGGTTATCGAAGTGACGATAAGCCTCAGGGAATACCGGCCAGCCCCAGACGTTGTCATCATCTTGCTTCAGGTATGCATGCAGGGCATCGAAGGCCGCCTGGTGTAACAGGCTCTCTCCGCCCAGCTCAACGAAATCGAGGAACTGCTGTGCACGGGCCGTTTTCTGGGCCAGATGGCGCTCGCAGAAGGTCTCAAACAGCATCGGCAGCACCGCCATTTTCAGGCACGACACTTCACTGTAGTTCACCCAGTTCGCATCACGTGCTTCGGTCAGGCGCTGCTGAAATGCCTGACTTCCGACCAGTTGCTGTGCCGCATCACTCTGGCCGAATTCCGGTACGGAGCTAACATCGATATACATCAGGTTCAGCCAACGGCGTGATGACGGGCTGTACGGGCTGGCGCCTTCCGGGTTCGCCGGGAACAGCGAATGAATCGGGTTCAGGCCGACAAAATCACCACCGCGCGCAGCAACATCGGCCACCAGTTGCTTCAGGTCGCCAAAATCACCAATGCCCCAGTTATGGTTGGTCCGAATAGAATACAGCTGAACGCTGGTGCCCCAGAGTTTCTTGTCATTGCGCAAGGCTTCTTGCTTGTAACAAGACTGAGGGGTGACGATCAAAGTCATTTCAAACGGAGATTTACGACGTTTACGGTACACTTCCAGCTTGTGATAGCCCCAGGCCAGTTCATTCGGCAGGGCAAAAACCAACGGGCCGCCCTCGGCACGATCATCACTGATCAGCTGAGATTGCAGCCAGCCTTCCATCACTTCGCCCTGTTCAGTTTCCAGGCGCCAGCTGAAATCGCTAATGCGGGCACTCAGGCCAAGGTGCATCGTAATGTGCATCGGCTCACCACTGCGAACCACCTTCACCGGCGCCAGCACATCCGGGCGCAGTTTCTTGTTGGCGGATTCCAGAAGCGCTTCATCACTTTTCGTGTCGTAACCCAAAGCGTCCAGCAAACGACGGATCGTTTCAGGGTCGACCTTGGCTTCATCTCCCCAGGCACTGACATAACTATCGGCAATACCAACCATGTCAGCTACTTGTTTTAATACTTGTTCGTCTTTCATCGTTCTCTCCGATAGCGGCCTTGCGGCCGCTACGATGTTAGGGTCATTGCTGATATCTATTCAGACGTCATCACCACTGCGTGGCTTAACGGCTCACCGGTGCCAGTTTCCAGATGTTATTCGCATAATCGCGGATACTCCGGTCTGAGCTGAACTTGCTCATCAGGGCTGTATTGAGGATGGCTTTACGTGCCCACGTTTTCTGATCGCGGTACTCCGCATCAATCTTCTCGTGTGTTTTCACGTAATCCGCAAAGTCAGCCAGCACCAGGTAAGGGTCGCCACCATCCAGCAGATTCTGGCGAATCGCAGCCAGCTGGCCCGGATACCCAGGGGTGAACTCATCAGTCTCCAAGACATCCAGCGCCGCACGAAGCAGGCTATCTGCATGGTAGTAGCGGTAAGGGTCGTAGCCCTCTTGTTTTAGTTTTTGTACTTCGTCGACCAACAGGCCGAAGATAAAGATATTGTCGTCACCGACTTCTTCACGCATTTCAACGTTCGCGCCGTCCATGGTGCCTATGGTCAGGGCACCATTCATCGCAAACTTCATGTTTCCGGTACCGGATGCTTCTTTACCGGCGGTTGAAATCTGCTCGGAAACATCGGCTGCCGGGAACAGGATTTCTGCCAGACTGACGCGGTAATCCGGGATAAAGACGACTTTCAGTTTGCCCTTCAAACGCGGATCGTGGTTCACCTTCTCTGCCACTTTATTAATGGCAAAGATGATGTCTTTTGCCAGCGCGTAGCCCGGCGCAGCCTTGGCACCGAAGAAGAACACGCGCGGGTGCATGTCAAACGTCGGATCGTTGATCAGGCGGTGATACAGCGACAGAATGTGCAGCAGGTTCAGGTGCTGACGCTTGTATTCATGCAAACGCTTGATTTGGATATCAAAGATCGCATTGGTATCGAGGTCGATATCCATGTTCTCTTTCACCCAGTCAGCCAGTCGCTGCTTGTTCTCTTTCTTCACGGCCATGTAACGTTTCTGGAACGCTTCATCGTCGGCAAATTCGGCCAGATCAGCTACTTTTTCCAGCTTCAGCGGCCAGTCTTCACCCACTTTCTCGCTGATCAGCGCAGACAGGCCCGGGTTACAGTATTTAATCCAGCGACGCGGTGTGACACCGTTGGTGACGTTGGTCAGGCGGCCCGGGAACAGTTCGTTGAACTCAGGGAACAGATCACGTTTCACCAGATCAGAGTGCAGCGCAGCGACCCCGTTCACTGCATAGGTGCTGACCACACACAGGTTTGCCATACGCACCATGCGCTGCGGGCCTTCCTGAATAATTGACAGCTTGCGCTTAACTTCGTTGTTGCCCGGCCAGGTTTGTTCAACCAGCTTCATGAAACGATGGTTGATTTCGAAGATGATTTCCATGTGACGCGGCAGCATCTCAGCAATCAGCGACTCGCTCCAAGTCTCCAGTGCTTCCGGCAGCAGGGTATGGTTCGTATAGGCAAACGTCTTCGAGGAAATCGCCCACGCGGCATCCCAACCCAGTTTGTATTCATCGATCAGAATACGCATCAGTTCCGGAATCGCGATAGTCGGGTGAGTATCGTTCAGCTGAATCGTTTCCAGCTTGGCCAGATCTTCAATGGTGTTCCCTGCACCGATATGACGGCGAAGGATATCCGCTACCGAACAAGCGCAGTGGAAATACTGCTGCATCAGGCGCAGCGCTTTACCCTGATCATGATTATCGTTCGGATACAGCACTTTAGTGACGTTCCCGGCTTCCAGAGCCGGATATTGACTCCCCACATAGTCACCATCATTGAAACGCGCCAGGTTAAACGGTGCATTGGAGCGGCACTCCCATAGGCGCAGCGGATAAACACTGTCATTCCCGTAGCCGACAATCGGCAGATCCCAGGCCACACCTTCAACCGTCATCCCCGGTACCCAACGACGGCAGGCGTTGCCTTGCTCGTCCGTGTAAGTCTCCACATGACCATACAAGCTCACGGTTTGCGACAGCTCAGGACGCAGCACTTCCCACGGGTAGCCTTCCAGACCACGCCATGCATCCGGTGCTTCCACCTGGCGGCCGTCAACAAACGACTGGCGGAACAAGCCGTACTCGTAGTGCAGGCCGTAACCCACTGCCGGATATTCCTGAGCAGCCAGTGAGTCCATGAAACAAGCCGCCAGACGTCCCAAACCACCGTTACCCAGCGCCGGATCACGCTCTTCTTCCAGCAGATCCGTCAGGTTCTGACCCAGCTCTTCCATCGCTTCGGCCACGTTCTCATACAGACCCATGCTGATCAGGTTATTGCCGGTCAGGCGGCCGATCAGAAACTCAAGTGACAGGTAGTTCACGCTGCGGGCTTTTTCTGCGGCCAACTTCTGTTCTGTCGCCAGCAGGCTGCCGGTACTGATTTCTGCCAGGGCACGGCCCATCGCCAGATACCAGCTCCGGGTTGTCGCCGTCTCGGCAGTATGGGCATAGGTGGTGGAAAGGTGTTTCTCGACAGCTGCTTTGAATGCTGCCTTATCGAATTTTTTTGTCTGACCATTCATAGACATGGCTCAATCTCGCTCTAGGATGAATTCCAACTGATGTCCATGTTGCCTTCGTTCCCCCCTAAAAACATCCTCCCGCAGAACGGGGGATGAGGGAGGAGTGGCAGGGGCGTAGTTCATCCGAACCCTCCCTTTCTGTGATGTCCTGCAAAGTTTCGAGGCGGAGGGCGTCTGCCGAAGAAAACCAAATGCAACATGATTCACAAACCCAGCTTAAATCAGATGCGCAACAGAGGTCTTAACCTTTGGTGAAATATTCAATATATGTGATGACTCTCATAATTTTAGGGATGAGAGCATACACAATTGCTGAATTAAACATGAAGCCGGGTAAAGTTATGGCGTAGATCAAATATTGATAAGTTGGCTGATCACACAATAAAAAGAACCAGAAAGCCCGAATTACGATTGCTCATTCCTGAAACCTTACAAAGACAACAAGACTATGTGGATACCTTCTAAACTAACCCGTCCAGCACGCCTTCATAATGCGATTTTGCGTCCTCGTTTGCTGGAGACTCTTGAACAGGCACCTTTTTATCGTCTTGTGTTATTTCGCTCTCCGGCCGGCTACGGTAAAACAACCATGGCAGCACAATGGCTGAGTGAACATTCGCACACCGGTTGGTTCAGTATCGATGAAAATGACAACGAAACCTTCCGGTTCGCCAATTACCTGCTTCAGGCCATCAACAAAGCAACCGGCAATGCCTGCCTGAAAACCCAGGCAATGGCCGAGCGCCGCCAGTTTGCCTGCCTTTCGACCCTGTTCAGTGAACTCTTCGGTGAACTCAGCGAATACCACCAACAAACCTATCTGGTACTCGATGACTATCACGTCATCAACAATGATGATATTCATGACGGCATGCGCTTTTTCCTGAAAAGCATGCCGGACAATCTGACTTTAGTGGTCACCAGCCGTACTCTGCCGCCGCTGGGCACGGCAAACCTGCGGGTCCGCGATCAGCTCATTGAGGTGGATAACCAGCTGCTGGCGTTTGATGAAGAGGAAACCCGGCGCTTTTTTGACAAACGGGTGACCACCAGCGTGGAGTCCGATGTGCTGACCACCCTGCGCGAGCAAGTCGAAGGCTGGCCGTCGGCCTTACAGCTGATTGCGCTCCATGCCCAGCAAAAACCGAACAATCTGGTGGAGTCGGCGGTGTCCATGGCCAGCTTTAACCGCGGCCACCTGTGGGATTACCTGGCCGAAGAAGTGTTCGATCAACTGGATCGGGAAACCCAGCAATTCCTGCTGCAATGCTCCGTGCTGGATATGTTCAATGCGGAACTGGTCCAAGAGCTGACCGGCCGTACCGACGCTCTGGCGATGCTGGAATCCCTCAACCGCTTCGGCCTGTTCCTCAATACGCTGGAAGGCGATAACAACTGGTACCGCTTCCACAACCTGTTTGCCGAGTTTCTGCGTCACCAGCGTTACTCGCAAATTCCGCAGCAGCGCGCCGAACTGCATTCCCTGGCCGCTAAAGCCTGGCTGAAACAGAATTCTCCCCAGCAAGCCCTGCTCCATGCGCTGAAGATCGAAGATAAAGAGCTCAGCGTGCATATTCTAACGGAGTTTGGCTGGGAGATGTTCCACCATGGCGAGCTGAATCTCCTCGAAGACAGCATTGCCCTGCTCGACCAGGAGCAGGTGTTCAGCACCCCTCGCCTTGCCCTGCTGCGCCTGTGGCTGATGCAGAGCCAGCACCGGTACAATGATGTCGGTGAATTGATTGCCGAAGCCGAAGCCCAGATGCAGAAACACAATGTAGTGCTCGACGAGGCCCTGCAAGGCGAGTTCAATGCACTGCGTGCCCAGGTCGCCATTAATCAGAGCAAACCGGAAGATGCGCTGGTACTCTCCGAGCAGGCCCTCGGCCAGCTGCCCTCTACCACCTACCGCAGCCGGATTGTCGCCACCTCCGTGGTCGGTGAAGTACACCACTGCCTCGGCAACCTCAGCCGCGCCCTGCCGATGATGCAACAGACCGAGAAGATGGCCCGGCAGTATCATGTTTATCACCAGGCGCTGTGGGCGATTCTGCAGCAGAGTGAAATTCTGCTGGCTCAGGGGTATGTCCAGTCCGCGTTTGAACTCCTGGATCAGGCATTCAAGCTGGTGAAAGAGCAGCACTTGCAACAAGTACCGCTGCATGAATTCCTGCTCCGCCTGCGGGCGCAAATTCTGTGGTGCTGGAACCGTCTCGACGAGGCCGAGGAAGCCGCACAGAAGAGCCTGGATGTCCTGGCGCCTTTTGATGAAACCAAGTCATTGCACGCCTATTCGATGCTGGCCCGGATTGCCGTCACCCGCGGCGAGCAGGACAAAGCTGCCCGGTACCTGGACTTATGTAACAGCATGATGGATCGCTCGGTGTACCACATCGACTGGCGCGCCAATACCGACCTGGCCAACCTGTTCTACTGGCAGCTGAAAGGCGATATCGACAGCATCCAGTCCTGGCTGGAGAAAGCCGAAGAGCCGGAAGCCGCCTGTAACCACTTCCAGCAATTGCAATGGCGCAACATCGCGCGTGCATGCGTGAATGTTGGTGAACTGGATCGCGCACAGCGGATCCTCAACATGTTGCTGGACAGCTGTGATAAGCACAATCTGATCACTGACAAGAACCGCAACCTGGTGGTGCAGGCCGTCCTGAGCAAGCGCCAGAATGATCGGGCACAAGCCCTGGCCCATCTGCATGAAGCCCTGGTCCTGACCAACAGCACCGGCATGGTCGGGATCTTTCTATGTGACGGTGGGGAGATCAGTGACCTGTTGCAAGAGCTGGTCGACAGCAAGCGCCTGAGTGAACTGGAACTTCACCGGGCCCGTCAGCTCCTGCGCGAAATGACCAGCAAAGAGCGCAACCGCTCGGTGCACTTTGACGAGAACTTCGTCGAGAAGCTGCTGAACCTGCCGGATGTTCCGGAGCTGATCCGAACCAGCCCGCTGACGCAACGGGAATGGCAGGTCCTGGGACTGATCTACACTGGTTATAGTAATGAACAAATTGCGTCTGAGCTTGATGTTGCCTCAACAACGATCAAAACTCATATCCGAAACCTTTATCAGAAGCTGAACATCGCCAATCGCCAGCAGGCAATCGAGACGGCAGAACATCTGCTGAAACTGATGGGGTTCTGATCGCACAGGGCCAAGTCGACGGATCAGACGCAGAAACAGGTTAAGGATGACCGATGAACGAATGGAGCAACAACCGGATCTGGTACCAGGATATGCCGTTCAAAGTGAACGGCATTCCTGTTGGTGCCCGAATGACCGTGATCCGGCTAAACGACAATAAACTCTTTATCCACTCCCCGGTGCAGCTGACCACCAAGCTTCAGCTGGAGTTATCTCAACTCGGTCAGGTCCACGCGATTGTCAGCCCCAATATGAACCATCATCTGTTTCTGTCGGAGTGGTGGCTGGCCTACCCGAACGCCTATTTTTTCGCGCCCCCCGGGCTGCAAAACAAGCGCACGGACCTGGTTTTTGACGATGCCCTCGGCGCCTCCACCCCAGAGCTATGGCGCCACCAGTTGTATCAAACCCTGTTGCGCGGCAGCGATAAAATGGAAGAAGTTCTGTTTTGCGATCCGCAATCCCAAACCCTGATTGTCGGCGATACCCTCGCCTGGCTCGGCAATTCAACCCACCCGCTCACCATCGGGCTGGCACTGCTGAACGGCTGTTTTAAGTCTCCGGCGATGCCGCTGTACTGGCGAATCACTTTCAAAGACAAAACCCGCTTACGTCAATCCTTACAGGAAGTGCTGACCTGGCCCTTTGACCGCATTATCCTTTCCCACGGCCAGCTGATTGGGAGCAACGGCAAGGCTCATTTTCACCAGGCGTTCAAATGGGCGCTGTAGCGCCCCCCGTTAAATCGTCATCATTTGTTTTAAATCAACAAATTAATTTTTTCCCTCCCTAGCGTTTATTTGCGTGTGATACATGTCACATATCACATTGCATTTGGGCGTATGATTTACGGACTGAACGTTATTTTTTGAGGGAATCATCATGACTGCGTCCAAACTTTACTTACGGGATCTGCTGGGGATAACCATGATCCTGTCTGCAATTTTGGTCACACTCGGCAGTATCTTTGGCGTTCTGGCAATCCTCACCCATTTTTCGCATGAGGATGCGATCGCCTCGACGTTTTTCCATGAATCCGTGCCACTCTTTGTGTTTCTGATCCCTTTTTACCTGATCAGCCGCTATATCAACCGGCCGCAATGGGTCATCGGCGTACAACAATATTTATTAGAAGCCGCTATCAAGGCCAATCGTAATATGAGTTAACCTGCGCAACCCACCATCCGCCCGGCGCAGCTCTCTCCCCACAGAGCCAGCGCCGGAGATAAAACTGTTACCTGGCTGAAATATTCGCGTCAAACTCTGCCCGCATCCTAAAATCATTCAAAGGACGTCACGCTCTCCTCCCCGGCACAGGTGGAGGAAACCCAAAGGATACGCCTCGGGAGGCTGAATTTGCACGCATCCATGCTCTACGCCCGCCTGCCCGAACTTGGCCAGTTGGAAGCGCTGATCAAACACCAGCTTCCTCATATTCGCACGGTGCCCGTCGAAACCCGCCAGCTCACCACCGTCAGCCTTGATTCTCACCCCATTCCGCTCTACGCCGTGAGTCTCGGAAATCCTGATCCAGAGGTGCCGGGGCTGGTGATTGTCGGTGGGGTTCACGGGCTGGAACGCATCGGTTCGCAAGTCGTGATCTCTTTCATGAACAGCCTGTGCCAGCGCCTGCACTGGGATAGCGCCCTGCAGCTGAAACTCCAGGCCATTCGGCTGGTGTTCCTGCCGCTGCTCAACCCGGTAGGGATGGCCAAACGCTACCGCTCCAACGGCAACCATGTCGATTTGATGCGAAATGCGCCCCTCGACAGCCAGGAGTCGACCGCCTGGTTGGTGGGCGGTCACCGGCTGAGTAAACATCTGCCCTGGTATCGCGGGGATATCGGGCATGCAATGGAAGCCGAAGCCCAAGCTCTGGTTGATTTGATCAGTCTGGAAACAGCGCACCGCCCGCTGACCCTGGCGCTGGATTGCCATTCCGGTTTCGGCAGCAAAGACCGGCTATGGTTCCCCTATGCCAAAAGCCGGACCCAGCCAATGCGAAAAATCGGCGACGTTTATCACCTCAAAGAACTGTTTTTCAACGCTTATCCGCACCAAAACTATATTTTTGAGCCCCAGGCCCTGCATTACACCTGCCACGGGGATTTATGGGACTACCTGTATGATCGCTCCGAAGCCAACGGAACTCATCTGCTGCCGATCACCCTGGAAATGGGTTCCTGGCGCTGGGTGCGTAAAAACCCGCTCCAGCTCATTGACCGGCTGGGGCTTTTCCATCCCATGAAGCCGCATCGTATCCAGCGGGTGTTGCGGACCCATCTGACGCTGATGGAGTTTTTAATCAATGCTACCTATGCTTATCAGTCATGGTATCAGGGGGATAGCAGCCAGCGTCATGCAGACACCGCCAGAGCCTTGTGGTATCCCGACGCATCGCCGCCCAGTCTAAGCCTGTAAATTTAAAGCCTGTAAATTCCAAGCCTGAAAGCTCAATCCATCGCAATTATAGGACGCCGCCATGGACAACCGCCCGCCCCCCGCTTCAACGACCTTCCGCCCTGCCTCACCTCGTCCGCTGGTTTTGTTACGGGGGCTGCTGCGGGAGCAACGCCACTGGGGCGCGTTTTACACCCTGCTGTGCCAGCACTATCCGCAGCGCCAGGTCATTTGTCTGGATCTGGCAGGAAACGGGGCACGCTATCAGGCTCAGTCCCCCGGCAGTATCCGGGCCATGGTCAATGACCTGCGCGGTCAGCTACACCTGCACGACACGATGATGGATGAGACGGATGAGACGGATGAGATTGATCTGATTGCAATATCCATGGGGGGGATGATTGCACTGGAATGGATGACAGGTTACCCGAATGAAATCCATTCGGCGGTGTTGATCAACACCAGTGTTCGACCTTATTCGCCTTTTTATCGTCGTTTAAACTGGCGACAACTGCCCCGGTTCGGCCGTGCCCTGTTCAGCCCACCGGCAGTTCAGGAAGCCACCATCATGCAACTGACCTCGAACTTCCCAGAGCAGCACCAGGCGGAGCTCGAACAGTGGATCCACTGGCGCGAGGAATTCCCGGTTAGTCGTTCAAACGCCCTGTTACAGCTGTCGGCTGCCGCCCGCTTTAACGCCCGGCTCTCACCGACCAGGCCCACCTTGCTGATTGCCTCCCGACAGGACCAGTTGGTCGATGTGAGTTGCAGTCAGGTGTTGGCGACCCGCTGGCAAGTTCCGCTGGTGTTGCACCCTTGCGCAGGTCATGACTTGCCGCTTGATGATCCGCATTGGCTCCTGGATCAAATTCGCCATTTTGACCGCACTTGCCAGGCACAGACCGACACACCCGTGGCGTATGATCAGAAATAAAAAACCAGTCATAAAAAACCAGCAATAAAAAAATCGCCGCAAGCCCAAGCAGACTGACGGCGATCTTCTTTCATTTTGCGTGATACACAGCAAATTAACGTGGACGGGCAAACACCTGAGTCCAGTAAATACCGTATTGCGCACTGGAGTTGGTCACGGAAGCGGCACCCATTTGCGTGAAGTTCGCACCCATGATGTTCTTACAGTGGCCCGGGCTCTTCAGCCAGCCATCCATCACTTCTGCAATTGACTTCTGACCCGCGGCAATGTTTTCACCGGTTGCTGACCAGCTGTAACCCTGATCCGTCACACGATCACTTGGCGAATCGCCATTGATGCCCGTATGGCTGAAGAAGTTATAGTTCGCCATGTTGCTTGAGTGAACAAACGCGGCTTGCTCCAGCGAGTAATCCCAAGTCAGTGCAGGCACCGCCGGCATGATCTGACCACCACAATCACGGGCCTCGGCACGGGCCGCATTCACTGCCGCCAGCATTTGTTCTGCGAAATCACCATTTGAAGCACTGTCACCACTGTCGGTACTGCCGCTATTGCCTGTGCTGTCGCTATTCCCTGCTGTTGACCCGCTGCCCGAAGTGTTTGAGCTGTTGTCAAAACCGTTGTCGCCTGAGATGGCTGAACCATTACCGGTATTCCCGCTAGATGTCGCGCTTTCGCCGGAGCCGCCACCTGAGCCGCCACAACCTGTAACTAATAACGAAGAAAGAATTAAGAGTGCTAGTGTTCGCATGGGTACATCCAGTTAATATGTTGAATTTGTGTTTTCAAAATACACTTAGATGCTATTTGATTCGCAAAAAAGTCTATTATGAAAGCAATATTTTTAGCTGAGCAAATGCTCGTATAACCTTAATGTGCGAAACAATATACTGACCGGAGGCTGAACACATCAATATGCAACGGTTACTTTTTATCCATTCTGACAGACTTTTGACAAACATTTCCTGTGTGTTTTTTGAACAAATCCAACTTTAAAACCTAACAAAACAAAAGGATAAATTCACAGGACTATACTTCTTTTCATGTATAGCCCGGCAGACAATCAGCGAAGCTAAACCAGACATATATTCCATGGCCGTTAGACACGTAATCAAACGCAACGAATCGACTAATGGCGAGAATTAAGAATATATAACTTTCCGGCTCACAAAAAAGTCACAGTAATTATTTTTTTGTCGTCCTTATTTATGGCAAATTTTTATAGTGCGCTGATATTAACTTGTTGCGAGATTGTTGCAAAACGGGCACGCAGATAACAAAAAGCCGGATGAAATCATCCGGCTTATCTCCTGTACTTTGTCACTCGATGTTTAATCAACGGTGTGAGATCGGCGTCCAAGCGAGGTTATGCCAAGTCATCCTGGGTAACGCTCACCCCTTTAATTTGGGCAAACACGTCATCGCCAATGGCCAACTGCAAGTCTTCAGCCGCCCACAACGTCAGATTGGCCCAAATCCGTGCTTCTCCTACCCGAAGTCGCACCGCAACATGCTGATCCTGATCCGCAGGCAGTACTTTATCGATGCTGGCCTTGAGAATGTTGCGAATACTGGTTTGGCTTGGCTGAACCTTGGTCAGGGACACATCATTGGCATGGATCCGAACCCGGACCCATTCGCCGCGCGCCCGGTTGAGACGTCCGACCCAGAGACTGGCATGCGGATCGAGTTCCACCTGTGTCAGGGCGTATCTGGGGTGATGATGACTCACCCGAGCACTGATCAATGAACTCTGCTCCCGGGCCGGCAACCAGGGGCGCATTTCAGCCGAGCCCCAGACACTGTTCACATGACCGGCAATCACGACTTTGCCCTGATTCAACATCACCATATGTTCGGCCAGACGCAGGATCTCATCCAGACTGTGGGTCACATACAAAATCGGAATTTTGACTTGCTTTGCCAGCGATTCCAGATAAGGCATCAGCTCTTGCTTACGCGGTAAATCCAGCGAGGCCAACGGCTCATCCATCAGCAGCATGTCCGGTCGGCTCAACAGTGCGCGGCCAATCGCCACCCGCTGCTTTTCACCGCCCGATAACGACGCCGGATAGCGCTTCAGCAAGTGCTCGATCCCCAGTAATTGAACGACATCATCAAAATGGGCCTGATCAAACTGCCGGCAGCCATAGGTGAGATTCCCGGCCACCGTGTAGTGCGGAAACAGTCGGGCATCCTGAAACACATAGCCAATACGGCGTTTTTCCGGCGGCAGCGACACACCACGCTCACTGTCGCATAACACATGATCGCCCAGTTGGATGCGACCACGATCAGGCTGACTCAGCCCGCTGATCACATTGATCAGCGACGTTTTTCCGGTGCCGGAACGGCCGAAAATCGCCGTGATCCCCTGCATCGGAAGTTCCAGATTCACGTCCAGTGCCAGACTGCCCAGTTGCTTTTGAATATCAAGCGTCAGCATGCAGCCTCCAACCGGTTACGCGCCAATCTGGACAGCCACTCAGAAACGAGCAGAGAGATCAGTGCAATCCCGATGGCAATCACGCACAAGCGAGCCGCTTCACTTTCCGCGCCAGGGGTTTCAATAAATGAATACATGGCCAGCGGAATGGTCTGGGTCTCGCCGGGAATGTTGGAGACAAAGGTAATGGTCGCACCAAACTCTCCCAACGCCCGGGCAAACGCCAGAATCGTGCCGGTAAAAATACCAGGCAGCGTCAGCGGCAATGTAATGGTCAAGAAGACTTTGAGCGGTCCCGCACCCAGGGTGCGGGCGGCCTGTTCCAGCTTCGTATCAACACTTTCCAGCGCCAGCCGGATTGAACGGACCATCAAAGGAAACGCCACCACGGCCACCGCCAGTGCAGCGCCCCGCCAACTGAAACTGAACGTGATGCCAAACCAGTTGTAAAGCCATTGCCCCACCACACCCTGTCGTCCCAGCACAATCAGCAGCAAATAGCCGATCACCACCGGCGGCAGGACCAACGGCAGGTGGATCAGCCCATCCAGAAAGGCCTTGCCGAAGAACTGTCGTCGGGCCAACAGCCAGGCAAATCCAATCCCGAACGGCAGACTGACCATGACCGCAACACCGGAGACCTTCAAGCTCAGCAGCAGCGCCTGCCATTCATAGTCAGAGAGCACGCTCTGCTACCCCAAAGCCGTATTTCTCAAAAATAACCCGAGCCTGATCCGATTGCAGAAAATCATAGTAAGCCCTCACCGCATCATCGGCCTGCCCCTTCACCAGCGCTGCCGGATAAGATATTGGGGTATGACTCGATGCCGGGAGCTCCGCAACAATCTTCACCTTCTCCGACACCAGTGCGTCGGTTTTATACACGATCCCCAGCAGGGCCTCCTGACGCTCCACCAGCAACAACGCCGAGCGGACATTATTGGCCCGCGCCAGCAAAGGCATCGCCTGCTGCCAGAGGCCCAGGTTCTCCAGCGATTGCTGGGCATACATCCCCGCCGGGACATGGTTCGGATCGCCGGTCGCCAAGCGCGTTCCTTGCAGCGCGGCGGTGAGATCCCAGGAGGCCGTGACTTCAATCTGATCCGCCGGATACCCTGTCGGCGCCACCATCACCAGACGATTGGTCAGCAGTGTTTTGCGGCTCTGAGGTTCAATGGCTTCTTGCTGCGCGACATAGTTCATCCACTTTTCATTGGCGGAGAGATAAATATCCGCTGGTGCGCCCTGAGCAATCTGTCGGGCCAGCGCTGAAGATGAAGCGAACGACAACGTCGAGCCGGTCCCTGTTTGTTGCTCATACAGCGCTGCCACCTCCTTCATCGCATTGGTCAGCGAGGCTGCCGCAAACACCGTGACTTTTTCTGCCGCCGAGGCGCTTCCCGCCGCCAATACAGCACAACATGCAAACAACCCGGATCTCAACATTTTCACAACCTGACTCCTGAATTCTTTATCAATAAAAATAGCGCTATATACATTACTACATATCGATAGGGAGTCCTAGCTGATCTTGGGTAGCTGCTCTTAAGCGTTCATCCAGTTGTAACTTCAGATCGCTCAGCAAAGATCGGAGCTGAGGTCGCTTAGCAATCGCGCAAGCGGCCTGCCAGCTCAATCACAGCTTCCCGGGCTGAAGCCAGCGATTGCTCGTGACGAGCATCGCCGAACTCCTGATACTCAGAACGGACTTCGTAAAACGCATTCACCCCGAGATATTTGCTGAGCACCTCAATGTGAGTGCCCAGATGGTTCATGTGCGCCCGGCTGCCGCCGGGCTCAAACCCGAACTCACCCGCAGAAGTCAGGAGCACCAGGGTCTTCCCCTGAAAAATAGGCTCAAGCGGGTTGTCACCGCGGCTCCGATCAAAGGTGAACGTTTTATTGATGCGGATCACCTGATCAAACCAGGCTTTCAATGCCGCCGGCATGCCGTAGTTATACATCGGCGCGGTCATGATGATCACATCAGCGGCTTCAACCTCGGCAATCAGGGTATCGGAAAGGGTCAGTAATTGATGCTGTGCCGCGCTGCGTTGCACTTCCGGGGTAAACACGGCAGCAATCCAATCTTGCGAGATAAACGCTGGCGGCGCCGCGCCGACATCCCGACAGACAACCCTATCCTGATGATTTTTCTTCATCCATTCATCGATAAATAAGGTACCGAGTTGTTTCGAAATTGAATTGTATCCGGCAATAGAATGATCCGTCCGGCGGGCACTGGAATCGATAACAAGTAGCTTTTTCATATGATAATCTCCTTATTCCAACCTGATTCAAAGTCAAAACGACTGAATCAGATTGGTCGTAACAAAATGTGCTGAACAGGGTCATTCTCTTCAACGCAGTACATTTTGACAAAAGGGATTAATCTTCAGACAGGTGAGAAAATCTCATCTATAAGGAACACTATGTTTGGTCAATTGCCGCCGCTCAGGAGTATCAGGACCTTTGAGGCTGCTGCGAGATTACTGAGTTTTAAAGCGGCGGCCCAGGAGCTGCATGTGTCGCCTACGGCTGTATCTCACCAGATCCGCACACTGGAAGAGAGGCTTCAGGTCAAACTATTCGAGCGCCAAACCCGCGCCGTCGTATTAACCCCGGATGGTGAACAACTGGCCCGGATCGCCCACCAAATGCTGCGGGCCCTCTCCGACACCATCAATGAGATCACTTGTCGCGACGTTCCCCTGACCATCGGGACCACAACCGCCTTTGCCGCGATGTGGTTGGTCCCGCATCTGGCCGAGTTCCGCAGCTTACACCCAAACCTTGATGTCCGGGTTAAAGCCGATGATCAGCCGGTGGATATGACCAGCCCGCATCAGGTGGATCTGGTCATCCGCTATGGGCTTATGCCGGAACATGATCCCACGGCATCGCTGCTGTTTCGTGAATCCCTCCAGTGCTATGCAACACCGGCGTACTGGCAAAGTATCGCCTCGCCAGAGGCCATGCCAGCCACCGTCATGGGCACCCGGTGGAAAAATCCGGCGCTTCCCCCGGTGTATGATGAACGGAAACTTCAAAATCTGTTCCCCAAGCATCCCATCACCATTCGCGAGTTCGATGAAGAAAACCAAATCATCCAGGCCGCCCTTGCCAGTCAGGGCATCGCTTTGGTCAGCCCGTTACTGATCGAAACCCCGCTGGCCAACGGCTGGCTGGTCCCAATGCCGCATGAGCCAGCAATGAGCGCTACTGCCCCAACGCTCCCCGGTCTGGAGTATTACCTGATCACCCCGGAACGGAGCCGGGCCCATCCGGCAGCAAACCAATATACAGCGTGGCTGAACGGCAAACTCAGCGAAAATGCTTAGTTCATCTCTAAATGTCTGTAATGATCCGTCTTCCAGGCCAACACATGGTGGATGAAAGCCTCGATTCTCGCGGGACGATTTTCCCGGTCCCGGTACATCAGATAGACTTCCCGGTCGTGCCCTTTCCAGTCTGGTAGTACCGGGACCAAATGATGCACATCATCCGAGTGTGAATCGAAGTAATAAGGTGGCATCCAGGCGATCCCCAGCCCCTGGCTGGCCGCATCCCGCACCAGCAGTACATCATTGGAGGTGAAACAAAACCCTTGATCCAACTGGAATGTCTCGCCCGTAGTTTGATGTTGCATCGCCCAGTTAGCATCGGCGGTGATCGTCAACAGACGATGCTGGGCCAGTTCAGACGGATGGGTGATCGGCGCATATTGCTCCAGATACACGGTCGAGGCACATAACTTAAACGGCAGATGCCAAAGTTTGCGGGCGATCCAGTCAGACTCAATCCGATCGCCAATCCGGAAGGTGATGTCCACCTGCCTGGAGAGCAAATCAATTTTTTCATTTTGCACATCCAGCTCGATATGGATATCCGGGTGTTTTTCGGCGAACGCATAAATACAATGCTTGAGCCAAACCTGCGTCATATTGATCGGTGCCGAGATCTTTATCTTGCCGGACAATCCCAGGCGATCGTCTTCAATCCGCGATTGCACGCTCTCCAGACCATGAATGAAGGGCTCACACAGCTGACGATAACGAGCGCCATCCCGCGTTAACGAAAAGTGATGGGCACTTCGGTTCAGCAACCGGCAATTGAGCTGAGACTCCAGCCGTTTCATCCGCCGGCTCAAGGTGGCGAGCGAAATATTGAGCCGGTCTGCCGCCTGAGTCAGGCTCTCAAACTGGGTTGCTTGCACGAACAGGTGCAGATCGTCCAGGGAATGACCTTTCATTTTTGAGATAAACCCTCTTAAAACTGTCAATTAACAATCACTATTGCAATTTATATGCTTTGGCTTCCTGTTTCAAACCTGAGGTTCATCATGCCAAATCATGCCTTTACCTGGCTCGGGGTCGTCCTTGCGATTTTTTTCTGGGCCAGTAATTTCAATGCCATTCAAGCCATCAGCGACGTCATCTCACCGCTGATGGGCGCGACCTTACGTTTTTCTGTGGCAGCCCTGCTGCTGCTGGGGCTCAGGGCGTGGCGCGCCGAGCCGGAGTCGGTCCTGTCCCTCCGGGACAAAGGAGCACTGTTTTTCATTTCGCTGGTTGGGGTGCTGATCCAAAATTTCGCGATTTTCAGTGCGATGCAATATACCTCGCCGGTCAATGCCGCCATTGTGGCTGCCAACATGCCACTGGCCGGTATCTTGCTTTCGGCAATCCTGCTGCACACCCGCATTTACCGGTTTCACATCCTAGGGGCGCTGATCAGTTTTGGCGGTGTGCTGCTGGTCATCACCCAGGGTCAGTTCACCTCACTGGCCTTCAACCCCGGCGATTTACTCATGCTGATCGCCCTCATCAGCGGTTGTTTGTACACCATCCTAGCCAAACGCTGGGTCCCGCACATCCCACTCAGCCAGCAATTGCGCTGGATGCTCAGTCTGGGCATGTTGCAAATGTCAGTGATCGTCTGTCTCGTCGACACCCCCATCCGAGCCTTCCAGGCGCTGACCACTCAGGATGCCGCGCTTCTGATTTACATGGGGCTTGGCGGCACGCTGATTGCCTATTACTTCTGGATGAAAGGGGCCCGGGATCTGGGGCCGGATCGGGTGACTTCCCTGTTTAACCTGATGCCGGTATTTACAGTGTTGATCAGCATGGTCAATGGAGGGAGAATTGAGTGGACTCAGACTGCCGGGATTGTTCTGGTGGGATGCGGGGTGATCACCGGCAACGCTTATCCGGTGATCAAACTGAAACTCAAGCAAAAGATCGCAGCAATTCGCCTGAAACATCAACCCGAATAAACGTAAAACGGGCACCCGCGTGCCCGTTCATTCAGATCCGGATGACTGAACCACAAAAGTTCATCCGTGGAAATGGTATCGCAGCATGGTACGCACCAGGGCGGTCTACCTGGTCTTGCCGACTGGACGCAATGCGAAAATCGCAACACCGAACAAAATCGCAGCCAGCCCAGCTACCCATGGCGCCCCGAGTGAATACACCAATCCCGCAGAGCCAGACCACAAGGCCACGCCCAGGTGCATCATGCTCATCCCCATGGCCATCAGTGCGCCGCGATCCGTTTCAGAAAGCTGCGCGATATGGTTCTGCAACGCCGGTGAGCCGACGCCGCCGGCCAAAGACCAGAACGCCAACATCGGCGCCACCGCGAGAAAAGTCAGGTCATCACCGGTGAACACCCACAGGCTACAGCACAGACAAACCACCAAGGCTCCCCGCATCACGACCCGGCCACTGCCGGCACGTCGCATTACCCGCGACAGCGCCAGGTTACCCAGCACGCTGACCACGCCGAGAGAGGCATACACCATCCCGACCGAGGCAATTTCGAGACCCGCAGCATCACGCAGCCGCTGACCGATCAGGTTAAACACCCCGATGCCACCACCAAGACCAAAGCCCATCGCCATCAGGGCTCCTACGGCACCCGGTATTTGCAACGGATTGAAGGAGGAACCGGGCTCGCGGCTCACCGGCCGCGTTGCGAAGTGCACTTTCGCGGTGAACACCAGTGCCAGCGCAACCAGCAAGGCCGCTGCGCCTAATGCGATAAACGCAACCCGCCACGAATACCACTCAGTCAGCAAGGCCCCAATCCCGGGGCTCGCAATCATCCCGAGGGTCAGACCTGCCTGCACCAGTACAATCTGCTTCATCGCCTGTTTGCCGGGCTGATCGCCGGCCAGTGCAAACGCAATCGGCAACATCCCGGCGCTGGCCAAACCGGTCACCACCCGGGTGACTAAAGCCCACTCAAAGTCTTCCACCAGTCCGGTTGCGATTGAGGCTATCCCGAAAAGGACACACGCCGGGACGATAATTTTCATCCGCCCAATGCGGTCAGACCAGCGGCCAAAATAAGGTGCAGCCAGCGCAATTGCCAAACTGTATGCGGTAATAAAGAGCGTGACCCGCTCCGGCTTCACCTCCAAATCAAGACCAATCGGCGCGAGAATGGGGCCCAGTAACAGCTCATCGGCACCCACCAGAAACGCAATCAAAAAGAGCAATGTCGAGGTAAACATTGAAATCATAGGTAACTCACTGTGTTCAAACATAAAAAAGGGCCGGTCGCAATGACTGGCCCTTATTCTTGTGATTCAAGAAAAATGTATCGAATTTTGGATACAAAAAGGCCGGTGACGAAGCATCATCACCGGCCAGCACTTGCTCATTCATCAGATACAACATGACCTGCGCTTTTCACGCATCTCAGTATCTGATGAAGATTCAGTCATTCAGGCTCCGAGCAACACTTCATCGTGGAACTGCACGGAGCGAAGCCTTCTGACGAAGCGCTTCAGGACAATATAAATCATGGTCAAGCGTCTTTATGTTCGATCTCGGCGCGGAAAATATATTGTGATGAGTTCAAAGTCAATTGGAAAATCGACGGATGCCGGCCCCCCACAGACAACGCCTACTCTCAACCTTTATCCGATCTCAAAAGAAGTCACGCCAAAAATACGATGGAGTGGCAGTTCCGGCTCACTTTGGGTATACATCCGCGCGGTTTCAAAAGAAACCGTCATTTGTTCGCATTCTGCCATCGCCACAGCCTCCGCATTGACTTCAGGGACGTCGAGATAAATCGCATCGTGCTCACTCACCGTCGCTTTCAACGCCCGGAACAACTGCTCGGCGATGGTCGGACTATTGGCATACAGGGGACCTATTTTATAGCCCGAGCGACAAGCGCGGATCACGCCATATCCGCCCAGTTGTCCGTCCTTGAGCATCCCATACACCTGCGCCGATGGCTGGGTGAGCCAGGTTTGCAGAAACTGAGGACGAGGTGCGGGGAAAAAATCTTGCTCATAGGTTTGGATTTGAGCAAGAGAGTGTGCAGACAAAGGAACAATCGAAGGATCGGGCTCAACAAAACCACCACCGGCGCCTTCATAGCGAATATTACGGTAAGCCAGTTGAAAACCAGATTTTTTGTAATTGTCCTGTTGCGCCACCACCCCATCCAGCGCAATGTTACAGCCTTCGAGATAGTCCAGCGCGGTATTCCAGATTTGAATGCCGTAGCCCTGGCCGCGGAATTCCGGTTTCACGATGTAAAATCCGATAAAGCCAAATGAAGCATCGTAACGAATGGCCGAGATCGTCGCGATCGGCTCATCCCCCAGCAACCCCATCAAAAAACCATTCGGATCAGCGGCGTAATAATTGGCGGCATCATTAAGTCCCGGATTCCATCCCTCCTGAGCGGCCCACTCTATGGCAAGATCAACCTCTTCTCGGGTCATGGTTCTGATCACGAACGGCGCTTTATCCATCATGACATTCCTTATTTTTATGATTGCTGTCTGCTTTATTATGCTCGCATGTCTGGCAGAGACAAAGCAGATGAGTTCAGGGCTCGCCCTGATCCGAGCAATCGGTCTCATAGGCTGCGCGGGTTTCCAGACGCGTATCCTCGACGGGGCCGCCCATGGTGAAGTGATACAGACTCTGAAAACTGCGATCATTTATCCCGAACAGTTGATGAACCGGATCATCAAAATAGCACCCAATCCCGGTGGCGCGGATCCCGCTGGCTTCAGCTTCCAGGTACAACATCTGCCCGATCATCCCGGTTTCCCAAAACAAACGCCGATACCACCACGGTCCCAGCGTCCGAATCGGCTGTTCGAATTCGGCCAGCATCGCGCAACTGAACACGCCGCCACTGGCGATACTCTGATGGCAGCTGAGCAGCTCAGACACTTCCCGGGCATCTCCCTCACAGAGACAATACAACGGCAAGTGTTGTGGGCAATCTGTCGGTTTTCGCCAGATAAAATCCGGATTCATCGCATCACGCAGTTGCACGTTCGCCGCCACGTCTCTGAGCAGCGCATACAGTCCGGGCGGCAAGCCCGCGACACGGTGTACAAAGAGTCCGAGATGGACCCGGGGCGGCCAACGACAGGCGGAAAACAAACGGGGATTTTCAAGCGGTAAAGTACTGTTGAGGATGGTGTAAAACATGGCGCGGCTGATCTGGGTGCTGCCGTCCATGTCCAGTGCGCTGCGGCGCTGACGAATGATCTGCCCTGCCGTAAATGGCGGGTGGCCGGTTTGCGACTTGAGATCCGAGTGCTGGCTGACCTCCGGCGGGTGATCAACGCCAGCCATTTTGTCCGACTCATTGCAGGCTGTTGTTTCCAGGTTTGAGTCTGTTTTTGGTTTGAGTGCCGCCTGCGCTACCTTGTCGATCCAGGGCCAGGGATGATGTGCGTCACTGAGTGTATTGGCTTGCCCGTGCCAGCCGGCATTGGCGATCGTGTTTATCATGCCCGGTGAAGGCGACCATCCTGATTGGATACGCGTCCCCACTGGAGTCACTACGGCGAGCAAATCCGGCGATTCCACCTCTGCCGGGTGAAAACCATCTTGCATGCGATCCAGACCCATCAGGGTTGCCAGATCCCGATCCGAAATCCCTTCCACCAGTTGAAGCTGCCAGCCTTGCAGACCGGCGGCGATCGTCAGTGCAGCCAGCGCATGACCACAGTCGTGCTGACAGTACCGATACGCCCGCTCACCATATTTCCAGGCTTCGCGCCAGTGAATCGAGCTGAGCGCGACAAGGAAAGTCCCGTCCGGCAAAGCGCTCTCCTGTGGCGCGAGCTCCTTCATCAAAGCCTGCCAGTCCGCAGTCGTCAATGTGGCCCGGCACTCGAGCTGATGCTGCAACGGTGCGTAATGATAAACCCCCGGCAGATCAGTGAAACCGGGTAAGGCATTCGCGATTAAATAACACTCGGTGGGATGCAGATTTCCGCTCGAGGGATTCACCCGCAGCGACCAGCGATTCTGCTGATAACGCTTCCAGGCGGAAAGTGCCAGCGCAAAATAAAAGAAGGCGGACAACGAGGTTGGATGAACCGCCTGTCGCGTCATTGCCTGCCCGGCAAAAAAGGCGTCGTAGCCCGGCGTAAGATCCTGCTCTGGCAGCGGCAAGTGAATCAACCGGGTGCCTGAATAACGGCGAAACGGGCACGGCTGGTTCGCCCAGTCTAAATACCCCAGCGCCCTGGCGTAACGATCAAACTGATGCTTGGTACGCTCATGATAAGCAAAGACGGTGGCGACAGGATCGGATGCCGGTTCATACGATTCGGCACGCGGATCCGCTTGGCTGTCTTGAGGACGATGCGGCCCTGAACTCATGGCAATGAGCTCATGGTAGTGAAGCTCACGCTACTAAAACTTATGATGCGGAGACTCATGGCCCTGAACTCATGCGGATGGCGCCTGACGACACTCAGCTACCAGGGCCTGTAACCGGGCGGTAATCTTTGCCCGCCCGGTTACAGGCAGCTCACAAGCCGCTCCCTGGCAAACATACAAAGCCGGCTCCCGGGTATCCATCTGGCCAGTAAACGGCGCGAACTGACTGAGTTCAGCCTGATGTGCCGCATCTACGCCAAGCCAGACCGCATTGGGTATATACCGCCCCCGAAGTGGCGCCATCAGTGCTTCGAGTGGCTCCGGACCGGCCAGCACCAGGTTCGGTCCGGGATGGTTCATCCAATCCAGCGCACTCAGCAACATGGTGAATCCAGCCGGATACGTATTCACCTGGTCAGCAAAAGCCCCCACCAAGCTGTCAAAGAAATTGCGCCAGCGGCGCTGTCCGGTCAATTGATAGAGCATCACCAAATTCTGAGCCATCAACGCATTGCCTGACGGCGAAGCGCCGTCGTAACCATCCTTGGCCCGCACCGCCAACTCAGTATCCGATTCAGTCAGGAAGAATCCGCCATGACTGGGGTCCCAGAACTTTTTAATCGCCACCGCCATCCAGCGCAACGCCTGGCGCAAATAGGAGAATGCCAAGGTTGCCTGATGTAACGCCAGAGCCGCACCGATCATGGCGGCATAGTCATCCAGCAAGCCCGGTAATCCGGATTTGCCGTTGCGGTACCGTTTATTGAGTTGATCCGTTTCGTCGTTGAGATGACTTAAGACAAAGTCGAATGCTTTGCGGGCAGTCTGCAAATCTTCCGGGGCATCTCGCAACCAGGCACTTCGGGCCAACGCGGCAATCATCAGGCCATTCCAGTCCGTCAGCACTTTATCGTCACACAGCGGTGGCACCCGCAGCATTCGCTGACTGGCCAGCTGATGACGGATCCCCGCCCAACGATCCTGCCACACCGGCAAGGAGGCGCCGGCAATTGTTGCCAGCTCGCGGGGAAGCCGCGTGAGGTACAGGATGTTCGCCCCGGTCGGACGGCCCGTGGCTTCATCCAGGTAATTCCCCTGCGGCAAAACATGGAACTGTCGGGCAAACCATTCCAGCTCGTCCGACGGCAGGATGCGGCTCAGTTCCTCGTATCGCCACACATAGAACTTCCCTTCTTCCCCTTCGATATCAGCATCTTCGGCGCTGTAGAATGCCCCGCCCGGATGCTGCATACGAGTCGTCAGGTACTGGACAATCTCGCCGGCGGTCTGGTGGTAAAACGTCTCCCCGGTGGCTGCATACGCTTCACTATAGGCCAGCAGCAACATGGCTTGATCGTAGAGCATCTTTTCAAAATGAGGCAGCAGCCAGCGGTTATCCGTACTGTAGCGGTGAAAACCGAATCCGACATGGTCAAACAGTCCGCCCAGGCGCATCGCCTGCAAGGATTTCCGGGCCATGGCGAATGCCTGCGGCTTGCCATGACGATGCCAGTAGCGGAGCAAGAATAGGTACTGATGCGGCGACGGGAACTTGGGTGCCCGGCCAAATCCCCCATTCAGCGCATCGAAGTTCTGTTCAAACCACGCAAATGCCTGAGATTCAATGTGACTGGCAAGCGCTCCCGATGGCGTCTGCTGCGTCATTGCCCGGAGCCGGTTGCTGAGCTGCATCGCGCCATTGTGCAGAACATCCGGCTGGGTCAACCAGGCGTGCATGACACCCGGCAACAACGTCATCATTCCCGGCAGGTTGCCGCTTCCTAGTTTCGGTACATACGTCGTGGCGTAAAACACCTGACCGTCGGGGGTAAGAAAACAGGTCAGCGGCCAGCCGCCCCTGCCGGTCATGGCCTGACAGGCGGCCATATGGAGATGGTCGATATCCGGACGCTCTTCCCGATCCACTTTGATCGCCACAAAATCCCGGTTCAGCAGCGCCGCGACTTCAGCATCCTCAAAGGATTCCCGAGCCATCACATGGCACCAATGGCATGTCGCGTAGCCAATGGACAGAAAGATCGGCTTGTTTTCCCGCTTGGCTTTTTCAAACGCAGCCTCGCTCCAGGGATACCAGTCCACCGGGTTCGCAGCATGTTGCAACAGATACGGACTTTGCTCGAACACCAGACGGTTCCAGTAACCACCACCGTTTTCCGGCAGTTGCGACAGCATTTCTTCATTAGGGATATCAGCTGGATGTGTAGCCATAAAACGGCGCCTGTCGGTCGCGTAGCAATGCGGAATTTCGCCTGCGGCAAAAGCAGGCTCTTGATGATCAGTCTAGGTATTGAGACGGCCCCTGTCGAACAGGAGACACCACGTCAGCATGAATTGCGAGGACCCAAAGTTCATTTCAGATCTGCTGTCTCATTTTTCTACCCCTTCCTGATAAACAATAAACACGTCTCAAGATTGGAACGGATATTTCTCCTGATTTTTTGCGGAGACTTTCGCGCGTACCTATAAATAATATCGTGGTAAACGGATTGACCAGAGAATCATACAGGAGTGTCCTTTAGAAAAAATAATCAGGAATTTGAAACAATGAATGTAAAAACAGTTGGCCTTCTTGCAGCACTTGCACTTGTGACCACAGGTGTGCACGCCAATAGCTACTATGGCGTGCACAGTTCCGGTTATATGTCTTCTAAAGTGAAAGTCAGTTGCTCCATCTCGAAAAAGTCTTACAACACCTACGTTCACAAAGACAGCAAGTATCATGACTACAAGTCGAAAAATAGTTACACCAAGTACTATGGTTCTAAAAAGTACTATG